>NZ_JBDIUY010000039.1:0-55281 GCF_040212315.1 Brevibacterium litoralis | reverse complement strand
GCGGCGGGAGGAGGAGACCGGTCCGTGTCGTATGAGAAACTGCCCTGCGGACGTCACGGGGCGATTGCGGCCCGGGTGGCGCGTCGACGAAAGGTTCTTGGAGCATGACCCCCTCGAAAACCGGTCACACCCCCACGGTCGCCGTCATCGGCCTGGGGTACATCGGGCTGCCGACCGCCGCCGTGCTCGCGAGCACGGGTGCGCGCGTGACCGGCGTCGACGTGAAGGACAGCACCGTCGAGGCGGTGAACAAGGGCGAACTGCCCTTCGTCGAACCGGATCTCGGCGCGGTGCTCGCCGGCGCCGTGTCGCAGGGGAACCTGGTGGCCTCGAAGGACGTGCCGCGCGCCGAGAACTACATCATCGCCGTGCCCACGCCGTTCAAGGGCGACCACGAGCCGGACCTCTCCTACGTCGAGGCAGCTGCCGCATCCCTGGCCCCGCAGCTGCAGGGCGGGGAGCTCGTCATCCTCGAATCGACCTCTCCCCCGGGTGCCACCGAGCGCGTGGCCGAGGTGGTCCTCGCCGCACGCCCCGACCTCACCCTGGAGGCGGGGAAGGCGAACACCGTCTACTTCGCGCACTGCCCCGAGCGGGTGCTGCCCGGGCGGATCATGATCGAGCTGCGGACGAACGACCGGATCATCGGCGCGCTCAACGGGGACGCCGGCGCGCGGGCCCGTGAGCTCTACCAGCTGTTCTGCGACGGCGAGTTCCTGCTCACCGACGCGCGGACGGCCGAACTGGCCAAGCTCACCGAGAACGCCTTCCGTGACGTGAACATCGCGTTCGCCAACGAACTCTCGCTCATCGCAGACCGGTTGGACGTCGACGTGTGGGAGCTCATCGAGCTGGCCAACCACCACCCGCGGGTCAACATCCTCCAGCCGGGGCCCGGCGTGGGTGGGCACTGCATCGCCGTCGACCCGTGGTTCATCGTGTCCTCGGCTCCCGAGCAGGCCCGGATCATCCGTGGCGCGCGCGAGGTCAACGACGCCAAGCCCGAGTACGTGCTCGACCAGGTGGTCCCGAAGGCGCAGCGGTTCAAGGAGCCGCGGATCGCCGCGCTCGGGCTCGCATTCAAGCCGGACATCGACGACCTGCGCGAGTCGCCGGCCCTCGACATCACGGTCGAACTGGCCACCCGGCTGCCCGAGGCGTCCGTCATGGCCGTCGAGCCGAACATCGACACCCTGCCGGAGTCCCTGGCCGGGTTGCCGAACGTCGAGCTCGTGGAGTTCGAGAAGGCAGTCGAGGCGGCGGACATCGTGCTGCTGCTCGTCGACCACACGCCCTTCAAGAACTACGACCCCACCCGGCTCACCGAGACGATCGTCTACGACACCCGCGGGGCCTGGCGCCGGAAGTGAGCGGGTTCCCGGCCTGATTGCGAGGTTGATGTCGTTCGGCAGGACTGTTGTCTCGTAGTCACGGACGACTGCGAGACAAGAGTCCTGCGAAACGACATCGAGCTCGTAGTCCCGGATCCGCGGGGTCCGCGGGGCGGCGGGCACGGCTGGAGAGCGGGGCGCCTCGGCCGCGGCGGGATCGGGCAGGTCACAGGATCGGGCAGGTCACAGAACTGCCTGGGCTCCGGGCGGGAGGGCGTGCCATAGAATCGGCGGAGTCCACGACCCGACGGAGAGTGTCCACGATCCATGCAGATCTCTGAACTGGCCGCGCAGCACTCGCTGCACCGCGTGGGAGCGCGGCCGTCGTTCTTCCGCTACCTGGGCGAGGTGTGGAAACGGCGCGACTTCACGTACTCGCTGGCCCGGTACCGGATCAAGAGTGACAACGAGCGCAATCGCCTGGGCATGCTGTGGGTGCTGTTGCGCCCCATCCTCTCCGCTTGCGTGTACGGCCTGGTCTTCGGGCTGATCCTCGGGGACTCGCGGCCGCCGAACTTCATCCCGTTCCTGGTGATCGGTGTGTTCGTCCTCGAGTTCTTCAACTCCTCGATGAACGGCGGGGCCAAGTCGATCATCTCGAACGCCTCGCTCGTGCAGTCGCTGCCGTTCCCGCGGGCGGTGCTGCCGGTGGCCAAGGTGTTCGAGAACCTGTTGAACTTCATGCCCACCCTGCTGCTCATGTTCATCATCACGATGCTGTGGGGCGCGCGGCCCAGCTGGGACTGGTTCCTGTTCATCCCACTCATCGGGCTGTTCTGGATGTTCAACCAGGGGATCGCGTTCATCTTCGCCAGGCTCACGGTGCACCTGCGCGACCTCTCGCAGCTCATCCCGTTCATCAGCCGCCTGATCTTCTACACCTCGGGCGTGTTCTACGAGGTCAAGGACGTGCTGTCGGACTGGCCCCCTGCCGTCATGGCGGTCTACTCCTGGCACCCCCTGCACGAGACCATCACCATCGCCCGCGGGCTGCTGCTCCAGGACTACGAGATGCCCTGGGACTACTGGTGGATGCTGGCGATCTGGGCCGTCGTGACGCTGATCGTCGGCGCCCTGTTCTTCTGGAAGGCGGAGGAGCGTTATGGCCGAGAAGAGTGACGAACCGCTGGTCCCGCACGGGGCCGACGGGGCCGAGGAAGCCCTCGACGAGGCGTCCCGGCAGGACGTCGCCGGCGCCACCGAGGGATCCCACCCGGACGCACTGCACCTGACCGACTCCGAGCTCAGCGGACAGATCGACCACCCCGTCGTCATGTGCGACAACGTGCACGTCGAGTTCAAGACGCTCACGACCGGCAAGCGCGTGAAGCCCTCCGTGTCGTCCGGGCTGCTGCAGCGCGGCCGGGCGATGAAGACGGTGCACGCCCTCAAGGGCGTGAGCTTCGTGGCGAACAAGAACGAGTCGATCGGCATCATCGGGTCGAACGGGTCCGGGAAGTCGACGCTCATGCGTGCGATCACGGGGCTCACCCCGCCCACGCGCGGTGCGGTCTACGCGAGCTCGCGGCCGAACCTGCTCGGCGTCGGGGCCGCGCTGATCCCGGACCTCTCGGGTGGGAACAACATCGTCCTCGGTGGGCTCGCCATGGGCATGAAGCGCGAGGAGATCCTGGCGCAGTACGACGACATCGTCGAGTTCACCGGGCTCAAGAACTTCATCGACATGCCGATGCGGACGTATTCGTCCGGCATGTCCGCGCGGTTGAAGTTCGCGATCGCCACCGCGCGGGAGCACGAGATCCTCATCGTCGACGAGGCGCTGTCCGTCGGCGACAAGTGGTTCCGCAAGAAGTCCGAGAAGCGCATCCGCCAGATCCGCGAGTCCGCCGGTACGGTCTTCCTGGTCAGTCACTCGATGCGATCCATCCGCGACACGTGCACCCGCACGCTGTGGATCGAGAAGGGCGACCTGCGCGCCGACGGCGACACCGCCGAGGTGGTCAAGGAGTACGAGAAGCACCGCTGAGCGACCGGTAGTGGCTCTTGAAGGTAAAACCTTCGGTTGCGGCTTCCGCACGGGTGGGGCGAAGGCCTCCATCGAACACCTTGCGTGCCGCATTGTGCGCCGCCGGTAGGCCGACCGTCTCGACGCCGACCAGGCGGGCTTCCCCGGAGACCCTGGCCTCCCCACCGGCAACGGCTTCCCCACCATCGTGCGAACCGTCACGCGAACCCTCCTCGGGGGCGTCGAACAGGAGCACCTGGAACGTCCCGGCCTCCACGTCGCCCAGGACGAGGGTGTCGAGGTCCTCGACGACCGTGCCCTGACGCCTCGCCACGCTCGCCGCTGAATCGCCGACCGTGAAGACCCGCACCGCGCCCTGGAAACTCCAGTGCCACGGGGTCGTCGTCCAGGGCGCCGTCGCCCGACGGTCAGTTTCCGCCTCCCCTGACCCGGATCCGGCCACCAGGTACTCGCCCAACCATTCGGCCTGGGACATCGCCATCGGCTCGGACTCCAGGCGCCCGAACGCTGCCATCGGCCCCTCGACGATCGTCGCGGCATCACCGATGACATGGACGCCGGGAGTGCGGGACGCCTCGGGAGCGGCCACCGGGCGGAGATGGGCGTCGACCTCGATCGTGCCGTTCGCACGACGCGACCACCCGGACGGCAACGACTCCGCGTTCGCGGCCGCGCCGACGGCGGCCAGCCACAGGGCGTGGCTGCCGTAGTCGGAGGGGTCGGCGTTTTCGACGAAGGCGACACCGGCGGCGGCGTGGAGGTCCATGAGCGCGCGGCCGGTGGTCGGGGTGAGGCCGGGCAGAGGGCGGTCACCGCGGAGGTAGACGGTGGGGTGGTGACCGGCGTCGGCGGCGCCTCGGGCGAGTTCGAGGGCCAGGAAGCCGGAGCCGAGCACGCCGATGTCCAGGTGGGGGTCCTCGTCGGGCCAGTCGGCGGACAGGGCGGTGAGTCGGGTGCGGACGATCTCGGCATCGCCTCGGGAACGGAGTTCGTGGACGGTGCCACCGGGGAGTGGCTCGGGGTAGGTGCGCGCGTGCATGCCGGTCGCGACGACGAGGGTGCGGTACCCGACGATCACCTGACGGTGCAGTGGCGCGTAGGCGGTGAACCCGCCTCCCATGTCGAAGGTGCGGGCGGCGCGGTCGGCCTCATCGGCGGGAGCCACCTCGACGGAGAGGGTGACGGTGTGCTCCTCTGCGTGGACCTCCACGGCGGTGCCCGCGATCTCGTGGGAGGCGTCCCAGGTACGCGGGTAGCCGGTGGTCGTGAGCTCCGGGGTGAACAGGCTCTTGGACAGCGGCGGAAGTTCGACGGTGTCACCGACCTGCGGGTCGACGAGACGGAAGTCGATGCCGGCCGCGTGCAGCCGGTGGGCGAGCGTGGTCCCGGCCAGGCCCGCGCCGAGGATGACGACGGTGGTGTCGAGGGTCGTGTCGACGGGGGTGTCAGCGGTGGTGTCGAGGGTGCGCCCGGAGTCCATACCCCCAGGCTACGCGCGAGGTGGCGGGCCGGACAGCACATGACATGCACCACCACGACACCGCGCTCACCCGCTCGCCACCTGGGGTTTCGCTGCCGAACGGAGCGTGACCGGCACTACTCGCATTGACACGGATCACAGAGCGGTGGTCCTATTTCCTGTCGGCCCCGTGCCGCGATGTGGAATCCGCGTGCCGAACACCGCCCGGGCACCACCCGGCCACCCCGGGGCCCGCCGCCCCTCCGGACGGCGTCACCCCGACCGCAACTCCACACACAACTTCACAGAAGTGGGAACAACACCGTCATGTCCGAACTGATCGCCGCTCTCAACGGAATGATCTGGTCACCCGTCCTCGTCTACCTGTGCCTGGCCGCGGGCGTGTACTTCACCATCGCCACACGCATGGTGCAGCTGCGCGCCCTGCCGGACATGGTCAAGCAGACCTTCCGCGGGGAGAAGTCCGCCGACGGTGTGAGCTCCTTCCAGGCGCTCACCATGTCGCTCGCCGGCCGCGTGGGCACGGGCAACATCGCCGGTGTCGCGACCGCCATCGCCTTCGGTGGCCCCGGCGCCGTCTTCTGGATGTGGGCGGTCGCGTTCCTCGGCGCCTCGACGTCCTTCATCGAATCGACTCTCGGCCAGATCTTCAAGGAACGCGACAAGGACACCGGTGAATACCGCGGCGGTCCGGCCTACTATCTGCTCAAGGCCTACCGCCACACCAAGGCCGCGGGCCTGTTCCGCGTGTGGGCCGCCGTCTTCGCCTTCGTCACGGTGCTCGCGATGACCGTCCTCATGCCCGGCGTCCAGGCCAACGGCATCAGCACCGCGATGGCCGGTGCCTGGGGTGTGAACCCGTGGGTCGTCGCCGTCGGCCTCGTCATCGTGCTCGGCTTCATCGTCATCGGCGGCGTCAAGCGGATCGCCAACTTCGCGCAGGTCGTCGTGCCGGTCATGGCCCTCGTGTACATCCTCATCGCGCTGGTCGTCGTCCTCGTCAACGCGCCCATGATCCCGCAGGTCCTGAACCTCATCTTCTCCTCGGCCTTCGGCGTCCACGCCACCTTCGGCGCCATCATCGGCACCGCCGTCGAGTGGGGCGTCAAGCGCGGCATCTACTCGAACGAGGCCGGCCAGGGCACCGGCCCCCACGCCTCCGCCGCGTCCGAGGTCTCCCACCCCGCCAAGCAGGGCCTCGTCCAGGCGGGCTCGGTCTACATCGACACCCTGTTCGTCTGCTCGGCCACGGCCTTCATGATCCTGTCGACCGGCATGTACCGCGTCTTCGAGGGCGGTTCCGAGGACGGCGCCGTGCTCGCCGAGGGCGGCAACCTGGGCGCGGACGTCGGCGTGGGCCCCGGCTTCGCCCAGGGCGCCTTCGACACGCTCATGCCGGGCGTGGGCGCGAGCTTCATCGCCGTCTCGCTCGCCTTCTTCGCCTTCACCACGATCGTCGCCTACTACTACATGGCCGAGACGAACCTCAAGTACCTCATGCGCCGCCTCGACCACCCCGGCGCCCGCCAGGTCCTCGTCCGCCTCCTCCAGGCCGCCATGCTCGTCGCCTGCGCCTGGGGCGCGACGACCACCGCGACCGAGGCGTGGGCCCTCGGCGACATCGGCGTCGGCCTCATGGCCTGGTTCAACATCCTCGGCATCCTCGTCCTGCAGGTGCCGGCCCTCAAGGCCCTGCGCGACTACGAACGCCAGAAGAAGTCCGGCCTCGACCCGCGCTTCGACCCCGCCACACTCGGCATCCGCAACGCCGACTTCTGGGCGGGGTCCGCGCCGGGCACCGACACCGCCGGCACCTCCCGCTCTGAGGACGGCACGCCCTCCCCCGCCGCCGAGGCGCCCCGCCCCTGACACCACCTCGCCCGTGATCGGCCACCCCCGGTGGCCGGCGTGCGCGGCAGCCACCTCCTGTGGCGACCGCCACGGGTCTGGACAGGGGGCCTTCCCCGGTCGGACAGTGAGTCGTTCCCCTCCTGCCGTCCGGGAAGGCCCCTTCGTCATGTCCGCGTCCATGCTGCTCACCTCTGCCGTCGACGCGGTGAATGCCGTCGTCTGGTCCCCGGCACTCGTCTACCTGTGCCTGGCGGCGGGCTCGGTGTACCTCGACACGCTCGTGCCAGGGATCGGCGCGGGGTTCGTGGCGGTGTCGGTGGCGTTCTTCGCATTCACGACGATCCTCGCCTACTACTACATGGCCGACACGAACCTCGCCTTCCTCTTCCGGAACCGGCGTGGGCGCGTACCCGGGGCCGCGCACGCGGTCGCCACCCGGCTCGTCCAGGTGCTGCTCGTCGGGGCGACCTTCCTCGGCGCGGTGACCTCGACCGAGACGGCCTGGGCCATGGGCGACATCGGTGTCGGGGTGATGGCCTGGCTCAACATCCTCGGGATCCTCGCCCTGCAGAGGCCGGCCCTCGCCCTGCTGCGCGACTACCGCCGACAGGTCCGCCTGGGCCTCGACCCGGTCCTCGACGCGGGCACCCTCCGCTCACTCGGCATCAGGAACGCGGGATTCTGGGACCGCCGAGGCGCCACCCACCACCATCCATAGGCCTTCCTAGAGGAAGGCACTCCTCGAGCTCCAGTGTGGAAGGATTGGCGTTTTCCGGATCGAGATCCGCCAGTCCTTCCACACTGGAGTTCGTCACGAACGGACCTCGGCTTCGAGTCTTCGCGCAAAGCTCTCGAGTGTCGAAGGGTAGGGGCTGCTCGTGGCTGCGTTTCTCAGCGCCGACGCCAGAGCACTCCGCACTGCCACCGTCGACCGCTTCCCGGCTGCTTTACGCCGGTCCGCGAACTTCTTCTTCCAGGTTGACAGCACTCGGAGCCGGTTCTGGGTCAACGTACGCGAGTTGAGGTTCAGGATCTCGTCGATGACCCTCTGTGCGTCAGCCGCGGTACGCATGGAGCGGACGACCTCCACTGTGCCGTCATGTTTGACCTCGACGAGCGACGGAATCTCCGCGGGTAGACCCTTGGGGTTGTCCATGTCCTCGCAGATGTGAGTGTTGCCCTTGCTCTTGTCGCAGGTCTCCTCTCCCGTGCCTTCATGGCCGTCACAACAGAGAAGGAGGTTTCCGATGGCCAGGTCGGCAGCTACCGATCCACCTTTTCTCACAGTCACACCGGTACGTTTCTGGCACTCGCCGTCGGCGGAGGTCACAAGAAGACTCTGGGGGTGGAAATGCTCGATCCGCGTGGACGACGACTTGCTGATGTCTCTCTCGCAGTAAGCACACCGCCCGCCCTGCTGGCGCAAGAGGTGCTCCCGCAGTTCTTCCTTCAGCACGGAATCAGAATTGAGATCCACGTCATAGGTAGCAGCCGGATACTTCTGAACGAAGGTGATGAAAGACTGCGGAGGATCCGCCCGGGCGATCCTGTACATGGTCAGTCCAGTTCTTCGAAGGCCATGTGGACATCCGCTTGCTGCAATTCCTCGATTCTCTCGGTTCCTCCGAGTTCGTCGAGCTCAGCGCGCAACTGCACGGCCTCGTCGCCGTGTCCGTCGCCGTCGAACACTAGCTCGAGGTACCGGTCCTTCTTCCTTCTGATCCCGTCGATGTCCGGGTCGGGGTCCACTCCCTGGACCTCATGCAACACCACGTCCGACCGAAGACCCTTGGAGTAGTCCGGAACTCTCACCCGTGCCCCGTCCAGGATCCGGATCCTTTCAGGATCCACCGTCCCGATGACCTGAGGACTATGAGTTGTGAGGACGAACTGCACACGTGGGAAGGTCCGAAGAAGCTGAGGAACGATTTGCTGTTGCCATACGGGGTGCAGATGGAGGTCGATCTCATCGACGAGAACGATGCCAGGGGTCGACTCGAGGAGTCCTGACGATCCGAGGTGCGGGTTCGCCCGCGCCATCCGGCTCGCGAGGTCGATCGCCAATCCCGCTGCGATCCTGGCCCCTGAGGCAAGGGACGAAAGGGGAAGCCTCAATCCATCCCGGTCCCGCAGGGTCAGCCCTCCGACGGTGTCGTTCCACCGCAAGGACGACCACCCGACCGGTTCGAGAATGGAAGAGCATGCCGCATCGATGGCCTCGAACTGACGCTTGACTGCACGTGGTTCCACGTCGCCGAACGCCTGTGCGCGCAGAATCTCCTTGTCCAACCGAGACACGTATTCTGAGATCCTCTTGAGATCGGACCCGTGACTGAGCGCATCGGAGTAGGCATCCAATCGAGAGGCGTCGATCGTGCCCTGCCCGCGCCGAGATCTCACCAGACGCTCCACCCCGTACATGGCCACCACCGGGAGGACCGCCTGAAAGCCTGTGTCACCGGATCCTCCAGGAACTCCGATCGCGCGTTCCTGAAGATCCTCCATCGGCTCACGCACACGCCCCGGTGCATAAGTGGAGTTGTTGTCCGGCGTCGCCAGGGCCCGGTCCCATTCCACCCGGGCTCCGTCGAGTATCCCCGTGGCTGCGATCCGCACTGGGTACTTCCTCTCGACGGTGCCGACCGCGTCGCGGGAGTCCAGCGAGCGAGCCACCGCCGTGGCATCCGTATGCGCCACATGAAGCGGAGAATCCCCACTGCCCAGGTCGCTCGCACGTCCGGTGAGTACACCGAGCGGAATTCGGAGCATGATCGCCAGTGCGTCGAGGACTGCGGTCTTGCCGCTACCGTTCCGCCCCACGAGCAGCGTCAAGCGTCGGTCGAGGTCGATCTCCGTCGATTCGAGATTCCTGAAGTTCGTCAGTGACAGACGCTCGATGTACCAGTCGTCGGTGGTCATGTGCTCACCGTATCTCTTTGCCCACGGCTCGACTCGGAACGTGGTGAATCGACTGTGCGCAGTTCGGCGTCTGACCGAGGTCAGGACGCCGAACTGCGCACAGTCGATTCAGATCACTTCAGCGATTCAGATCACTTCAGCGATTCAGATCACTTGAGGCGCTGACCGGCCGAGCCGAGGTTCTGGCTGGCCTCGACCACGCGCTGGGCCATGCCCGCCTCGGCGGCCTTGCCCCAGGCGCGGGGGTCGTACTGCTTCTTGTTGCCGACCTCGCCGTCGATCTTGAGCACACCGTCGTAGTTGCGGAACATGTGCTCGACCGCCGGGCGGGTGAAGGCGTACTGGGTGTCGGTGTCGATGTTCATCTTCACCACACCGTTGGCGACCGCCTCGGCGATCTCCTCGGGCAGCGAACCGGAGCCGCCGTGGAACACGAGGTCGAAGGGACGTTCCTTGCCGACCTCCTGGCCGACGGCGTCCTGGATCTCCTTGAGCAGCTCCGGGCGCAGCTTCACGTTGCCCGGCTTGTACACGCCGTGGACGTTCCCGAAGGTGAGCGCCGTGAGGTAGCGGCCCTTCTCACCGGTGCCGAGTGCCTTGGCCGTGGCCAGGCCGTCCTCGACGGTGGTGTACAGCTGCTCGTTGATCTCGTTCTCGACGCCGTCCTCCTCGCCGCCGACCACGCCGATCTCGACCTCGAGGATCGTCTTGGCCTTGGCGGAGAGCTCCAGGAGCTCCTCGGCGATCTGCAGGTTCTCGTCCAGCGGCACGGCCGACCCGTCCCACATGTGCGACCCGAACAGCGGGTCACGGCCGGCGGCGACCTCCTCGGCGCTGATCGCCAGCAGCGGCTTGACCCAGTGCTCGACGGCGTCCTTGGGCGCGTGGTCGGTGTGGAGGACGATGTTGACGTCGTAGCTCTTGGCGACCTCCTTGGCGAAGGCGGCGAAGGCCACCGCGCCACGCACGCGGTCCTTGATGGTCGGGCCGGACATGTACTCGGCGCCACCGGTGGAGATCTGGATGATCCCGTCGGACTCGGCCTCGGCGAAGCCCCGGATGGCGGCGTTGATCGTCTGCGAGGACGTGCAGTTCACGGCGGGGTACGCGAAACCGCCGGCCTTCGCACGGTCGATGAGTTCGGTGTAGACCTCAGGGGTTGCGATCGGCATGGGTTCTCCTTCGAAGTCGTGTCCCACCGCCACGGGTCGTCCGTGTGAGGGATGTCCGGGATCCACCGGCAAGTCTGTCATGTGGACAGCGCGTGGAACCAGTCCCGCACCGGGCGGGCCGCCCACTCCCAGCCGCACGCCAGGTTCCGGACCTCCGCTCCACACCGTTCCCGAATCGTGTCACCACGTTCGCGGCCCAGTCACCGGGGCCTGGCTAGTCTGGCGGACATGACCCCAGGCCAGGACCCCACCACCGGCGGCGTTGCCTCACCCACCCCGCACTCCCCCGCTCCCGAGGCGCCCCGCGGTTTCGTACCCGGCGGGGCGGCGAGCAAGCGGGCCATCGGTTCGTGGGCGCTGTGGGACTGGGGGTCGGCGGCGTTCAACGCCGTCATCGTCACCTTCGTGTTCGCGCCCTATCTGACCAGCGCGGTCGCGGCCGACGAGGCCTCCGGGTCCGAGGCGCTGGGCATCGCGACCGGCCTCGCGGGCCTGGCGATCGCCCTGTTGGCACCGGCGGCGGGCATGCGCGCGGACAGTTCCGGGCGGCACAAGCTGTGGCTGGGGGTCAACTCCGCGCTCATGGTCCTCGCGATGCTCGGCATGTTCTTCGTCCGTGACACCCCCGACCACCTGCTGCTCGGCCTCGTCCTCATGGGTGTGGGCAGCGTGTTCTTCGAGCTCGGCGAGGTCAGCTACAACGGCATGCTCACACGGATCTCGACGCAGGAGACCGCCGGGCGGATCTCCGGGTTCGGATGGGGCATGGGGTACTTCGGCGGGCTCGTGTTGCTCGTCATCCTCCTGTTCACCGTCATCCAACCGGAGGTCGGGCTGTTCGGCGCCACCGACGAGGACGGGCTGCGCTACCGGATCGTCGCCGTGGCTGCGGCGGCGTGGTTCGCGGTGTTCGCCCTGCCGGTCCTGCTGTTCGGTCCCAAGGACGTGCCGGCGCCCGTCCCGCCGGAACTCGCGGGTGGGGGTGTGATCGGCTGGGCCAGGCGTGCGCTGCTCGGCTGGTGGGCAGGGTACCGGCACGTGGTGGCGCGGATCGTCGAACTCTTCCGCGCCGATCGGAACACGTTCTGGTTCTTCGTCGCCTCGGCGATCTTCCGCGACGGGCTCGCCACGATCTTCGCGTTCGCGGGCGTCATCGCCGCCGGTTCCTACGGGTTCTCCGGCGCCGAGGTGATCTACCTGGGCGTCGCCGCCAATGTCGTCGCGGGGCTCGGCGCGGTCGTCGCCGGCTGGTTCGACGACCGGTTCGGGCCCAAGGTGGTCATCGTCGTCGGGCTCGTGTGCCTGATCCTCGGGGCGGTGCCGATCGTCGTGACGGACGACAAGACCGTCTTCTGGATCGCGGCGATGTGGCTGTGCCTGTTCGTCGGACCCGTGCAGTCCTCCTCGCGCGCGTTCCTCTCCCGCATCACCCCGCCGGAGCGCGCCGGGGTGAACTTCGGGCTCTACGCGACGACCGGTCGTGCGGTCTCCTTCATCGGTCCCATGCTCTTCACCGCTTTCATCGCACTCCTCGGGTTCCAGCGGGCGGGTGCCCTCGGCATCGCGGTGGTCCTCGCCGTGGGCCTGGTCGTCATCCTGTTCGTGAAGTCCCCGCAGCGGTGAGGTGCGGCAGCACCACTCCGGTGAAGCACCGGGAACCGCGCTCCCTGGCTCGTCTCGTCCGTAATCGGGAGGGATGAGCGACCCCGACGGACACGAATACTTCCGCTTCCCGTTGCCCCTCCTCGGCGCCTCGGGAGCGGAGAAGACCGACAGGTGGTTCCGCACCGCGGCCATTCTGTCCGGCCTGCTCCTGGCAGGCATGATCGTCCTGACGGTGACCGGCATCCCGATGCGCGACGGCGACCCCGTCGACCCGGTCCTCTGGCTCGTCGTGGTCGCGGCGATCGCGTTCACGGGAGTGCTCGGCGTCCTCCGACTCCGGGTCGGGAAGGCACGAGCGGACGGGATCGCGGAGGATGGGCACGCGTCGACCGCCGACACCGCCCACATCCCTGTCACCTCCCTCGTCGTCCGCGAGAAGGGGTTCGAGACCCGGCACGGCCTTCGCGTGGCCTGGACCGAGCTGGAGAAGATCGTCGTCGCCCAGGGTCCCGGTGACGCGAGTACACCTTCCTCGGCGATCACCCCGTGGCACCGATCCGGGTCGACGACGCCGAGTTGCAGGCCCTGCTCACCCACCTCGACGAGCAGGGCGCACGCCACGGCGTCCCGATCGAACGTCCCGCGGCGCCACCCGCGCCATGATCGTCCTGGAACACATGGTCCGGTTCCACGCGAACGCGTCCGTCCAGGCTGCCTGAGCATGAGCAACGACCACTACGGCCACGAGTACTTCCGGTTCATGGAAGCCGCCGACCACACTGACCGCGGCGCGGCCATACGACGCACCGGCTTCATGCTCATCGGGATGGGCGTGACGGGCGCCGTCATCTTCACGGCCATGGCCTTCACGATCTTCGCCGGGGAGATCACCCAGTGGCTGCTCCTCGGCGTGGCCGTCTTCGACCTCGTCGCCATGGGGTTCCTCGGATACCGCCGCGTGAAGCAGGGGCAGGAACGCTCACGGGAGACCGTGTCCGGTCCGACCACCACGCTCGTCGTCCGCGACCAGGGCTTCGAGACCCGCGGTGGCCTCCAGGTGCCGTGGACCGAACTCACGCAGGTGGCCGTCATCCGGACCGACAACCCCTGGGGAGAACAGAAGGGCGCGATCATCGATTTCACTCCGCGAGACCCGAGTGCCCTCGCCGCGCAGCCCTTCGAAGGACAGTGGACCAGACCCAAGGACGACGGCACCCTCACCGTCTCCGTGCACGGTGAACTCCCCCGGATCGATGCACTCGTCTCACACCTCGAACAGCAGGCTCGACGATTCGGACTGGCGTTCAGTCTGGAAGGACCGCTCTGAAGCTCACCGCTTCTTCTTCGGAACCCTCGCCGCCTTGAGTTCCCGCGCACGGGCGCGGTCGACGGCGCCGTGCTCGCGCTTCGTCGCCTCGCGCAGTTTCTTCTCCGCGTCCTCCAGCGCCTTGCACGCCTCGCGGACGGTTTTCTCGGCGGCCCGCCTGGCCGCGCGCTCCTTCTTCACCCGCTCGTCCTTCGGGTAGAGGGTCGCGTGCTCCGCAGCGGCCGTCTCCGCAGGCTTCTCCTCCACGCCGTCCCCCGCCGCCGAGGCGCCCTCCCCTCCGGACTCCCCCACACCCTGTTCCTCCGGACCGAGCCGGGGACGTTCACCCTCGCCCACTCGCGGCGCGGTGATCCACAGATCCTCGGTGTCGGTGAGGGGACCCCGCACGAAAGCCTGCTCAGAAGTGGTCGGATCCTCGTCGCCCGCCGCACCGGCGGGCGGCCCGGCGGTGGGCACCCGGGTGGAGGGCGCCTCGGCGGCGGGTTCCACGAGTGGTGCCACCCGCGCGATGTGGGCGTCCAGCCCGTCGATCACCCGTTCGAGGGCGTAGCCGGGATCGGCAGAGGTGGCCCGGTCGAGGTCGGTGTCCGCGTCGACGAGCACGCGGTGGAGGGCGGGGTACGCCTCGGGGGTGACGAAATGGCGCAGGACCCGGTCGAGGGAGGTGGGGCCCTCGGGGGCGGTCGCCTCCTGGCGGGATGCCTCGGACTGGCGGGACACCTCGGACTGCCAGCGGCCCAGACCCGCGAGGAGCACGCCGGTGGCGAGCGCGTCCTCCGAGGGCAGGCCGGTCGGTTCGAGCACTCCGAGCAGGGCGTCGGTCCACGCGAGCGCGTTCGGGGTCGAGGGCGCGGACGGGGCCGGCAGGTCGAGGATCCAGGGATGCGCCCGGTGTGCGGCGCGCTGCTCCCGGTGCCAGGCGCGCAGGCCGTCGGCCCAGGTGGGCGCCTCGGTGATGGACAGCGGCGGGAGGCCGATCGCCACCTCGCCCATGAGCATGAGCAGCTCGTCCTTGCTCGTGACGTACCGGTAGAGCGACATCGTCGTGTAGCCCAGGCGCTTGGCGACGGCCGCCATCGAGACGGCGACCAGACCGCCCTCGTCGGCGAGCGCGACGCCGGCCTCGACGATCTTCTCGACGCTCAGCTCCCTCTTGGGCCCGCGGGACGGCGCGGCCGCCACGCCCCAGGCGAGCGCCATGCCGCGCGGGAGGGCCTGGAGTTCGTCCTCGGTGAGGCTGGGGGTGGAGTCCTCGGAGGAAGCGGGGTCGGAATCGGTCACGGCGCGCATCCTATCCCCGGGGATTGCGAACCCCGTGGGCGCATCCCGAAATCGACTGTGCGCAGTTTGGCGTCCGACCCGGGTCGAAACGCCAAACCGCGCACAGTCGATCGAGCGCCACCCCTTGACATGACATTGGACGCGTGTCCAATATTGAACATGCGTCCAATCGAGCCCGAGGAGACACCCGCGACCGGCGTCCGCACCTACTCCCCTGCCGCGCGCAACACCGCCCCGCACACCGCCGAGAAGATCCTCGACGCTGCGGTCCTCCTGTTCGCCGACCGGGGGTTCCGCGCGACGACCGTCCGGCAGGTCGCCGAACAGGCCGGGGTCTCACTCGGTCTCGTCCACCACCACTTCGGGTCGAAGGCCGCACTCCGGAAGGCCTGCGACGCCCATGTCGTCGACCGGATCATGACGTTCAAGCAGGAGAACACCGCGCAGGCGTTCAGCTTCGGCATCGACTACGCGGGGCTGCTGGCCGGGGACATGGGGCACCTGATCGACTACCTGGAGCGTCTGCTCCTCGAACCCTCCGAGCAGACCTTCGACCTGTTCCGCCACTTCACCGCCGCCGCCGAGACCGCCCTCCACACGGACATCGACGGCATCCGCCTGCGTCCCGGCGCCGATACCCACGCCCGCGCCGCACTCGTCACCGGACTCGGCCTCTCGACCCTCGTCTTCGCCCGCCACTACGCCGACGCCCTCGCTCCCGACTCCCCCTTCGACCGCGCGGCGCTGCTCCAACGGATCGCCCCGGAACTGCTCGACATCTTCACCCACGGGCTCATCGTCCCCGACTCCACACCGCCGACTGCCGGTACCGCGAACGGTGCCGGCACCACGACGACTCCCACCCCCGATCCGGAGGAGGACTCATGACCAGCTCGGCCATCTCGATCGACGGACTGGTGAAGACCTACGGGAAGGTCCGCGCTCTCGACGGACTCGACCTGGAGGTCCCGCACGGCTCCGTCGTCGGCGTCATCGGACCCAACGGCGCCGGCAAGTCGACGACGATGAAGACGCTCGTCGACCTCGCCCGCCCCACCGCCGGCACCGTTCGCGTCCTCGGGCACGAGCCCCGTACCGGTGGCCCCGCCCTGCGCCGGCGCCTCGGCTACCTGCCCGGCGAATTCACCCTCGACGCGCGGGTGACCGGACGCCAGATCCTCCGCTACTTCTGCCGTCTGGGCGCCCCGGGCGCCGTCGACGCGATCGACCCGCTGGCCGATCGCCTGGGTCTCGACCCCGACCGCCCCATCCGCCAACTCTCCAAGGGCAACAAGCAGAAGGTCGGACTCGTCCAGGCCTTCGTCCACCGACCCGAGGTCCTCGTCCTCGACGAGCCCACCTCCGGCCTCGACCCCCTCGTCCAGCGGGAGTTCCTGGCCCTCGTCCGCGAGGCGCGTGAGGCAGGCACCACCGTCTTCCTCTCCTCGCACGTCCTCGGCGAGATCGACGAGGTCGCCGACTCCGCAGCCGTCCTGCGCCGCGGCCGGATCGTCTTCTCCGACTCGGTCGCCGGCCTGCGCGAACGTGCCGGTAACCGCCTGCGGGCCGTGCTCCGGGGTGACATCGGCGCCGACGACCTCGCCCGCGCCCTCCCCGCGGCGTCCCTGCAGGTGACGGCCTCGACCGACGGCACCCACGAGGTGACCGGCACCGTGCCGGGCTCCGTGCCGGCCGCCGCCGTTCTCGCCTTCCTCAACATCCACGAGATACTCGACTTCGCCTTCCACCCACGCGACTTCGAGGAGTCCGTCCTCGAGATGTACGAGGACCACCCGACTCCCGGAACGGAGGACCGGTCATGAGCACGACGACCACGCGGTCGGCCCGCGTCCACACCGAACCCGTCCGCGCCACGCGGGCGCTGGCCCTCACCACCTACGAGCTGCGGTGCTCCTGGCGCAGCCTCGTCGTCTGGTCGATCGTCCTCGTGGCGGTCGGCAGCATGTACCTCTCGCTCTACTCGGGCATGGCGGACACCTTCGCCGCCGATTCCGAGATGATGGCCGCGATGCCCGAGGAGCTCATGAATGCCTTCGGCGGAGCCGCGGCGATGTCGACGGCCGCAGGCTACGCACAGGCCACCTACCTGGGACTCCTCGGTTTCGCGCTGGCCTCGGTCGCGGCGATCGGCTGGGCCGGCAAGGCGATCGCCGGCCAGGAGGAGGCCGGGGACCTGGAGCTCGTCCTCTCCCACGGAGTCTCCCGCCTCGACCACTACGCCCAGCAGTCCCTCGCCCTGCTCATCCGGGTGGGCGCGCTCGGTGCGGTCTCCTGGGCCATGATCGCGGGGATCAGCGAGGCGACCGACCTCGACATGGACCCGGCCCACATCCCCGCCGGCGTCGCCTCGCTCATGGCACTCGTCCTGTTGGCCGGAGTCACGGCGCTGGCCGCCGGGGCCGCCACGGGCCGGAAGTTGTGGGCCAGTGGCACGGCGGCCGGGGTGCTCGTCGTGTCCTACATGCTCAATGCGATCGGCTCCCAGAGCGAGGACACCGAGGATCTCCTGCCCTTCAGCCCGTACCACTGGGCCTACGGGAACGAGCCGCTCGCGAACGGTTGGTCACCGGAGGTCCTCGGGGTCGTCGGCCTCACGGTCGGCATCTGGCTGGTCGGCCTGGCCGACTTCACCCGTCGCGACCTCGGGCACTGAGAGCTCCGGTCGGTGCGGTCAGCCCCAGTCGAAGGTGAGTGCCACGGTGCGCGACTCCGGTTCGACGAAGAGGAGGATCGCGTCCGGACCCTCGTGCCGCCACGGGTACCCGGCGGTCGCCGCCACGAAGTGGAAGGCGCGGCCGTCTGCCAGACGCAGGGTCGGGCCGGCATCCGGATCGTCGCCTGGGCCGCCACCCGGCTCGTCGAGTCTCAGCGCCGCCGGTGGCCCGAACGCCGTCCAGTTCCCCCACCCGGGCCCGCCGCCGAGGCGGTCCACCGCCGGCAGATCCGTGCCCCATCCGTCCCGCACCCGGGTCGGATCGTCGTGGTCGCCGAAGGTGAGCGTGTGCAGGCGCCGGTACCTCGCGCTGCTGCCCGCGAACTCGGCGTTCGCGCGCTCGACGTGTGAAGGATCCGCGGTGAGGACCTCCGGGTCGCCCAGGAACCGGTACCGCCCCGCTTCGTCGGCGCGGAAGAGCAACCAGTTGGGCGCGGTGTGGGCGCGGGTGTCCGGGTCGAGGTCGTCCGTTGGTTCGTGGCCCTCCCCGAGGACACCGTCGACGGGCACGATCGGATTCACCAGATGGACGGGCCCGAACGCGGCGAGCGCACGCCAGGTCTCCGGAGCGAACACCGTCTCGCCCGCCGGGGAGGCGTCGTCCGCCGACGAGGTGTCACCCGACAGTGCAGCGGGGTCGATCGTCACGAGCGGGTGGATCAGAGCGGCCGTTTCGGCACTCCCGTGGCCGAATACCGTCGAGGAATCCGGGAAGACGGTGATCCCGGGGTCGGACGGGAACGCGGGGCGCCCCGTGCCCGCGGCGGATGGTGTCGCTGGGGTGGAGGGCACCTCGGGCGCGTACTGCGGGGGCGGGGCGGCGACGTCGGGGCCGGTGTCGGCGGCGAGGTCGGCCGGCACCGACCAGGTGGACTCGAAGGTGTCCAGTGGACCCCGGAGGTCCGACTCGGCCCGGTGCAGGAGTGCCTCGGCGCGGTCGGGGTCGTCGACGTCCAGGCGCACGACGGCCACGCGGTCGTCGAGGCGACGGATCTCCAGGTGCCCGACGGGACCGGTGGGTTCCCAGGACGGGACGAATGCGGCTTCGTAGACGGTATCGGCGCTGATCCGGCTCATGGACGACAGGGTAGCGGCCCGGTCAGCGGCCGTCCGGGATGAAGGTGAGTGTGGTCCACAGCGCGTACAAGGGGTTTCGCCGACGCCGACGACGTTCGGCCACCATCCGGAGAACGCCGTACCGGAGCGGTGGGTTCGAGGGAAGACGCGCCTCGAAGAGCAAGCGCTCCTCAGCACTGAGATACTTCCAATCCCGTTCCGTCAGTTGCGGTACCCAGTCGTTGTCCTTGATCAGCTCACCCAGGGATCGCGGGCTCGTGGCAATGCTCTCAGTCATGTGCCCTCCTTGCCGTCGGAACGGAGGCGACCGTACGTGAGGACGTCGATACGTTCTCCGTCGACGAGGAACTTGGCGCGTTCCCGCCCTTCCTGTACGAACCCGGCTGCGAGCGCGATCGCACCGGAGGCCGGATTGTTCACACGATGGCCGAGTTCCAAACGTTCCAGGCCTGCCCCGTCCGCACCCTCGTCCTGCAAGGCCCAGTCCGCAACAGCACGGGCCAGTTGCTTCACAAGACCTCGACCGCGGTAACGCGGATGCCCCCAGTAGTACATCCAGGCACTCCTGTTACCCCGATCGACGTCGAGCCCGACAAATGCCGCGACGCCGCCACCGACGTCCACCACGAATGCGCGGCTGTCATCGCGGGTCGCCCAGGAGATGTACCGGCGTGCCGACGGCTCACTGTCGACTTCTCCTTGACGAGCCATGTCGGGCGAAGAACGGAAGGCCTCGAAGATGGAAGCTGCATCAGAGGGAGCCGCGACCCCCTCCTCCGGACGCCCTACCGTGCCGTGGGTGTCACACCCGGGCCTCCAGGCGGGAGAAGGCTCCGTCACCGTCCGGGCGGAGGTCACCTGCGCGCCCGGACTCGACCACACGACCGCGGTCGAGCACGTGGACGCGGGCCTCGTCCGGGACGAGATCGACGCGGTGGGTGATCTCGACGACCGTCGTCCGTCCCCGCACGTGGGCGGCCAGTCGCGCACGGACCTGCCCCGCAGTGGCCGAGTCGAGCTGACTGAGCGCCTCGTCGAGGACGAGCACCCGGGGATCCGCCACGAGAGCCCGGGCGAGCGCCAGCCGCTGCAGCTGCCCGCCGGACACCCCGAGGCCCCGCCCCGTCACCGGCGTAGCGAGACCAGCATCGAGGCCGCGCGCCCACTCGGCCATGCCGACGACCTCGAGCGCCCGCCACAGATCCGACTCGTCCGCATCCGGCGCGCCGAGTCGCAGGTTCTCGGCGAGGGCCCCGGTGATCATCGTCGGCTTCTGTGGGACGAGTGCGACCTGTGACCGCAGGTCGTCCAGCGAGCGGGAACGGACATCGGCGCCGTCGAGCAGGACCGCCCCGGAATCCACGTCCCAGCCGCGCAGGAGCAGGTCACCGAGAGTGGACTTCCCACTGCCGGAGACACCGACCAGGCAGCCCCACGTGTCGGCGGGCACGTGGACGTCGACGTCCGCAACGACCGGTTCCGGAGCACCCGGGTACGTGAACGTGACCCCGCGGAACTCGACGGCCGCCGGCCCGGAGGCCTCCGGAACCGCTCCGGACTCCCCGCCGGCCCCGGTCTCCCCGCCGACACCGACACCTCCCCCGTCACCGGCGGACCCCTCCACGCGGTCCTCCACGAGCGGCTCCGCCTCGACGACCTCTCGTACACGGGCGGTGGCGGCGAAGGACTGGTCGAGTCCGGACGCGAAATCGTCCACACCCTTGGCCGCACCCCACAGACCCACGCACACCATGAGCCCGACGACGACCGCCGTGACGGTCTGCACGATCACGGCGAGTTCCCCGGAGACCGGGCCCGCGACCGCATCCCCGGACAGCCCGGCCTGCCCGGCGTGGGCGAGGACGAACTCCGGCGTGAGCCGCGTCGAGGCGTACACGAGCACCGCGACGAGCGCCGAGAGCTGGACGAACTGCGTGGCAGCTGCCCGCACACCCTGGACGATCCCGGCCCGGGTCCGCGCCCTCTCCAGCGAGGCGTCCTCGGCGTCGAGACCGTGCAACCGCGCGGCCTGCGCCTCGAAGGCCAGCACCTCACGCACACCCTGGACGTCGTCACCCAGGTGCGCGGCGATGAGCCCCCGCCTCCCACTCACCAACCGCGCCGACCGCCAGGTCGTCCGCGCCGACAGGAGCGGCAGGAGCACGGTGACGACGAGGACGAAGGGCGCGAGCACGAGCGCGATCCCGGGATCGACGGCAAAGCCTGCCCACAGCAACACGACCAGGGGCACGAGCACCGCGGAGACGGCCGGTGGGAGCGTGTGCGCGAAGAACACCTCGATCCGGTCGATGTCGCGGGTGCCCCGTTCCGTGAGCTCGGCACCCGCCTTCCCGCGCGTGGCCGCCGGCGCCTGCGGCACGAGCGCCCGCACGTAGATCTCCCGCAGACGCTGGAGCGACGTGAAGGCCACCCAGTGCCCGGCGTAGTGCTCCAGGTACCGCAGCCCGGCCTTGAGCAGCGCCAGCACGACGAGCGCGACGACCAGGCCCCCGACCGCCTCCGGCACCCAGGGGACGTACGCGTCGACCGGCCCGAACGCCACTGGGAAGACCCCGGGGAACACCGCCCGCACGAGGGCGAGCCCCGCGAGGACGAACATCGCCACCCCGAGCAACTGGCCGACCACCCGCGCGAGGACCGACACCACCAAGGGCCACACGAGCCCCCGGGTCCGGGACAGCAACCACCGCGCATGGTCCCCTCGCGTCACACCCGCGGTGCCGCCCACGTCGTCAGCGCGAACGGCACCCTGTGCATCATGTGCACCCGTCATGCCCGCACCTCCTCGACACCGGCCGCCGTCAACCGCAACACCCGGTCGGCGGAGAGCACCGCCCGTGGTCGATGGGCGATCATGAGGACGGTCCGACCCTCCGCCAGCCGTTCGAGGGCGGCGAGGATCGCGGCCTCCCCGGCGAGGTCCACCTGCGAGGTCGGTTCGTCCATGAGCAGGATCGGGGCGTCGCGCAACCACGCCCGGGCGATCGACAGGCGCTGCGCCTGCCCACCGGACAGTGCGGAGCCGTGTTCGCCGACCTCGGTCTCCAGTTCCAGGGGCATGGCGCGGACCTCCTCGGCCATCCCCGCGACCTCGAGTGCCCGCCACAGACGGTCGTCGTCGGCCTCCGGAGCGGCCACCCGCAGGTTCTGTGAGATCGTCCCGAGGAACAGGAAGGCCGACTGCTCGACGACCGCCAGCCGGGACCGGACCACACCGGCGTTCGCGGCGCTCACCTCGACCCGGTCGACGAACGCACGCCCGGACCGTGGCACCAGGTGCGCCTGGATCACGGCACTCGCCGTCGACTTGCCGACACCACTCTCCCCGACGAGCGCCACCCGTTCGCCGGCGCCGACCCGCAGGTCCACCTCGCGCAATACCGGGGCGGATCCTGGCCACCCGGCTGTCACCCCCTCGAACACGATCTCGCCCGCCGAGGCGCTCTGGTCCTCTCCCCGACGCGACCTTTCCGAGTCCTGGCCCTCCGCGCCCGCCTTCACGTGCGCATCGATCTGCGCGAGCGAGGCCCGGCCCGCGATCCCGATGTAGAAGAACTGTCCGACCACGTCGACTGGTCCGATGACGAGCACCGCCATGAGCACGACCGCGACCGCCTGCCCCAGGTCGAGCGTTCCCCGTGAAACCCCGGAGAACGCGAGGCCGGCGGCAGCCACGACGACGGTGAGAGAGAAGGCCGCGTCGACGACGAGGATGAGCAGCTGATTCCCGGCGAGCAGGCGCATGAGGCCACGCCGGTGCTCCTCCCCACGGGCAGCCAGACGGGCGGCGGCACGATCGGCCGCACGGGAGTACACGAGAGTGTCGAGCGCCTGGATCGTCTCGAGGAACGCCGCCGTGAGTCGGCCCTGCGTGCGCCGGTAGTTCGCCCCGATCGGCCGGACCAGGCGCCGGAACCCCATGATGACGAGTGGCACGACGGCCAACAGCAGGAGCAGGACCCCGGCGATCCGCCAGGAGACCGTCACCCCCATGACGAGGAGGACGAGGACCGGGGTGGTGAGCGAGCCGGTCATCGGGCCGAGGAAGCCCGCGCGGTAGGTCGCCGCCCGTTCGACGGCACTCGTCGCCAGCGACAACAGGTGCCCGGACCGCCCGTGCGTACCCACGACACCCCGACGGAAGAGCGCGAGGACGACCACCTGCCGGATCCCCCGCTCGGTGCGGGCCCCGGCCCATTGGGACAGGACCGCGCCGGCACCCGTGGCGAGCGCGGCCACGAGCGCGAGGAGGAGAAGGTCCGTCCAGGTGAGGGCGCGCGGGGACACGACCCCGGCGGTCTCACCCCGGATCACGACCATGCCGTCGAGCACGGCCCCCGCCCGTGCGAACAACAGTGCGGTCGCCACCGCGGCGATCCAGGCGAGCACGGTCGAGGCCGGGATCACCCAGCCCGGCGTCGTGGAGAGCAGCGCACCGGACACGGGGGTCGATTGCCGTGTACTCATGACCAACACTCTAAGACGCGGCTCGGACGCACATCTCCCTTCCCGGCCCCGCCGAGACGTGACGTCCACGACTCACGTCCAGGACACCTCGCAGCGGGGACCGGGCAGGGAACGCACTTCACTCGGAATCCATCCGCGGGCCCTCCCCAGGAACCGACTGAGCACGTAGGCTGTCGATAACAGTCAGGTGTGACGGATTCACCCCACAGTCGTAGACTGCGGGGTATCCGCACTAATCGAACGATCGAGGATGATCAATGGACAACCTTCTGAGCAAGGAAGAACTCGAGTTCGCTCAGCACATGCGCGAGTTCTACCGCACCGAGATCCCGGAGGACATCCGGTACCGCGCCGCCGTCGGCGAGGAGACCAGCAAGGACGACATCGTCACGTCCCAGCGGATCCTCAACAAGCACGGCTACGCGACCCCCAACTGGCCCGTCGAGTGGGGCGGCCAGGACTGGACCCCGGTGCAGCGTCACATCTGGCTGGAGGAGATGATGCTCGCGCACGTCCCGCAGCCGCTGGCCTTCAACTGCTCGATGGTCGGTCCGGTCATCGCGAACTTCGGCTCGCAGGAGATCAAGGAGCGCTTCCTCCCGGCCACGGCCAACCTGGACATCTGGTGGTCGCAGGGCTTCTCCGAGCCGGACGCCGGGTCCGACCTCGCCGGCCTCAAGACCTCCGCGGTCAAGCAGGGCGACAAGTACATCGTCAACGGTCAGAAGACCTGGACGACGCTCGGCCAGTACGGTGACTGGATCTTCATGCTCGTCCGCACCAACCCGGACGTGAAGAAGCAGGAGGGCATCTCGTTCCTCCTCATCGACATGAAGTCCCCGGGCGTCACCGTCCGCCCGATCGAGCTCATCGACGGCTCCGTCGAGGTCAACGAGGTCTTCTTCGAGAACGTCGAGGTCCCCGTCGAGAACCTCGTCGGCGAGGAGAACAAGGGTTGGTCGTACGCCAAGTTCCTGCTCGGCAACGAGCGCAACGGCATCGCCCGGATCGGCTACTCGAAGGCCAACCTGGCCCGCGCCAAGGCCTATGCCGCGATCACGAAGACCGCCAAGGGCACCCTCCTCGACGACCCGGTGTTCGCCACCCGCATCGCCGAGATCGAGGCCCGCCTCACCGCTCTCGAGTTCACCCAGCTGCGCGTCCTCTCGACCCAGCAGCAGGGCTCCGGCAAGCCGGACCCGCGCTCCTCGGTCCTCAAGCTGCGCGGCTCCGTGCTCCAGCAGGACATCTACGAGCTCCTCGTGGACATCGTCGGCCCGCAGGGCCTGGACTTCGTCGACTCGCTGTCGACGGCCGAGGGCTTCTCCGACCTGCCCAGCGGCGCCCAGGACGCCATCAAGTCGTACTTCAACTACCGCAAGGTGACGATCTACGGCGGCTCATCCGAGGTGCAGCGCACCATCCTGTCGAAGGCCATCCTCGGGCTCTGAGGCCCACTCACGACTTTTCTTTCACCACAAGGAGACAACACCAGTGGATCTCGAACTCACCGATGTCCAGCAGGAGCTCGGCGCGATGGTGCGCCGCCTGCTGACCGAGAACTATGACGCTTCCGTCCGCGAGGAGCTGCTCGGCTCCGAGAAGGGCTGGAGCCAGAAGATGTGGGACCAGTACGCGGAGCTCGGCCTCCTCGGCCTGCCCTTCCCCGAGGAATTCGGCGGCGCCGGCATGGGGATCGGCGAGGTCGCCGTCGTCATGGAGGAGTTCGGCCGGGCCCTCGTGCTCGAGCCCTACCTCGCGACCGTCGTCCTCGGCGGCGGCCTGGTCCTCCACGGCGGCACCGACGAGCAGAAGGCGCAGTACCTCCCGGGCGTCGCGGAGGGCACCACTCTCCTCGCCTTCGCCGGCTACGAGCCCTTCGGTCGCTACGACCTCACCTCGCCGTCGACCACCGCCACGGCCACCGGTGACGGCTACACCCTCTCCGGCGAGAAGATCCGCGTACTCGGCGGCGACGCCGCGACCGGCTTCGTCGTCTCGGCGGCCGTCGACGGCCAGGTCGGCCTGTTCGTCGTCGAGGCGGGTGCCGAGGGCGTGAAGGTCGACGTCCGCACGCAGGCCGACGGCCACAAGGTCGCCGCCGTCGTGTTCGACAACGCCCCGGCCGCACGCCTGGGCACCGGCGACGCGGGAGAGGTCATTTCCCGCGTCATCGACATCGCCAACACGCTGCTCGCCGCCGAGGCCGTCGGAGCCCTGACCGTCGCCCTCGACACCACCGTCGAGTACATCAAGACCCGTGAGCAGTTCGGTGCCCCGATCGGCAAGAACCAGGTCCTGCAGCACCGCGCCGCGGACATGTACGCCGCCCTCGAGGACGCCCGTTCCATGGCCCTCTACGCCAAGCTCGCGATCGCCCAGGACACCGAGGGCGACTCGAAGACGCGTCACGCGGACGTCGTCGCCGCCAAGATGATCATCGACACGTCCTCGGAGCTCATCTCCAAGGAGGCCATCCAGATGCACGGCGGCAACGGCATGACGATGGAGTACCCCATCGGTCACTACGCCAAGCGCCTCACCGTCATCCCGCGCACCTTCGACGAGTACGACGCCCTCGGCCTCGAACTCGCCGAGCTGGGCGGCCTCATCGAGCCGAAGGCCGCCGACGTGGCTTGATCCTCCCGGATCACCTTCACCGCTCCCGAGGCGCCCTGTACGTGACATGTCACGTGCAGGGCGCCTCGTCGGCGTTCACACCGGACACTCGAGGAACCCACTACGTCGGGGTTCAGGCCAGGGCGCCTCGTCGGCGTTCACACCGGACACTCGAGGAACCCACTACGTCGGGGTTCAGGCCAGGGCGCCTCGTCGGCGTTCACACCGGGCACTCGAGGAACCCACTGCGTCGGGGTTCAGGCCAGGGCGCCTCGTCGGCGTTCACACCGGGCACTCGAGGAACCCACTGCGTCGGGGTTCAGGCCAGGGCGCCTCGGGCATTCACGACGGGCACCGACGCAGCCAGTTGCATCGGGGTTCGGGCCAGGGCGCCTCGGGCGCGTTCAGGCGCCTCGGACGGGGAGCTGACCGAACGCGTGGCGCCGGATCCACGCGTGCATGGCGATCGCGGCGGCCGCGGCGGCATTCATGGAGCGGGTGGACCCGTACTGTTCGATCGACAGGACCGCGTCGCAGGCGGCATGCGCCTCCTCGGTGAGGCCCGGTCCCTCCTGTCCGAAGAGCAGCACACAGTCGTGGGGCAGGTCGTGGGTCTCCAGCGGCACGGAGTCCGGGAAGTTGTCGATCCCGATGAGGGCGAGCCCCTGCGCGGCGCACCAGGCTGCCAGGCCCGCCACCGAAGCGAAGTGGTCGACGTGCTGGTAACGGTCGGTGACCATCGCACCGCGCCGGTTCCATCGCCGCCGCCCGACGATGTGCACCGCTGCTGCATTGAAGGCATTGGCGGTGCGGACGACGGAGCCGATGTTGAGGTCGTGCTGCCAGTTCTCGACGGCCACGTGGAAGCCGTGGCGCTGGGTGTCGAGGTCCGCGACGATCGCGTCCATCGTCCAGTAGCGGTACCCGTCGACGACATTGCGCCGGTCGCCGTCCCGCAGCAGTTCGGGGTCATAGCGCGGGTCGTCCGGCCACGGCCCTTCCCACGGCCCCACCCCCACCTGTGGCACGGCGGTGTCCTGCGTGGTGGCGTCCGGCACGGCGGCCTCTGACCGGGCCGGGCTCTTCTCGTCAGCGGTGTTCATCTCGTCCACCCGCCCATTCTCCCCCAGGCACACAGAACCGCCCCGGCGGCGTTCCACGCCGGAGCGGTTCGTGCTGGTCGGATCAGGTCAGGCCTTGGCCTTCTCCTCCGACTCCTCGTCGGCCTCCGCGTCCTTCGACGACTCCGAATCCGAATCGGACTCCGCCTCCGCCTTCTTCGCGGACCCGGATGTCCCGGCCTTCTTCGCCGCCTTCTTCCCCGCCTTCGTCACGGCGGTCCGGCCACCCTTGCCGGCACCGCGCAGCAGGTTGCGGCGGTAGGAACCGGCGGCCAGCAGGAACGCCACGAGCGCGGTGACGAGCACGATCCCGACGGACACCAGGCCCTGCCACCACTCGGCGTGGTTGCCCAGGAACGCGATCGCCGTGGCGACCGGCGAGGTGAACGGGATGTAGGTGAGGACCGGCAGCACGTCCCAGTCCCGCGAGAACAGCACCGGCACGAGCGCACCGGCCACGGCGAGCACGACGACGATGCCGTAGGACACCTGGCGGACCCGGCGACCGGCAGCCGTCGAGGCCCACAGGTAGAGCGACAGGAACAGCGCGACGCCGAGCACGAACAGCGCGGCGAACCATCCGAGTGTCGGCAGGGTCGCCTTCGCGATCGAGGCGTACCGGATGATCGACAGCCCCAGGAGGAACAGCCCACCGGCGAGCACCGGGTACGCGACCGACAGCAGCGTGAGACCGTACACACGGCCCCAGGCGGCGGCGCGCGGCGGGATCGTCGCGGCGAGGATCTCCGCGATCCGGTTGCGCTTCTCCAGCCGCGCGTTCGCGTAGAGCACCCCACCGAGCGTGACCACGGCGAGCGCCAGCAGGCCGGCGAAGCCCCAGGTCATCGCCGCGTAGACCTTCTCACCGACGAGCGGCGCGTCCACGAACTGGACGTCCATCGACGGGGCGAGCGCCTCGACGAGCTCCGTCGGCTCCGAGTCGAGCGCGAGCAGGTAGGGCGGCACGGTACCGGACTGGTCCTGCACGAGCATCGCGTCGACGTCACCGGCGCGCACGAGCTCCTGACCGGCCTCGACGGACTCGACGTCGACGGCGGTGATGCCGTACTGCTGTTCGAAGAGCGCCTCGTTGCCGGCCACGCCGACCATCGCGACCGTGGGCATCTCCGAACCGGTCGACAGGTCCGGCCTGGCCTGCTGCCAGCCGAGGAACAGCCCGGTCACGGTGCCGAGCACGACGAGCAACAGCGGCACGTAGTACAGCGGCGACCGCAGCGTCGCCGAGGTCTCCCGCGCCGACACGAGGTAGGCCGCCGACCGGCTGGTCAGGTCCCCGAACTCGGACACGAGTCCGGTCCGCGGCTCCTCGCCGGTCGCGTACTCCTCGCGCAGTTCGAAGGGGATCTCGTCCTCGTCCGCGGCCGCGTACTCGACGATCTCGACGTCGTCCTCCGCCGCCGAGGCGCCCTGCACCTCGTCCGCGCCCGTGTCCTCTGCGTCCGCGTCCGTGTCCTCGGCGTCCGCGTCGGGGGTCTCGACGACCTCCACCTCGGCCGGGTCCAGGTCCGCCCCGGCCGCCTCCGTGGTGGTGGCGTCCACGCCGAGGTCGGCGTCCGTGGTGTCGGTGGCGGGCGCCTCGGCGTCGGGGGTGCCCGTGACGTCCTTCGGATCCGCGGGGTCCACGGAATCGTCCTTGCGTGGTGTCACTTACACCCTCTCCTTGAAGATCTCGGCGAGTCCGGGGACCTCGCGGCCGAAGCCGCGCAGGCCGGAGGCACTCGTGATGGCGGGGGTGACGGCGTCCTCGTCGGCGACGCGGAGAACGATCCGGTCGGCGGTGACGGTGACGGCGTCCGTGGAGTCCTCGACGCCGGGCGCGCCCCGGAGGCTCTCGG
This sequence comes from Brevibacterium litoralis, assembly GCF_040212315.1. Classification (NCBI taxonomy): domain Bacteria; kingdom Bacillati; phylum Actinomycetota; class Actinomycetes; order Micrococcales; family Brevibacteriaceae; genus Brevibacterium; species Brevibacterium litoralis. Next base: position 26,373 of record NZ_JBDIUY010000039.1, on the reverse strand, counting down.
CGGCGGCCTGTGCCGCGGCGGCGTCGGCGAAGTCGAGGCGGTAGCGCAGCTCGGCGGCTTCCGCGCGGAGTTCGGCGACGGAACCCTGGGCGACGACGGCGCCGTGGTCGAGCACGACGAGGTCGTCGGCGACCTCCTGCGCGTGGCCCCAGTCCTCGGTCGCCACGAGCACGGGTACTCCCGAGGCCGCATGGTCCCGCAGGAGGCCGAAGACGGCACGCACGCCGTCGACATCGAGGCCGGAGAACGGGTCGTCGAGGACGACGACGTCCGGGTCGGCCGCGAGCACGGCGGCGATGTCGACGAGGGACGCCTCGGTGCCGCTGAGGTTCGACAGGGGCGCGTAGGCGCGGTCGGACAGGCCCAGGCGCTTGAGCAGCGTGACGGCATTGCGTTCGGCCGCGCCGAGGGTCATGCCGTGGAGACGGGCGAAGAAGACGATCTGCTCGAGCACCTTCATCCCCGGGTAGCCACCGCGCTCGTCCGGCAGATAGCCGAAGTTCTGGCGGTCGCCGAACCCGAGTGCCGTGCCCTCCAGGGACACCTCACCGGAATCGGCGTCGATGAGTCCCATGATCACGCGGACCAGTTCCGTCTTGCCGGACCCGCGGGGACCCACGAGTGCGGTGATGCGTTTGGCCTCGGCCGTGAAGGACACGTCCTTCAGCAGGGTCTTGCGACCCGACTGGAGACCGATGTCGGTGAGTTCGAGCACTGGGGATTCCTCTTCTTCCTTACAGTGGGTGACGCGCTGACGGCATCCTCACGCTCCGGTGATCTGGTGTCCCGTGCGCTCGGATGCCGGTCGGTGCGGGTTCAGTCTGGTGTCTGGCGGGCAGTGGTTCAAACCACGCCCCGGCCGGTCACGGGACCTGCGGGGAACTCCCAGACTGGATGCAAGGGGTGCCAGGGCCGGGGCGGTGTCGGACTCAGTCCAGACCCAGGTCGGAGGTGGAGAGAGCGACGAGGTAGGGGATCCCCTCGGCCTCGACGCGTTCCTTGGCGCCGGTGTCCCGGTCCATGACGACGGCGACGGCGACGACCTCGGCGCCGGCCTCGCGGAGCGCCTCGACCGCGGTGAGCACGGAGCCACCGGTCGTCGAGGTGTCCTCGACCGCCACGACCTTCCTGCCGGCCACGTCCGGGCCCTCCACACGGCGGCCCATCCCGTGCTTCTTGGCCTCCTTGCGGACGACGAAGGTGTCGAGCGGGGTGCCGCGGACGACAGAGCGGTGCATGACGGCGGTGCCCACGGGGTCGGCACCCATGGTGAGACCACCGACGGCGTCGACCTGGTCCAGGTACCCCTCCGCTTCGAGCAGGTCGAGCATGACGTCACCGATGAGCGGGGCCGACCGGTGGTCGAGGGTCACCCGTCGGAGGTCGAGGTAGTAGTCGGCCTCCTTGCCGGACGACAGGGTGACCTTGCCGCGGATGACCGCGAGGTCGTCGATGAGAGTGAGGAGCTGCGCGCGTGTATCGGACATACTGCGCATTCTAGGGTCCGGGTCGGACAGGACCGTCGAGCGGGCGCACCCGGACACACGAAAGCCCCGGGGCGCTTGAAGCGACATCCCGGGGCTTTCGCAGCACTCCCCTCGAGTACCCGGACGCATCCCCATACGTCCGTTTCGTTCACCCGATCCCCACCGGGTGAACACCACAATTCTGAACCAGCGAGCATAAGTTTGTAAACCGAAGATTTCCCCGATCGCTACCCTTCACAGACTTTTCCCAGATCAGGTCGTATACACCTTCTCACCTGCGGAAACACGCGATTCTCACCGTCACGGAAGCGTCGCATCGCACCGCGTTCCACCCCGTGGACCGGATCCCTGTGTCGGAGCGCGTGCTCGACCTCATATCCGCCGACGCCGTGACGTCCACGACACCCCGCGGTCGGCCTCCCCTCCGGGTCGGACGGCTCACCCCTCGAACAGGGTCGCACCCACGTATTCACCCTCGGCGGCACCCGGCGGGATCGCCCACACCGTCGACCCGATCGGCACGGTCCACTGATTGAGCAGGTCCATCGCGTCGAGCCGCCGCTGGATCGGCAGGAACTGGCGCTCGAGGTCCGCCTGGAAGGACGCGAACATGAGCCCGGCCCGCCCGACCGGTGCCCGGCCCCCGACGGCGGTGACCCCGGGCGCACCTCCGGCCGTGGGGTCCTGTCCCGCCGCGCGCGCCTCGTCGTCGGGCAGCACCGACTCGTAGCTGTACACCCGGCGGTAGATCTGCTCGGCGGGGTCGCCCTCGTTCCGCGCCCGCGCCACGTGCGAGGCCGGGGAGATCACCGTGAGGCCCAGTGCGTCCTTCGCCTCCAGGTCGGGGATGTCGAACTCGTCCTCCCCGGTGAGCGGGGCACCGTCTCGCAGGCGCCGACCGACGAAGAACTCCCGGGCGGGGCGGTCCGCCTCGTCCCAGGTCTCCAGGTCCATCGCCACGTCGCGCAGGGCGAGGGTCGTCCCGCCGCTCATCCAGTCCGGGTGCCCGGCGGCCAGGTCCAGCGGCGGCTCGCCCCGCGGGCCGGACACCGACTCCGCACGCCCGAGGGTTTCACCCCACACGAGCCGTGCGAAGTCCTCGGACCCCGGCGACGGGTTGGCCGTCCCGTCCACCTGCCCGAACAGGTTCCGCATCGTCGTGCCTGCCGGCTGCGCGCCGTGGGCCCGCCGGAAGGCCTGGCGTGACCACCGCACCTCGGCATAGGCGCGGGCGTCCTTCACAAGCATCCGCACGGCGTGGGACATGACGAAGGGGTCGTCCCCGCACACCTGCAGCAGGAGGTCGCCGGAGCTGCGCACGGGGTCGAGTCGGTCGATCGAGAACTCCGGCAACGGGCCCAACCACTCCGGCACCGCCGCCGCCCCGGCCCGGCGCACGAGCCCCCGCCCGAACCCGAAGGTCACCGTGAGCCGTGACGGGTCGGCCGCGAGCTCGGGTTCGGAGTCGGCCAGGGGACCGCGCCCCTGCGTGAGCGCGGCCGCGTCGTCGCTCAGCAGCCGGAGGAGCCGGACGACGTCAGCGGCCCGTGTCCCGTCACGCAGCCCGAACGCCACGAACCGGGCGTGGGCCTGCGGCGGTGTCTGCACCCCCGCCTGGTGCCGACCGTGGAAGGGTTCGGTGCGCGCGCCGATCTCCCCGGTGTCCCCCGCCGGCCGAGGCGCCCCGGCCTCGGCACCGGTCTCTCCTTCCCCCGCCGCCTCCGGGGTGGCACCGCGGACACCCGGGCCGGCCACGTACCCGGCGGCGAACCCGGCACCGACGCCCACGACCCCGGCGGCACCGGTCTCCAGCAGATGTCGTCGCGAGAGGTCCATCAGTGGTCCTGGTCGTGGTCGGCGTGCTCATCCTCGTCGTCCGCGCCCGCCGAGGAGTCGGGGGCATAGCTCTCCCGGGCACCCGCGTAGTCCTTGGCCGGGAACTCGACGGCGATCTGGCCGGAATCGGTCTCCAGCGTCACCGCGACGACGTCTCCGGGCAGGATCGGCTCGGTGATCTCCATGAGCATGATGTGGTCACCACCCGGGGCGAACTCCACCTCGCCGCCGGCCGGGACGACGAATCCGCCGTCCTTCTCCTTCATCTGCGCGGCACCACCGGTGTTCTCGGTCTCGTGCAGTTCGACCATGTCGGCGACGGCGCTGGACGCGCCGGTGAGGGTCACGTCCTCGTCGCCCGTGTTCTGAAGTGTGCCGAACGCCCCGGTCATGCTGCCGGCGGGACCACCGTCCTCGTCCTCTCCGGTGGCCTTGAGCCATCCGTCGGCCAACCGGAGCACCTGTCCGGCCCCGTCCGTCCCGTCGGCACCGTCGGCGGGCCCCTCCCCGGACGCGGCTGCCGTGGTCGCGGACGACTCCAGGGGTGTGGGCGCCTCGGCGGCGGAGGCACCACAGGCGGAGAGCCCCAGGGCGAGCGCGCCGACCCCGGCGAGCAACACCGGACGGTAGGCACGTGCAGTGATGATTCGATAGGTCATGGCGCCAGGATAGAGCTTTTCTACGCCGTGTAGAAATAGGCCCGGGCCACCGACCCGAGCCGTCGAGAGGGCGCTCCCTACCGTCGAGCGGGCACTCCCGCACCCCACGTCGACCCCCGTAGGATGACCCCGTGCGTATCGCGACGTGGAATGTGAACTCGATCAGGGCCCGCAAGGACCGGATCGGAGCATGGCTGGACCGCTCCGACGCCGATGTCCTGGCCATCCAGGAACTCAAGTGCAAGGACGCCCAGTTCCCCACGGAGGTGTTCTCCGAACGGGGGTACGAGGTCGCCTTCCACGGTCTGAACCAGTGGAACGGCGTGGCGATCGCCAGCCGCGTCGGTCTGGAGGACCCGCAGATCGGGTTCCCGGGCATGCCCGGCTTCGGTGACCCCATCGCCCCCGAGGCCCGCGCCATCAGCGCGGTCTGCGGCGGCGTCGAGGTCCACTCCCTCTACGTGCCCAACGGCCGCGAGCTCGACCACCCGCACTACGCCTACAAGCTCGCGTGGCTCGAGGCCTTGCGCAACGTCGTCGCCGAGACCCTCTCCGCCGACCCCGCGAAGAAGGTGGTGCTCTGCGGTGACTTCAACGTCGCCCCGCAGGACGACGACGTGTGGGACATGGCCGCCTTCGAGGGCCTCACCCACGTGTCGGACGCAGAACGCCGGGCCTTCCAGGACCTCCAGGACGCCGGCCTCACCGAGGTGACCCGCCAGTTCACCCCCGGCCCCGGCGTCTACACCTTCTGGGACTACCAGAAACTGCGGTTCCCCAAGAAGGAGGGCATGCGGATCGACTTCCAGCTCGCCTCCGAATCGCTCGCGGCCACCGCTACCGCCGGGTTCATCGACCGCGAGGAGCGCAAGGGCAAGGGCGCGAGCGACCACGCTCCCGTCGTCGTCGACTTCGAGGTCTGACCTCCCCTCACGACCACATCACGACTGTGGCAGCAGGCTGCCCGTCATATCGGACCCGTCCGTCGACTGGGCGAAGCAGTTGACGTACCGCTCCTCCTCGTCGGCCCAGAGTTCCTCGTCGGGGACCTGATAGGCGAAGGCGACGTCCTCACTCAGCGCGCCCGTATCGAGGTTCTCCCCCACTGCCCGCTCGCAGAACGGGACGGCCTGCTCGTCGAGCGCCTCGCGCCCGGGGTAGGTCTCCCCGGCCACCGGTTCCTGTGCATAGAGCTGGGCGTAGTGGGGTTCGGAGCACGCGACGGTCGTGAAGGGTTCCGCGCCCGTGGGCTCGAGGATGCAGTCCCCCAGGTCGAGAGCCGCCGCTGCGGGCGTCCCACTGCCGTCTCCCTCGATCGCCGGTGCTCCTGCCTGCTCGGAGGACTCCGGACCACCGCTGTCGGCACCCATCATCCGGATGGCGAACACGCCCGCGACCCCGAGCAGCAGCACGAGCACCACCGCGACCGCCAGCAGCACGAACACGAGCCCCGTCCGGCGCTGTTTGAGCGGCGGGTGGGACCCACCGCTCCACCGGTACCCGGGTGCCCCGGCGTCCTGCCCGGTCGCAGGGTGGGCACCGTTCCAGGTACCACCCGCTCCCGAGGAGCCCTGCCCTCCGATCACACCGTGCACCCCGCCCGGGGGCACACCGTGCGCTCCGACTCCCGGAGCACCGGCAGCGTGCGGGGCGACGCCACCGGGACGCCCGGGCCACGGTCGATTCGCGAACCCGAGTGCCTGCGTCATCGACTCGTCACCGGGATCACCCGGTTTCCGAGAGTTCGGAGCCTGCGAGTCGCGTGCCCGCGGAGACGCCCCCGGAGAACCCGCCACAGGTGACCCCGGGACGTCGACGGGCCGCGCCGTCATCGTCTGGGTGGCATTCGGATCGAACGCCTGGGTCCTGTTCGGGTCGAACGCCTGCGTCGCCGCATCGTCCCTCGTCACCGAGGGTGCGTGCGATGGTGCCGGTGGCGTCGACGGCGGGTTCGCGGGACGCTGCGGCAGCTCCTGGTCGTTCATGGGCACACAGCCTACGGTCCTGGCCTGGGCGTCCCGTCACACCCCGTGTTCCGTGTCCGCCACGGCCACCCGCTCACGACGACACCGCGGTCCACCCGCCGGTGAGGCTCCACCTCACCCGCCATGACGAGCACGATGCGTTCTGACGAAGCACTTGTCTCGTAGTCATGCATGACTACGAGACAAGTGCTTCGTCAGAATGCGATTACCTCGCATCCCCGCCCGGCAACCCACCCGGCACCTCTACACGTGGACGTCAGCGCGCCTCGGGAGCGGACCGCACCGCGGTGACCTCCAGGCCCGTCGCCTCGAAGTCGTTCGTGCGGTCCACGCGGACGGTGTCGCCGTCGAGCACGTTCCCGGCGAGGATCTCGCGGGCCAGCCGGTCGCCGATCTCCTTCTGCACGAGCCGGCGCAGCGGCCGGGCACCGTAGGCCGGGTCGTAGCCCTCCAGCGCCAGCCACTCGGCGGCCGCCTCGGACACCTGTAGCACCAGGCGACGCTCGTGCAGACGCTCCTGCATCGAGGCGACCTGCAGGTCGACGATCCGGCTGAGGTCCTGCATGGACAGTGCGTCGAACATGACCACGTCGTCCAGGCGGTTGAGGAACTCCGGCTTGAACGCGGCGTGGACGACGTCCATGACGTTCTTCCGCTGGTCCTCGGTGGACAGCGACTGGTCGACCAGGAACTGCGAGCCGAGGTTCGAGGTAAGGATGAGGATCGTGTTCCGGAAGTCCACGGTCCGCCCCTGCCCGTCGGTCAGCCGCCCGTCGTCGAGCACCTGGAGCAGGACGTCGAACACGTCCGGGTGCGCCTTCTCCACCTCGTCGAGCAGGACGACGGAGTAAGGACGCCGCCGGACCGCCTCGGTCAGCTGCCCACCGGATTCGTAGCCCACGTACCCGGGAGGCGCGCCCACCAGCCGCGCGACGGAGTGCTTCTCGCCGTACTCGCTCATGTCCACGCGCACGAGAGCGCGCTCGTCGTCGAACAGGAAGTCGGCCAGCGACTTGGCCAGCTCCGTCTTGCCCACGCCCGTCGGGCCGAGGAACAGGAAGCTGCCGGTCGGCCGGTCCGGGTCGGAGACGCCGGCGCGCGAGCGGCGGATCGCGTCGGACACCGCGGCGACGGCGTCCACCTGCCCGATCAGCCGCTGCCCGATGACCTCCTCGGCGTGCAGCAACTTCTGCCGTTCACCCTGCAGCAGGCGACCGGCGGGGATGCCGGTCCAGGCGGCGACCACCTCGGCGATGTCGTCCGAACGCACCTGCTCGTTCACCATCCGCTTGCCGCCGGGCACGCCCGCACCGGCCATGCCGTCATCGGCCCCCGCTCCCGAGGCGCCCTGCCCGCCACCCGCACGTGCGGCGTTCTCCGCCTCCTCGGCGGCGGCGATCTCCTTCTCGACGGCCGGGATCTCGCCGTAGAGCAGGCGCGAGGCGGTCTCCAGGTCGGTCTCGCGGGTGGCCTTCTCCGCCTGTGACCGCAGGTCGTCGAGCTTCTGCTTGAGTTCACCGACCCGGTTGAGGCCCGCGCGCTGGGACTCCCAGGTGGCGGTGAGGCCGGCGAGTTCCTCCTGCCGGTCGGCCAGGTCCTCACGGAGGTCGGCCAGGCGCTGCTTCGAGGCCGGGTCGTCCTCCTTCTCCAGGGCCATCTCCTCCATCTTGAGGCGGTCGACGGCGCGGCGGAGCTCGTCGATCTCGATCGGCGCGGAGTCGATCTCCATCCGCAGACGGCTGGCCGCCTCGTCGACCAGGTCGATCGCCTTGTCCGGCAGCTGTCGGCCGGCGATGTACCGGTTGGACAGCTGGGCGGCGGCCACGAGCGCGGAGTCGGCGATCGTCACCTTGTGGTGCGCCTCGTACCGTTCCTTGAGTCCGCGGAGGATCGCGACGGTGTCCTCGACGCTCGGCTCACCGACGAACACCTGCTGGAAGCGGCGTTCGAGCGCGGGGTCCTTCTCGATGTTCTCGCGGTACTCGTCGAGGGTCGTCGCCCCCACCAGGCGCAGCTCACCGCGGGCGAGCATGGGCTTGAGCATGTTGCCGGCGTCCATCGCGGAGTCCCCGGTGGCACCGGCGCCGACGACGGTGTGGATCTCGTCGATGAAGGTGACGACCTGGCCGTCGGAGGCCTTGATCTCCTCGAGGACGGCCTTGAGACGTTCCTCGAACTCACCGCGGTACTTGGCACCGGCGACCATGGCGGACAGATCGAGCGACACGAGGGTCTTGTCCCGCAGGGACTCCGGCACGTCACCGGCGACGATCCGCTGGGCCAGGCCCTCGACGACCGCCGTCTTGCCGACGCCGGGCTCGCCGATGAGCACGGGGTTGTTCTTCGTCCGGCGCGAGAGCACCTGGACGACCCGACGGATCTCCGAGTCGCGCCCGATCACCGGGTCGAGCTTGCCGTCGCGGGCGGCCTTCGTGAGGTCGACACCGTACTTCTCCAGCGACTGGAAGGTGTCCTCGGGGTTCTCGCTCGTCACTGTGTGTCCTCCCCGGACCTCGGGCAGTGCCTTGAGGAGCGTGTCCCGGTCGACGCCCGCCTGCGAGAACACCTTCCCGAGTTCGCCCGCGTCCTGCACCGCGGCGATGAGCAGGTGTTCGGTCGACACGAACTGGTCGCCGAGGGAGGTCATCTCCTTCTCGGCGGTGTTCATCAGCTGCAGCGCGGCCCGCGACAGGGACGGCTGCTGCACGGAGGCCCCCGACACGCTCGGCATCCCGGCGAGCACGGAACCGATCCGGGCCCGGATCGCCGCCGGGTCGGCCTGCACGTGACCGAGCAGCGCCGCCGCGATGCTGCCCTCCTGCCCGAGCAGGGCGTCGAGCAGATGAGCGGGCTCGATCTGCTGGTGGCCGCGGTCGACCGCGGTCCGCAGGGCGGCGGAGACCGCTTCCTGCGACTTCGTCGTGAGTTTGGCGTCCATCGACACGTCCTTCCACGTGAGCGGGGCACGACCCCACTCCTCGGTGATGTTCTCGTCCCTGAGCACAACCTCTCGCACCTTGAGTATATTCCACTCAAGTCCGGAAAGTTGAGCGTCATGCACTCAACTCCGGTTCCGACTCCTCTCTCCTCCCCGCCGCCGAGGCGCCCTGTCCACCGGCGCCCACCGCGCCGGTCACGCCCACCGCGGTGAACCGTGTCCGTCCCTCCCTCTAGACTGGCCCGCATGGGTAAGAAGTCCAGGAAGTCCAAGGAAGACATCATCGCCAAGCGCCTGGCGAAGGCGCAGGCCGGCGCGTTCGTGCAGCGCCCCTTCGAGGGTCTGCCCTTCGAGGCAGATCTCGTGTGCCTGCGGGAGCTGATCCCCGCGGCCACCGCCACCGCGCGTCTCAAGGAGGAGTTCGGCGGCACGGAGGTCACCTTCGCGACGCTGCTGCCGGCCGCCTGGCAGGCCTTCAAGCGCGCGGACGGCGCCGTGTTCGCCGGTATGCAGGTCCCGGTGTCCTCCCCCGATCCCTCCCGTGACGTCGCCGCGGGCATCCTCGCGGTGCAGGACGCGGAGCCCGGCACCGTGATCGAGGCGAACTCGAACCCCGGTGAGGGCCCACGCCTGCAGGAGATCCTCGACATCGAGGCCGGTTTCGAGGTCCGCGTCCAGGAGACCTTCGACTACTGGCTGCCCGAGGACGCCGACCTGCAGGACGCCGACCTCAAGAGCGCCCTCGGCCAGGCGAACGAGGGGATCTCTCCGACGGAGAAGCTGGTGAGCGCCCCGAGCGCCTACTGGACCGAGATGACCGGCCGTCAGTACGTCCGCTGGGCGCACACCGAACCCGAGGACCGCGTCATGGACGCTCTCGCCCGTCTGCACGCCGCCGGTTCGAACACCCTCGGCGGTGCCGGCAAGTACCTGGGCTGCTTCCGCGCCTCCGGCATCGTCATCCCCGTGTGGGAACTGCCCGAGGGCACCCAGCCGGACGACGTCGAGGGTCCGCTCGGCGACTTCGCCACGGCCTTCGACACCGCCCTGACACGCACCGAGCCTCTCACCGCGGACGAGCGCCGCGCCAAAGCCGGTGTCGTCTCCCGTCAGCTCACCGTCCGCTGATGATCCCCGCGGATGCCGGCACACCGGTCGCGGTCGCCGCGATCCTGCCCGCCAAGGACGAGGCGGAGCGGATCGCGGCGACGGTCCGTGCCGCGCTGCGCATCCCGGGTGTCGATCTCGTGCTCGTCGTCGACGACGGTTCGTCCGACGACACCGGCCGGATCGCCCGGGAGGCCGGCGCCCAGGTGCTCACGCACCGGAAGAACCGGGGCAAGGCCGCGGCGATGATGACCGGGGCGTTCGCGGTGCGCAACCGCGAGATCAGCGAGGCCGAGCCGGGCTCGACCCCATGCCACCGCGCCTTGCTCTTCATCGACGGGGACCTGGAGGACACCGCGGTGAACACCGCACCGCTCACCGGTCCCGTGCTCGCGGGTGAGGCCGACATGACGATCGCGATCCTGCCCCCACAGAAACGCAAGGGCGGCGGGTTCGGTCTCGTGGTCGGGCTGGCGGGTAGAGGGATCGCGGATCTCACGGGGTTCGAGGCCACCCAGCCGCTGTCCGGCATGCGGTGTCTGACCCGCCAGGCATTCGACGCCGCACTGCCCTTCGCCGCCGGCTGGGGAGTGGAGACCGGGATGACGATCGACGTGTTGCAGGCCGGCCTCCGGGTCGAGGAGGTCGAGTGCGACCTCCAGCACCGGGTGACCGGCCGCGACCTCAAGGGACAGCTGCACCGGGCCGCCCAGTACCGGGACGTCGCACGGGCGCTCACGGTGCGCCGCGGGAAGAAGGCACTCGGTTCCCTCGCCCGCACGGCGGCCGCCCGCACCCGGCGAAAAGAAGGCGAGGACGCCTCGTGAGCATGCGGTTCGGATACCTGGGCCCCCAGGCGACCTTCACGGAGGCCGCCCTCATCAGACTGCTCGAGGACCGCGGCTTCGAGGAGGCCGAACGGGTCCCCATGAAGGACGTCGACTCGGCGCTGGCCGCCGTGGCCGCCGGCGACCTCGACGCCACGGTCGTGCCGATCGAGAACTCCGTGGAGGGCAGCGTCCCGGCCACCCTCGACGCCCTGTCCCGGCACGGCAGCCTGCAGATCGTCGCCGAGACGCTCGTCCCCATCACCTTCGTGCTCGCCGGCATGCCGGGGACGACACTCGCGGACGTGCGGGCCTGGTCGACGCACCCGCATGCCGAGGCCCAGGTGCGCCGGTGGGTCGCCGAGCACCTCGGCGCCGAGTACCGGCCCGCCTCGTCGACCGCCGCGGCCGCCCGGGACCTCGCCGCCGGCACCACCGAGTACCAGGCAACCGTCGTGCCCCGGTTGGCCGCCGAGACCTACGGGCTCGACGTGCTCGCCGAGGACATCGGCGACCGGGCCGATGCCGTCACCCGCTTCGTCATGGTCCGCACCCCGGGACGCCTTCCACGGGCGACCGGAGCGGACAAGACCACGGTCGTCATCGCCCTGGCCTCGGACCGCTCGGGGTCGCTCATGGAGATGCTCTCCCACTTCCAGGACGCCGGGATCAACCTCTCTCGCATCGAGTCCCGGCCCACCGGGGACGGGATGGGCCTGTACCAGTTCTCCATCGACTTCCTCGGGCACATCCACGAGGCCCGCGTCGCCGAGGCCCTCACCGGCATCCACCGCGTGACCCGGGACCTGCAGTTCCTCGGTTCGTACCCCACGGCCGACGGATCCGGAGCGGACGTCACACCGGAGATCTCGGACGCCGCCTACGCCGACGCGCAGGCGTGGCTGCAGCGGATCCTCACGACCGGAGACGGACCGGCCGCCACCGACTGAGTCGGAGGTCGCCCGGGTCCGGACCTCCCTACTCCAGGGTCCACCGATTCCCAGGAAATCCGGGGGAGCGTCACCCCCGACCATACCGGGTTCGCGCAGGCTCCCCGGTTAGGGTGTGCTCTGTCCGACCGCGTCCCGGGCGCGAGTCACATCCCCCGCGAGAACCATCTGGCACCCCGCGCCCACCGGCCGGGCGGCCGACGCGCACCTGAACACTGGAGGAAACCGATGACCGACGGCCCCGACGGCTCCGATTTCGACCGGATCATCGCGCCGGGAGCAGCCACGGCCACCGCCGAGCCCGAGCAGCAGCCCCAACAGCGCCCGCGGAGGCGGAAGAAGAGCCGCAAGTGGTTGTGGTTCCTCATCGTGCTCCTGCTCGTGCTCGTGCTCGTGGCGGTCGCCGCCTTCGGGTACGTCTCCTACCTGGGCCGCCAGTGGGACCAGGGCACCCAGAAGCTCGACTCCTCGGAGATCTTCGGAGAACAGTCCACTGGCACCGCGGACGACGGGGAGGACGAAGCCGCCTCCGCCGACGGCACCAACATCCTGCTGCTGGGTTCCGACGCCCGTGCGGCCGGTCTCGACTACACCTCGACGACCGGCAACCGTTCGGACACCATTCTCGTCGCGCACATCCCGGAGAAGGGCGACGGCATGCAGATCATGTCGATCCCCCGAGACATGTGGGTACCGATCGAGGGCTACGGCGAGGCGAAGATCAACGCGGCGATGTCCTACGGAGGACTGCCCCTCACGGTACGGGCTGTCAGCGACTTCATCGATGTGGACATCGATCACGTGGCCGTCATCGACATGGAGGGCTTCAAGGGCCTCACCGACGCCTTGGGCGGCGTCACGGTCGAGTCGGAGCATTCCTTCACCTCGGCCGGGTACTCCTTCGTCGAGGGGTCGAACGACCTCGACGGCGAGGCAGCACTCGCCTTCGTCCGTGCCCGCAAGAACTTCTCCGACGGTGACTTCCAGCGCAACCGGAACCAGCAGGCCTTTCTCAAGGGCGTCATCGACAAGGTGCTCTCCGCGGACACGCTGAGCAACCCGCAGAAGATCTCGCAGACCGTCTCGACCTTCTCCCCCTACGTCACCGTCGACGACGGCCTGGATTCCGGAGCCCTTACGCAGTACGCGATCAAGCTGCGGAGCATGGGCACCAACGGCGTCGACTTCTTCTCCGCACCGACCGCTGGTACCGGTACGTCCTCCGACGGTCAGTCGATCGTCAACGTCGACCAGGAACGCCTCGAAGAACTCCGCACCGCCTTCGACGAGGGCACCGTCGCCGAGTACGCCGAGGCGGCCCCGGACGAGCACCTCTGAGCCCGGCTCCTCCCGGACCACGCACACGAGGCGCCCTGCACTGGGAAGTGCAGGGCGCCTCGTGTGCGTTCAGGAGAATTCGATGCGTTGGGTGTCGCCGTGTTCCGCCGCGAACCGGTCCTCGGGGACGGGTTCGAGTCCCTGGACCGGGGTGACCCCGAGGAGGTCCCGGAGGCGACCGAGATTGTACGTGCGGTCGCGCACGAGATGGCGGACGACGTAGCGGGTGAGCGTCGGGCGGGCGCCCTTGCGGCGGACCCGACGTTCCGCACGCCAGGCGGCCAGGAGGGCCAGGTCGCTGGCGAGCGGTTCGAAGGCGATGACGTCCTGGCCGGTGCGGGCGAGGAAGGTGTTGAGCGCCTCGTGGAAGACGTAGGGCTCGGGGTCACCGACGTTCACCGGTCCGCGCACCTCGGAATGGTCGAGGCCGGCGAGGACCGCGGCGACGACGTTGTCGACGTGTGTGAGTGTCATGCGCGCCCGGCCGCGGAGGGGCAGGCGGATGCGCCCCTTCTTCACGTGCGAGGTGATCTCCTCGGTCCAGCGGGACTCGCCGGGGCCGTAAACCATCCGAGGGCGGAGGACGAGGGCGTCGGGACGCACGCGGTGGACGACGCCCTCCGCGAGCGCCTCGGCGCGTTCGTACGGAGAGGGATAGTGACCGGGGTCGAGCGGGCCCGCTTCCTCGTAGACCGACGCGTGCACGGTGAAGGGATCATAGACGTCCGTCGAGGACAGGTGGACGATCCGTGCCTTCGGAAAGGCGTCGAGTACGTGCCGGGTGCCCTGGACGTTCGTCGCCTGGAGCGCGTCCTCCGGTGCCCAGACGCGGACGTCCGCTGCGCAGTGGACGACCGCCGTCGCTCCGTTACCCAGCCGGGTGACGTCGACGGGGGCGGGGTGCCGGATGTCCCACTCGATGTGGCGGACGTTCTCGATCCCGGGGTCGGTCCGACCGACCGAGATGACGGGTGTGCCCCGTTCCGCGAGTGCGCGGGTGATCGCGGTACCGATGAACCCAGATGCGCCGGTGACGATGACGGACATTCCACTCCCCTCCGGGCCTGCGACCAGTTCTGAGCCCGGCACGAGCCTACCGCCGCGGCACCCTGCGTCCTACCCGTTCGGCCCGCCCGACCACCTGGGAACTCGCCGAGATCACAGGGTTCAGGGTGGGCTTCCGGCAGTCGGACGGTCGAAGGGACTCACCTGTCCGGAGGAGACGGCCCGCGAGGAGGAGTGCGACCAGCCGAATGGACCTCCAGAGACGTTCGATTCACCCCGAACGCACCCACGAGCACGAGGACGACCAGGCCGGCGCTAGGCATGACCGTCCACGTGATAACCGTCGTCTGCGTCGGAGGGTTCGCGAACAGGCGGATTCCCTGCCATACGCCCAGACCACCGACCGCGAACACGAGCTGAAGACCGATAGCAGTCCTGATGAAAGCCGCCCGGCCGAGGATTCCGACGAATCGACCGCCCAGCATGATGACGACACCGACCATGCCCCAGGCGTGTATCGCTCGCACGAAAGCAGCTCCACCCACCAGGCTGGCGGCATCCGAGGTGTACGACTCCAAGACGGAACCCCATCTGACCCGACTTGGCTCACGGTGAGCGGGTTTCAGTGGCGTGAGGCGCGTTGACCTGGGGTTTCTTCGCGGAATGGTCGTGATTTGGGGCACTAGCCTGGGGGTGTGTCTCCGTATCTGCGCACCGTGAAGACGTCCTCTGGCGCGACCGCGGTGCAGATCGTGGAGAAGAATCACGGGACGCGGCGGATCGTGGAGCACCTCGGTTCCGCGCACACCCCGGAGGATGTCGCGTTGCTGAAGGCCGCGGGGAGGCAGAAGCTCGCAGGTTCCCAGCCCGAGCTCGACCTCGGGCTCGAGCCGGAACCCGACCGGGGTGGCCCTCTGCCGATGCGGCTGACGATGGGGTCGCTCTGGCGGTGCCTGAATCTCGCGTTCGACGCCCTCGGGCTTGGTGATGTCGATGGCGCGGATGACGTGTTCCGGCAGCTCGTGCTCGCGCGGATCATCGAGCCGACCAGCAAGGTCGACACGTCGCGGGTCTTGGGTGAAGTCGGCGTTGACGCCGCTTCTTACGCGACGATCAAGCGTCGCTTGCCGGTGTTCGCGACCGACACGTTCCGGGATGATCTCGCGCGGGTTCTCGCGTCGAACGCGGAGCTGGGGCCTGCGGCGCTGGTGCTCTACGACGTGACCACGCTCTACTACGAAGCTCACGAGGGCGACGGGTTCCGTGAGCCCGGGTTCAGCAAGGAGCGGAGGCTGGAACCGCAGATCACTGTCGGCCTGCTCACGGACGCGGCGGGGTTCCCGTTGCGGGTGGAGGCGTTCGAGGGAAACAAGGCCGAGACCGCGACGATGCTGCCGATGCTCGAGGCGTTCATGACAGCGCATGGCCTGTCGAATATCACGGTCGTCGCGGATGCGGGCATGGTGTCCGAGCAGAACAAGAAGGCCATCGAGCAGGCGGGGTTGAGCTTCATCCTCGGGGCGAAGACCCCGAAGGTCCCTTACGTGATCGAGCGCTGGCGGGCCGAGTATCCCGGGGAGGCGATTCCCGACGGGCACGTGTTCACACAGCCCTGGCCCGCCAGCCCGACCGATGGCCGCCGGGATCACGTCTACTACTACCGCTACAAGCACGACAACGCCCGCCGGACGCTGAAAGGCATTGCAGAGCAGGTCGCGAAGGCCGAGAACGCCGTCGCGGGGAAGACTCCGGTCAAGCGCAACAGGTTCGTCAAGCTCACCGGCGGCGACAAGACCGTCAACCGCGAGCGCGAGGACAAGGCCCGAGCTTTGGCGGGCATCAAGGGATACGTGACGAGTCTCGTCGATGAGCCGGCGGATTTCGTCATCGCTTCGTATCACCGGCTCCTGCAGGTCGAGAAGAGTTTCCGTATGTCGAAGGGCGACTTGAAGGCGCGGGCGATCTACGCGCGGCTGCGGGACTCGATCGACGCGCACCTGCAGATCGTGATCGCTTCCCTTGCGGTGTCGCGATGGATCGAGGAAGCAACAGGCTGGTCGATCCGGAAGTTCGTCCGGGCGCTACGCGTCTACCGCGAGGGCGTCGTGACCATCGGCCACCAGGAGGTCGCGACCGCGGTCCCGCTCGACGAAGACGCTGCGGCCGCGGTCGAAGCGATCAAGGCCCGCGTCACCGCGGGGCACTAGCGTGAGCCAAGTCGGGTCAACGGCGCCGAGATGACGCTCGACGTCGTGCACGCGCTCTACGCGTCGCGGAAGTTCGACACGTCGCAGTATGCGCCGTACTCGGTGTCTGGCGCCGGGCACGCGGTCGGCCCCGAACTCAAGCGCGACCAGAAGCTCCTCCCGCTTCTCGAAGCGCAGTTCTTGTCGCACCTTCAGCCTGCAGAGATCGCAGAGCACCTGAACGGCATGCCGGGCCGACACCGACTCATCGCGCTGTGACGTGGTGACGATGCCTGCCGCGGCTCGCCTTGTATCGCGAACGCATCGACCTCCTAGACTTCGTCATATCGCTCGTGCGTCGATGACAGGCAGTGTGCCGCACGCGGCGATACGCAATTCTCGGCGACTTTCGGACGGACCTCGTGACCCCTGACTCGAACCTGCTTTCCAACCCGAGCTTCACTTCCGGGCTTACCGCCTGGCATGTGGACGGCGAAGACGATGTCACGGCCGTCGGGGTCGACTTCGAACCCAAGTGGTCTGTCGAAGGCGCATCGACGGCGTACCTGTTCGCTCAGCACGCGGGGGCATCTCCCACACTCTCGCAGGACGTGACGCTGGAGCCCCGCAGTGAAGGAGCACCAGGCCGGTATCAGGTGGGCGCCTTCTTCGGGGCGCATCGTTCCGACATCGACATCGAGGTCCATGCGACGTTTGCAGACGGCGAGATCCGCAGGGTTGGCCGGCACACCGTCACCAGTCGCGCCGACCGCATGGGCGGCACTCGACTGGACGACTACGAGTTCGCCGCCTTCTTCGTGGAGATCCCGCCGCTCGCCGAGACCGTTCGTCTCTCGATCAGCCTTGGCTCTCACACGGGGGAGGGGATCCCCGGTCGGTTCGGATTCGTGACACATACGTCGTTGCAGGTCGCGGACGAGGCCGGAGTCCGTCCGTGGCTGCCTCAGGACGTGCCGCAGACGCACTTCTCTTCGGCGATGCGCCTGGGCGGTGACGATGGCTTCGTGGCCACGCGGTTCCCCCTCACGACGTGGAACGGCACCTCGTACGGGCCCGCGTTGCACCTCGAAGACTGGCTGGCCGAGCGCTATGACGGCTGCAATCTGTTGAGCGCTGACTTCGCCGACCCGTGGGCCGACTGGGATATCACCGCAGCGCGCACCGACAGCGTCGGTGTCGACTTCAACGCGTCGTGGGCGATTCCGGGCATCCCGACGATGTACTGGTACGCCGACACGACGTCTGACGAACCGCGTTTCCGGCACGCACCCGCGGTGAGCGTCATCGGCGGCGCCCACTATGAGCTCGGGGCGTATCTCGGCTACCACCGGTGCGAGGGCAGCATCGGCGTCGATTGGCTCGGTGCCGATGGCGCGATCGTCGCCAGCGACGAGCTGATGGTCGAGTCATCGACCCGCATGGGCGGTACGAGCCTCACGAGGTTCGATCACCAGTTGGCGCTCGTGCGCGCGCCATACGAGGCGACGTCGGCACGGGTCTTCCTGCACCGGTCGGGCACCCAGGTCGGCGACACGAGCTTTATCTTCATGGCCCTCCCCTTCTTCGGGCTCACGCGCGCCGCTGCCCCGACGGGGGTGTGGAACCAGTACGGGCCTCACCACTTCGAGTCAGACCTCGTGCGATTCGACGGCTGCGCCTGGGTTCAGGCGCCGGAAGGACACGAGGTCGGGGCGGCGAGTCGTCTGGATGATTGGGCGCCGACCCGGGCCCAGCGGCAGGCGATGCTGCTGGACGCACTGGCGAACGAAGAGATCGACGGCGTCCTCGAGCAGTTGCGCGACTCCGCCGTCACCGTTCCGAAGGGCGCGCTCGATGAGCTGGTCGACCAGCTCATCGAGCATGAGGAGTTCGAGTCGGCGGTTCACACGGCCTATTACGCGTTCGCCTTCCACCCGTGCGAAGCCACGGGTTCACGGCTTGACCTCGCATTGCGCAAGTCGCGATACGGGGCGATCGCTGATCTCTATGCAGACCTCACCTCGGATGGCGCAGCGCCTGATGAGGCGGACCGAGAGCACGCGTTCGGGTTCACCGGCAGCGAAACACCGCGCACCGGAGTGGTCGGACTGAGTGGGGGCGACCTCGTCGTGTGGGCCGTGGACAGAGTCCAGACCCTCGCCGACTTCTCGGCGCGAGTCGACGGGAAGCCATGCGGCGCTCCGCCGAAGCGCGACAAAGGCTCGCCCGTTCAGACGATCTCATACGCTCGCCTCTCACTCTCCGATGCTCTTTTCGACGGCGACGAGCACGTCATCGAATTGGTCGACGCATCGCGTGACGACGTCGTCTGGACGATGCGCACGAGTGTGGTGTTGGACGCATTGATCGAAGACGTGTCGAACGGTCGCGTCCGAGGGTGGCTTGCCTCATCTGTCGAGATGGAAGAACCGCCGGTCTTTGCCATCTCCGTCGATGGGAAGCGAACGGGGCGCACCTCGGCCAGTTACCGGAGAACCGAGGTCGAAGAGGCACGGCCTGATGAGGTCGCCAGCGCGTGGGCGATCGACCTCCCCGTGCGGCTGCATCGTGATTCACAGCTCGTCGAGGTCGGTTTCGCCGACTCAGGCGCGAAGATCGACGGTGCCCAGCGGTGGATGCTCAACCGGCAGTCCGCAGTCAACGCGATTCGAGAGATCCGCCGTCACGTCGAGTCCCTCGGCCTCGACGAACCCGCGAAGGCCTGGCTCACGCAGGACGCACTTCCGGCCATGCTCGACGCCGCACGCGGCCAGGAGGATGCGGCGCTGCCGTCGCTGGAAGCGCGCAATCTCGTGGAACCCGCTCCGACGTCGGAACGCGAGAAGGATCCGGTCGTCGACGTCGTCGTTCCCGTCTACCGCGATCTCGAGGCGACGCGCGCGTGTCTCGAGTCTGTGCTCTCCGCGGAGGTGAACACGCCGTTCCACCTCATCGCGATCAACGATGCGAGCCCGGAGCCCGAGGTCACCCGTTGGCTGGAGGAGTTCTGCGAGGCGCGTGATATCGAGCTGCACGTCCACCGACGGAATCGCGGATTCCCGGCCACGGTGAATGAAGGCATGACGCTTCACTCGGGGCGCGACGTCGTCCTCTTGAATTCTGATGCGATCGTGAGCGATGGTTGGCTCGACGAGATGCGGGGCGGCGCCTATTCGAGTGATCGAGTCGCATCCGTCACCGCCATGAGCAACAACGCGACGATCTTCTCGTATCCGATCACCGCAGTCGAGCAGGAGATGCCGGCTGACATCAGCCGGGAGGAACTGGCGACACTGGCTCTGGAGAAGTCGCGAGGCGAGTATGTCGTCACGCCGGCATGTCATGGATTCTGCGTCTACCTCCGCCGTGACGCGCTCGATGAGATCGGCATCTTCGACGACAAGGCGTTCACCAAGGGGTATGGCGAGGAGACTGACTGGTCGCAGCGCGCGAACGATCACGGCTGGCATCACGTCGCGGCGCCATCGGTGTTCGTCGAGCATCTCGGCAGCCGTTCGTTCCAGGGCGATCGTTCGGCGCTGCTGCAGAACAGCTTCTCCGTGATCCGCGACCGCTACCCCGAGTACGACGCATGGATCCAGGACGTCATTCACGACGATCCGCTTGCGGCGCACCGTCGGCGCCTCGACCTGGCACGGATCGCGAGATTCGGAAGAGGCTTCACACTCCATCTCACGCACCACCTCGGCGGTGGCACCGAGAAGCACGTGCGCGACCTCACCGAGACGTACGCCGCTGCTGACGCACGCTCATTGGTGCTGCGTCCCGATCCTCGTCGCACGTCCACGCATGTGCAATTGAGTTGCGCCGGTCTGGAGCTGGAAGCGAACTACGCCGTCGCGACGGAGTACGACGAACTCGTCGCAGACCTCAAGAGCGCCGGAGTCGAGCGCGGGCACCTGCACCACCTCATCGGCTTCGAAGCCGGCTTCCCTCAGCGCCTCCTGGGAGATCTCGACGTACCCTACGTGGCCACGATCCACGACTACGCGTCTGCCTGTCCCCGGGTATTCCTGACGCGGCCGAACGGTCAGTTCTGCGACGGGCCGCGGTCGCTCGACGAATGCACTTCCTGCATCTCCAAGCATGGCCCGCTGCCTGTCGCACGCGACCTGTATGTGTCGTCGGGCAAGAGTGTGGCGGGCTGGCGCGAGGGCTGGCAGTCGATCCTGTCGGGCGCGGAAGAGCTGCTGTTCCCGACGCAGTCGCACCTCGAACGTCTGGGCGCACATCTCGGGCACCCGAATATGCGCGTGATCCCGCACCCGGAGGACGATTTCCCCGACCCTGTGATGCCGGAGCCCGGCAAGGATCGCTACACCGTGGCACTCCTCGGCGGTCTGTCGTGGGAGAAGGGGCACGGAGTGTTGCGCGATTTGGCCGGACTCGCAAGTCGTCGATCGTCGCCGCTCGACTTCGTCGTAATCGGGCCGACGGCAGACGACTCCGCGTTCGACGATCTCGACAACGTGCGCATCCATGGGTTCTACAAGCCCGCTGAAGCGCCGCGGCTGCTCGAGAAGTACCAACCGGACGTCGCACTCTTCCTGAGTGTGTGGCCGGAGACGTGGTGCTACACGCTCAGCGAGGCGCTGAGCAGCAAGTGCACTGTTGTCGCACCGAAGCTCGGCGCGTTCGAAGAACGTCTGACGAGCAGGCCGGGAGCGACGCTTTTCGACCAGACGCGGGGTGCGGAGGACGTTCTCGCGGCACTGCATCGTCACCTCGGCGTCTCAGCTAGGGTCTAACGGAGAACACGGCGTTCATTTTCAGAGGAGGGACACTGCGCTATGAGCAACGTAGCGGTACCTATTGACTGGCTCAAGGGCCAGGGAGTCGAAGCGATCTCTCGTGGTGGGCCGAAGGTCAGTCTGCCTCAGAACAGTCGTATCGAAGCGCCGTCGAGCTTGAAGTGGACGGACTACCAGTATTCGCTCGAGCTCGGTGCGTTCTCGTACCAGGTCTCCGGGTACTGCTTCGCGGCACGCATCGGTCGCTACTGCTCGTTCGGCGAAGAGGTGCAGATCGGGCGTCAGGATCACCCGCTGACCTGGGCGTCGACGAGCCCGGCGTTCTATCTGAATGACCAGCTTTTCTCGCTGGAGGGCGGGTTCGCCGGAGCGGAGGAGTACCACGCCTATAACTTCGAGACTTCCGCGCCTCCGACGCGTGCGCAGATCACGACCATCGGGAACGACGTCTGGATCGGGCACGGAGCCATGATCAAGGCCGGTGTGACGATCGGCGACGGCGCCATCGTGGCTGCGAACTCGGTTGTGGTGAAGGATGTCCCGCCGTATGCGGTCGTCGCCGGCAATCCTGCCGTGATCAAGAAGTCCCGGCTCGCGCCGCAACTGATCAGCCCGATGCTGCGTAGTCAGTGGTGGCGATTTGCGCCGTGGCAACTTCAGCACCTCGATCCGTCGCGACCCCACGATTTCATCGCCGGTGTGCTCGACATGAACGACCAGCTGCCGTTCGAGCCGAGCGTCGTGGACCTCAGCAACGGGGAGACTCCGTGGTGAGCGAGAGCGCGATCGTCTTCCTGCACGTCCCGAAGACCGCCGGGCAGACGATTCACAACGAATTGGTTCGGCTCGTCGGCGGAGAGAAGTACGTTTCACCGGTGCGTGTTCACACCCAGGCGCGACCTGAAGAGCAGTTGCGTCCGGGGTATCGGCTTTACTCCGGTCACATCGACTGGTCGGCGATCGATCAGCTTGCGGCTCGGCGCTTCGTGTTCACGGTTCTCCGCGATCCGCAAGAGCGGATCGCGTCGTTCTACTTCTACCTTCTGAAAGAAGCCCGCGAACTCTCGCGCGAGCAGCTCGACCTCCCTGAGAATACAGGCAAGCAGAAGATACTTGAGGAGAGCCCTGACGATTACTTCTTCGGCGGGGATGCGGCGTGGCAGGATTTCATCCGTGACCACTACGATAACTTCTACTGCAATTACTTCGCCTCACGCCTGATGCGTGGCCGCGGCACTCTGGTCGATGTCAGCCGCTCCGACCTGATTGAGCGGGCGAGCACGGCACTCGAGGGGTTGAACGGCGTCTACACGACGGATCGCCTGGATCGGCTCGAGGACGACATCCACATGCGATTCGGTGTCAGGATCTCTGTGACCGACAGCTTCGTCAACGCAGGTGACCGACCTGCCGGTGAAGAGCGATGGCCGCGTCTCGCTCGCACGTTCGACGACGAGAAGAACGCTGAGCGTCTGGCGGAGTATGCGAGTGCCGATGAGGAGCTCATGACGCGCATTGGGGCGTCGACGCGATAGCCCGAGCGCAAAGATGCGCGGCGTCGGTCGCCGCTTCTTGTTGATTAATGTCCGCGGAACGCTCCTGATCGTGCGGGGGACTCTATCTGAGTTACGTCTGTAACTTGACACGGCGGTGTCCTTTCGGAATGCTGGAGCGGCCCGGAAAGCTGTTCGTGACTACTAGCGATAAGACGTGGATGAGACGGTGCAAAAACGACTTATTCTCCACGTGGGCGCCCCGAAATGCGGAAGCAGCGCATTGCAGACGTATCTTTCGAGCCTAGGCGAATTTGAGACGCCAAAAATCGGGCGTGCTGGGTACGGTTTGCTGCAAGCGAAGGGCGGACTGATCACCGACGCTGAACGCATCCGGCGGCAAGCGGAGAACTCACCGTTCGGTTACCGCATCTCGCAGCGGTTTACACATCTCCCCAATACTGCAGAATTTGCTCGCCTGCTTGAGCATGGCTTTGACGCCGGGTTCGCTTCGAAGGATACGATTGTTCTCTCGTGTGAAGGCTGGATCGGAGAGAGCAATGCTGCTGCGGCAGTCCTTGCCCTTGTGCCGGACAGTGTAGAAGTGGACGTCCTTGCATGGATCCGACCTGCTGTAGATGCCGCGAACTCAGGGTGGTGGCAGTGGGGTGCTTGGACAGAGCAATCGCTCGATCAATTTATCGCTCGGTCTGAACCTGGACGTATGCACGCGCCGCAACTGCAGCAGTGGGCCGAGAATGTGAACTCACTGTCAGTGATCCCACTTCACCAAGCGGATATTATCGAAGACGTTAACGCTCTCTTTGGCATCGAGCGTGCAAGTCATGCACCGGACAGTGAGCGCCGATCGAATAGAAGCTTGCCTGGGTCCGTCCTACGTCTTTATCAGCGCCACCGCCATCTACGTCCTGGCCCTCATGAATCGCGCAATGATTTCATCCTCGAACAGTTCGTGGAGGGTGACCGCACTCCGTGGGTGATTCCGCTGGAGCACGTTCAACGTATTCTCGGCCACGCTCAACACTCGCTTGATTCCCTACGCCCCTATATTCCGGATTGCTACTGGTCGCGCATTGATAGCGTAGCTAAGTGGACGGATCCTAGTGCGTACATGGACAAGATCACGGTGCCGTGGAGTCGACAAGAGGTTCCGAATCCTGAACTCGACCATCTCACTGCTCAGCTCGCAACCGCGGTCGTTGGTCTCTATGAGGAGAATCTGCGCCTCAAATCGGGTGCGGCACGTTCGCAATCGCGGCCGTCGGCTTGAGCATTCAGTATGCGTGTAAGGTAGAATGGAAAGACGCTGCATTCCACTGGATCACCGTCGTTAACCTACCACATACTTGACACAAGAGCAAAATGTCGCATTGGCGATTGGTGCAGGAACCGCAGTAGCAGCATGTCATCCGTCGAAGGTAGAGAGGCTCGGAACTACGGCCGTATGAAACTAACCAGAACTTGGACGAGCCCTGTATTCAACGGGGAGTCACCGTCGTTGTTCGAACTTCGCGAGAAGGTCGCGTTGGCGCGCGCTGGTCGGCTCATGCATAACGTTGTCTCCATCGGTGATTCTAAGACGTTCGCGGGGTCCATTAGACCCGCGGCAGGCGTTCTGTCATATCCTGCACAGCTCGGACGGCTGCTCTCTGCGCCGCCCGCGTTCGAACAGGCATGTGCACCGATGGATGATGATCGTTGGACGGCGATGAACATGGTCTATGGTGGCGCAGGACGGATCGGTCTCGTTGCGGAATTGACCGGCCCGTACTCGGTTGGGTTCACGTCGTCGTACGCCCATACGGGGGCAGTATGGAAAGTGCGTGCTTCGTCGGGCGCGACGGTCACTTTCTCGGTCGACGGGACGAAAACACGATACACGCTCGCCGCCGAAGTCGGATGGCAGAACATCGATGCTGGCGAGCTTGTGGACGACGTGCACACGATGTCCATGTCGTCTTCGGAGCCGATCGATGTTTTAGGGGTCGTGCTCACATATCCTCGGCAGGGCTTGCGTGTGACAAAGTTTGCACGTGGCGGGTCGGCAGCGATCCATTGGCGAGACTCCCGCCCGTGTGCGACCTGGGCCAGCCTCACGGATCATGTCAAGCCTGACGCGTTATTCGTTGGACTCGGTACTAATCGGCCCACCGACGTTGCTGGTATTCAGGAACTCTACGACAAAGTTGCTGCGCTAAAAGTTCCCGTGGTAGTTGTCAGCCCAGGGGGGCTGGGCTCGTCGACTCGACCTCGGCAGGACATTGAGCCGATGATGTCAAAGCTGTATGAGGTGGCGCAGCTGCACGATTGGCCACTGATCGACTTCGAACAGGTCATCGGTGAATTTGACGAAGCACGGCGGGCTGGTTTGATGGTCGACGCAGTTCATGAGAACTCGCGTGCGAACGCGCTTGAAGCGTGGGCACTGCGCACGCTGATCACCTGAGCAGGAATTAGTTCACGCCAGACTGAGCTCTGGGATCGAACTGAGAATAGTAGGTGCTGGGAGATTGGCAGGTCACGATTCTCTCGGCGGGACTGCCGCACGATCAGGTGACAGTTGGGGTGTCAGGCCGCGAGGTCCACGGCGGGGTTCATGATGGTCTCGTATTCGATGGGGGTCAATCGGCCCAGGCGGGCCTGTCGACGACGCCGGTGATAGGTCCGCTCGATCCAAGTGATCATTGCGATGCGTAGCTCCTCTCGGGTCTGCCACCGCTTGCGGTCCAGGACGTTCTTCTGGAGGAGTGCGAAGAAGGATTCCATCGCGGCGTTGTCCCCGGCGGCGCCGACTTTCCCCATCGATCCGATGAGGTGATGACGGTTCAGTGCATGCACGAATTTGCGTGACCTGAATTGGCTCCCGCGGTCCGAGTGCACTATGCATCCGGCAGCGTCGCGACGACGAGACACCGCGTTGTCCAGGGCGTTCACTGCGAGACGGGCCTTCATCCGGTCGCTGATGGAGTAGCCGACGATGCGGCCGGAGAACACGTCCTTGATGGCGCAGAGGTAGAGCTTGCCCTCATCGGTCCAGTGCTCCGTAATATCGGTCAGCCACAGTTCGTTGACGTCATCGGCGGAGAAGTCCCGCTGGACCAGGTCGTCGTGGACCGGGACGCTTCCCGTTCTTGCCACGCTTCTTGCCGAAGGCGGACCACCACTGGTTGTCCCGGCAGATCTTCCACGCGGTCCGCTCGCACATCACCTCGCCGGCCTCCGCGGCCTCGTCGACCAGGAGCCGGTACCCGTACTCGGGGTCGTCACTGTGGGCGTCCAGCAGGGCGTTGGCGCGGTAGGCCTCGATCAGCTCGGCCTGGGTGACCTGCTGGTTTCGCCAGCGGTAGTAGGGCTGGCGGGAGAGCTTCAGGACCCGCAGGGACACCGCGACGGGGATCCCGTCAGCGGCGAGCTCGCTCACGAGCGGGTAGAGCTTTTTCCCGGCAGGTTCGCCTGGGAGAGGTAAGCCGCGGCACGGCGGAGGACCTCGTTCTCCTGCTCCAGCAGGCGAACACGGCGCTAGAGCTCTCGTGTCTCGGCGGCCTCCTCGCGGGTCGTCCCGGTCCGGACTCCTGCCTCGACGTCGGCTTGGCGGATCCATTTGTGCAGCGTCATCTCGTGGACGCCGAAGTCCTTCGCGATCTGCGCGATGGTGACGCCGTCCTCACGGGACCGGGCCACACGCACGACGCCATCGCGGAACTCCTGGGGGTAGGGAGCGGGCATGGTGCACATCCTTCCAGGCCACCCAGCGGGCAAGCCAGATCAG
>NZ_JBDIUY010000038.1:0-2542 GCF_040212315.1 Brevibacterium litoralis | reverse complement strand
TCGCCGGGCAGCAAGTCGTCGCGGAATCACCCCCGCCGAAGGAGGCAGCGCGGGTCGCCGAACTCGTCCGACAGCGTGCCGCCGGGCGGGGCGGGCGTGTGCACTAATTTGAGCCAAGTTGGGTCAATGCCGGCTCTCCAATGACCTCAGTTAGCTCCCTTCGCGAGGGTGCAATCTGTCGTGTTCGAAGAGCCTTTCTGAGTCGTACAATATGCGAAATGCCGTAGATGCTGACTTTTTCGTAGCCCCAAATTGAGTCATCGGATTGCATATTCCATTGGCCTCGGTTGCATTTGGAAATTGGGAAACAGGCGTGCTTGAGTTACCCGGCACGGAGATACGAGTCATAGCTCCTGAACGCACTGGGTGTTGATTCGAGAGCGACGGTAGGCATTGATTGGTGGCTAGGCGCCGAACGACGCATTGAGAACCATTCGGTTCGAGCTGATTAGTAGTTGAAGTAGTTGAAGTCGAGTTCGTAGAAGGTCTTTAGCTTTGCTGAAAGTTTCTGCGAAATCTGCACTTCGCGACTACTCCTACCGGACCTCTTCTGGGAATTCATTGAATGAGGAATAGGTGACGTGATATCGATATCGAAACGTTCATTGAGCCATTCAGGGACGTTTTCAAGCCCATCCTCGAATCTGAAGATAGAAATGTTAGGCACCATGAACTCATGCTGCGGTCGGAGGTGGTTGTCCAACGCGTAGTTGTTGGACTGGTACTGCCTAATTTTATTATCGGCCCATCGTTCAACTACTTTAGCACTTATGGTGTTGTCAGTGAGCTCGACTCTCATGGCGTACTCGGAACGAAATCTTGCAATTGGCTCTCGCACAATGCCGAATATCGCGTCGAAGTATGCAAGGTTGACCCGCTCGGCTAAAATCTCACCGTGCATGTGTTGGGGAGAACATCTGCGGTACATGGGGCGAGCATTGTGAAGTTGCATCTCCCATCCATCGTTCTGAAACATCCGTTCCACCGAGGTGCCTCCGGCCTTTGGGATGTGGACGAAGAGGACTGATTTACCGTGCTTTAGAAATACAGGCATTTGTATCTACCTTAAAATGGATTTGAGCGTGTTTTGACGGAACTTTGGTCACTCACGGAAAAGGCGTAGATTCGACTTATTTGGATCGCTCAGATCGGAATAGGTCGGACACTAGAGTTGTCCCGGAGTTTTCAATGCCGCCGACGATAAAGTCGATCACGATACTGCCTTTCTGAGTTCGTTGGCTATGCGAGGTCGGTGCGACGCGGTGTCAACGGCCTCGGGCCAGAAGCTCGAGCAGGTACTTGCCGTAGCCACTCTTGACTAGAGGCTTCGCACGCTCTTCCAATTCGGCATCGGACAGGTAACCCTGGCGCCAGGCGATCTCCTCCGGGCAAGCGACCTTCAGGCCCTGACGGAGCTCGACGGTACGGATGAACGCACTGGCTTCGTGAAGGGACTCGAAGGTTCCCGTGTCGAGCCAGGCGGTGCCGCGAGGCAGGATCTCGACGCTGAGCTTTCCATCGTCCAGGTAGCTCTGGTTGAGGTCGGTGATCTCCAGCTCGCCGCGTGCCGAGGGTTTGATCGCCTTGGCCCGCTCGACGACCGTGTCATCGTAGAAGTACAGGCCGGGCACTGCGTAGTTGCTCTTCGGTTCTGCCGGCTTCTCCTCGAGTGAGACTGCCTTGCCGTCGGCGTCGAACTCGACAACACCGTAAGCGGTTGGATCGGCGACCCAGTAACCGAAGACCGTGGCGCCCTCCGAGTGGGTGTGGCGGTCGAGCGTGGAACCCAAGCCGGTGCCGTGGAAGATGTTGTCACCCAGGACCAGTGCACCAGGCCCACCCTGCAGGTGTTCCTCACCGAGGAGGAACGCCTGCGCCAGACCGTCCGGAGACGGCTGGACGGTGTAGGAGAGGTTGATGCCGAACTGGCTCCCGTCGCCCAACAGATCCTTGAAGGTCTTGGAGTCCCCGGGGGTCGTGATGATGAGGATGTCCTTGATGCCGGCGAGCATCAGGGTCGACAAGGGGTAATAGATCATCGGCTTGTCCCAGACCGGGACGAGCTGCTTGCTGACACCGTGTGTGATGGGGTGGAGGCGCGAACCGGTTCCACCCGCCAGAATGATTCCTCGCATGCGTGCGATTGTTCCATGACATGTGGCCGAAAGAGGAATGCCTCACATTCGTTCGGCGCGCCCACGCCCCTGGCGCGGGTCACGGGTGCGCTGCGCGGGTGCAGTAGCCTTGAGCCTGCTCGGGTCCCGCCCGGGCCCGTGTCCACCACCATCCGCACATCTTTGGAGGAGTCCCCGCAGTGACGACCCTGGTCGTGATGGCTCACTACGACGTCGACCGGAGACTCCGCCCGCACACGGTCCGCACCATCGAGACCTACGCCGCGGACGCGGACAGGACGGTCGTGGTGTCGACCTCCGGCCTCGTAGACGAGGACATGGATCTCCTGCCTCACGGCGTCGAGTTCGTGACCCGGCCCAACTTCGGCTACGACTTCTACAGTTACAAGTGGGGACTCGACCTGGTG
>NZ_JBDIUY010000037.1:0-114769 GCF_040212315.1 Brevibacterium litoralis | reverse complement strand
CTCCGGCCTCGTAGACGAGGACATGGATCTCCTGCCTCACGGCGTCGAGTTCGTGACCCGGCCCAACTTCGGCTACGACTTCTACAGTTACAAGTGGGGACTCGACCTGGTGCCCGACTACCCGGACTACGACCGAGTCGTCGTGTCGAACGACAGCTTCGTGGGCCCCTCGGTCCCGTTGCACCAGATCACGGAAAGCCGGCGTGCCCATGAGGTCGACCTCATGGGGATGACGCACTCGTTCAGTTACGGCGGACATGTGCAGAGCTTCTTCTTCACCGCCAAACAAGAGCTCACACGGTCGCGGGGATTCCGGAACTTCTGGAAGTACATGGAGCCGGTGTCGGATCGTACTCGCGTGATCCACGAGTACGAGATCGGCCTGTCCCGTGCAGTCGAGAACGCAGGGTTCAGTATCGGCGGCTACTTCGTCCCAACGGACACGGAGCTCGCCTTGGCCCGGAGTCGCTTCCGGCACTATGCGGACGTCCGGCCTCACGTGAAGGAACCGGACAAGTACATGTCCGAGGTGCTCGAATGGGACGGCGACCGGACGTTGAACTTCAATCCGGCCTGCGCCTTGGCCGACCGGTTCCTGGTCGACGACAGGCTCCCGCTCCTCAAGTTCGACACACTGCGGTACGACCCGTACGAACTCGGGGCCGAACGACTCCTGTCGACAGCAGAAGCGACGCGGCCCGACCTGTTGGAGGGCGTCCGGGACTTCCTCACCGCGACCAAACCGAAGTACCCGTTCCGGCCGGGGGAGAACAACATCGTGGTGTCCGAACGCTCGCTCCGTGCCTCCGGGCTGGGATACTGCCTGGATCCAGCATTCGCCGGACGTGAAATCGGACTTTCTCCAGAGACCACGCACGTGGCAGAGACACCATCACGACCGGCGACCGCACGACAGAACGCAACAGGAGACACCCAGTGAAGTCGAAGAAAGCCCTGCTGATCACGGGGTGCGCTCTCGTGCTCCTCGTCCTCCTGGTCGTGGCGGCTTTCACCTTCGACTACGACGTGGCCGTCTGGGTGGTCCTCGGGATTCTGCAGTTGGGCGTCATCATCCTCTTGCTGGACACCCGGAGAACTCTGAGTTCCCGCCTGTACGCGGTCTCCCGGAAACTCGAACGGAAGATCGGGGCGAAGGGCTCAACCGGTTCTGCCACTGCAATGGGAACTGGGAAATCTTCCGCCCTCGCCGGCGGTTCCGAGAAGGTTCAGGCAGGATCCGGACGGCAGAGTGCCCCGGCTGTGATGGTCCGGGAAGCCGACGTTCGAGCGATCCTCCGCTCACGCATCCTCGACCTGGAGTGGTACGAGGCGGTGACCGGCCGCGAGTTCCCCGACGCCCGGAGCGCCGTCGAACACTATCTGGCAGAGGGACGCGTGGCCGGTCGGACACTGCATCCCTTGTTCGACCCCGACTGGGTAGCCGTGAACTGGTCGACTGCGAACATCGACCCGCTGCTGAAGTACGTGCGAAACGAGTACTCCACGTGGTCCAAACCCACATCGGCCCTGTTCGACCCCGACCTCGTCGAGCCGGCCCTTCCGGAGAACGAATCGGGTCCGCTCGCGTCCTTCCTTCTCAATCGGGGCAACGACGCGCCGCTGCCCTATGAGTCCGCCACGATGGGGATCGCCGAAGGTCTCACCTACAACCAGGTGCGGCCGGCCTATCTCGAGCTCGCCGTGCGTTGGGCCGAACGCGCTCGCACCCTGGCACCCTCCCGGGGCGAGGAGACTCCGCCGTCAGTGGATCCGGCGCTCGAACAGACCTTGGCAGAGTTCGACACTTCCTCCGAACGGCCGCAGGTGAGTATCGTCCTGCCGACCTGGAACCGAGCCGGAACGCTCCGCGCGGCCATCGACTCCGTTCGCGCACAGTCCTACGAGAACTGGCAACTCGTGGTGGCCGATGACGGATCCATCGACGACACGGAACACATCCTCGCAGCGGAAACCGCGCGCGACGACCGGATCCAGTACCTCAAACTGGACCACCGGGGAGTCAGCGCGGCCCGGAACTCCGCGCTCGACGCGGCGACGGGCGAGTACATCGCTTTTCTCGACTCGGACAAGGTCTGGGACCCGGAGTTCCTCCGGACGATGATCGGTCACCTGACCGTCACCGGTGTCGACGCCGCGTACTCGATGGTCGCCGTCGATTTCGAGGGCTCGACGGTCTACCGGAGCGTGCCGGCCACCCACGAGACCCTTCTCGCCAGCAACTCGATCGACCAGACGGCGATCGTCTCGAAGAAGAGTGTGCTCGACGAGATCGGTGGATTCGACGAACACCTTCGGCGAGCGGTCGACTACGACCTGGTCCTCAACCTGTCCGGACGCACTGAACTCGTCCAGGTTCCCTTCGTCGGCGTCCGGTACTCGGAAGACGATCAGGACCCCAATCGGATCAGTGAATCCCAGTCGGTGGCGTGGAACTACCATGTGCGGGACAAGCACCTGTGGAATGCACACACCCCACGGGAGATCGTTCCCGGGCGTGTCACCGTCATCGTCGACGGTGTCGAATCAGCACGCGAAGCAGGTGACGTCATCCACGATGTCGTCACACATGCCGGTGACGCCGACATCGAGGTGATCCTCGTGGCGGCCTCCGACGACCGGCGAGCCGCACGCTCCTTGGTCCCGGCCACCTTCGGAACTGTGCCGGTCCGGGTCGTCCCGGCTCCGGCCGGAGGTTCCCGGCCCCTGTACCTCAATCAAGCGATCCGTGCCGCCCAGGGTGAATACCTGGTCCTCCAGTCCGCGGGACACCGGTGGGAGACGGGAGACCTGACCGGGCTCATCTCCCGACTGGATGACACCGGAGCCGCCGCAGTCCACCCGCTCGTGCTCGACGGGACCCGTCTCATCCACGACGCCGGGGCAATCTACTCGGACCACACCCCCGACCCGGTTCCCTTCCTCCGGGGACTGCACCCGGATTCGCCCGACTGGACCACCGACCACGGTCCCGTTCCCGGCGCACCCTTCCCTCTCGTCGTACGCACGGAGGAGGTCCTGGCCCTTCGTGGCTTCACCACGAAGCTCAAGGACCTGTGGGCCGACATCGATCTCTCGCAGAAGATCGCTCGATCAACCGCCAAGCCGGTGGTCCTCGATCACTCGGTGCGAGCGACCCTGATGAAGACCGGGTCGTTCTCGCGCAAACCCGAGCGAGAAGCCGATGTCCACATGTACCGCGAGCTGTGGGAGACACCCCCGGCCGGCACCTCGACAGCGTTCGACCTGGCCCGAGTCGACGCTGTGTTCGAAGGGGCGTCGTCCGTCTCCGCACCGGCGGAGCCGTCCCGGTGGACCACCGCGCGATGGACGTTCCGGACCCTGGAATCCGTGCAGGAAAACCTGCCGCAGCTCCGGTGGGCCCTCAAGACCGCGGCCCCGGCGAACGACAACGCCGCGTCGTGGGGAGACTGGCACTTCGGGCAGTCTTTGGCTGCTGCCCTCCGACGTCTGGGGCAACACGCCGTCGTCGAGTACGGGCCGAATGCCGGAAGGGACTCGGCCCACTTGGACGACGTCGTCCTCACACTCCGCGGCCTGGACCGGGTCCCGCTGCCGACGGCGACGACCAATCTCATGTGGGTGATCAGCCACCCGGACGAGGTCAGCGCACGTGAGATGGCCGCGTACGACCAGGTGTACGCCGCCAGTACGTCGTGGCCGGACATCGTTCGGTCGCAGTGGGGCATCGACGTCACTCCCATGCTCCAGTGCACGGACCCCGAGCGGTTCTACATCGACGATCCCGTCGAGGAAGTCCGCCACAAGCTCCTGATGGTCGGCAACTCGCGCAAGCAGTATCGTCCCGCGGCCTGGCACACCGCCAAGGCCGGTCTGCCCGTGACCGTCTACGGGAAGGACTGGGAAGGACTGGTGCCGGACTCCGCGATCGCAGGAGAGTACGTGCCGAACGAAACCCTGCGGCGGTACTACCGGGGCGCCACGTGGGCGCTCAACGACCACTGGGCCGACATGCGGGAGCACGGTTTCATCTCCAACCGGATCTTCGACATCCTGGCGTCCGGTGGACGCCTGCTCACCGATGACGTCACCGGGATCGACGGTCTGTTCCCCGCCGATGTCCTGCCGCACGGTCCAGCCGTGTTCCGGTCTCCGGCGGACCTCCTCCTGCTCGCAGAAGCAGGGCCGGAGCGGTACTACGACGAGGCCACGCTCGGCGCGGTGTCCGCCCACGTGCGTGAGTCCCACAGCTTCGACGCCCGAGCCCGGGTCCTCGTCGAGGACGCGCTGCGTCTGCGAGGGGCCACCGTCGGATGACCGGCGAACCGGAGAAGGACCTCGAAGCGGGCGAGGTCCGGTGGGAGGCCGCCGCGGTACCCGAGCTTTTGGACGTCCCCGCACGGTCGGTGGGCGTCCCACAAGCGGTCCTGTCCGCCACCCACATCTCCGTGCAGGGCAAACGCCACCGGATCCGCGGTGCCGTCTACAACCCGGACGGCGCTCTGCGACCGATTTCCCAACGGCTCGGGGGCAAAGGCGGTGACCTCGTGCTCACCGACGACCCGGGGAAGGTCGACACGGAGAAGGTCACCGCGGAACGGCTCCCGGGAACCTGGTTGTACGGCGGTCACTGGATGCCCCACTTCGGGCATTTCATCACCGAGACGGTCACGAACCTGTGGCCGGAACCGATCCCGGTGGACGGCCTGGTGTTCCACCGGTTCGTGGGACCTCAGCGCGTGTCGGCGTGGCAGCGGGAATTCATCCGGCGTGCCGGCTGGGGCGCGGCGCGGATCGAGATCGTCGACGACTGGCGGACGGTCGACCACCTGATCATCCCGTCGCGACCGGTCGTCCTCAATGCCGTCGTCGGGCCGGAAGCCGTGGACACCTGGAACCGGATGATGCCGGGCCGTCACGTCCACGGTCGCCCGGTCTACCTGTCGCGCTCCCGACTGGAGGAGGACTCCCGACGCACGTCGACCGACCATCTCCTCGACGAGGAGATGGAAGCTCGCGGGTTCGACGTCGTGCACCCGCAAGAACTCGACGTGACCACGCAGATGGCCGTCGCGGCGCAGGCGCCACTCCTGGTCGGCCTGGCAGGCTCCGCACTTCATCTCTCGGCATTCGCACATCCCGGGGCACGCACCATCGAGATCGGTGATCGGCGCTCACCTCGGACGCCGATCCGTATGCAACGCGCCATCGACGCGGCCTTCTCGCGGGAAACCGCCTTCGTGCCGCTGCGTTTGGACCGGGACGACCGGGACGTGTCCTGGACGATGGCCCGGATCGACGAGTTACTGGCGTCGCTATGACACGCCTCGGGTCACTGCTCCGCTCCGTCGGCCGGCGGTTGAGCGGCGGACGGCCAGAGCGTCGTAGGCGGGTGGCACCGGGCGGGGAGTTCGGCAATCTCGGTGGCCGGGCCGTTCGGGTCTACCGACTCGATGTCCCTGGGGGACGACGATTGGTCGGCCTGCGTGTGTCCGGGGCGACGAGGACGAAGGACTTCGCTGTTGTCCCTCCTGCCGGTCGGAGCGATGAGTTCACCGGGATGGAGTGGTCTGCGGTGTTGCAGAACCGGTACGCGTATCTGGGTGGGGACATCGACCGTGTCGTGATCGGAGCGGTGGGCGGCCCGGCGGGTGCGAATGACACGTGGACTGACCGGCAGGTGGTGTTCGGCCTCGTCGCCTGGGCCGAAGGAGCCGCGGCGCGGTTCCCGGATTCCCTGATCGGGGAGGTCGAGCGCGTCGACCACCTGCCCGGTCGGACTCATCGAGTACGCGAACTGGTGGTGGGCGATGTCGCTGGGTGAACCCCGGGTCTCCGTCGTCATCGCCACCCGGAACCGGGCCGATCTCCTGGAGGAGAGTCTGGAATCGGTGGTCCACCAGACGTGGGGCGACCTCGAGATCGTCGTCGTCGACGACGGGTCGACCGACGGGACCGCGCAGCTGGTCCGGAACCACCCCGATCCGCGGGTCCGCTATGTGCGATCGCGGGGGAGAGGGATCTCCGCGGCACGGAACACCGGGTCTGCCGAGGCACGGGGTGAGTGGATCGCCGTGCACGACGATGACGACATCATGCTCCCGGACCGATTGGCCCGCCAGATGGAGAAGGTCGGACCCGGCGTCGACTTCATCCATGCGGCATATGTCGATTTCGACGACAAGAC
The DNA here is from genome assembly GCF_040212315.1 of Brevibacterium litoralis. NCBI lineage: Bacteria > Bacillati > Actinomycetota > Actinomycetes > Micrococcales > Brevibacteriaceae > Brevibacterium > Brevibacterium litoralis. Next base: position 108,582 of record NZ_JBDIUY010000037.1, on the reverse strand, counting down.
AGGCGAGATGCGCCTGCACCCCGGGCGTGAACTCACGTACGGCACCGCGCTGCCCACGGGTTACGCGCCCGGCCACTCGACCTGGTTGGTGAGGGCCCGACTGATGCGCTCCTTCGGCTATGACGAGGGGTTGGAGAGCGCGGTCGACAACAACCTCGCCCTACGCATGCTGCGGTCCGGTGTGCGCTTCCGTCACAGCGGAAACATCTGCGTGCTCCGCCGGGTGCACGGCGGAGCCATCACGCAGACGGGTTACCGAGGGCAGAAGTACGTGGCGGGGCTCGACCGGGACTTCCTCCGACACGGGTTCACCGATGACCACGTCAGGTCCCTGTGGGAACGGGACCGTGATCTCTGGGGCCTCCGAGCGGAACAGCGGTGGGAGAGTCGGTGCGCGGTGTTCCTTCCGGACCGCCTGATCCATCGGTCCGGTGTGGTCGCCGCGGCGCCGGACGACGAGGGTGTCGTGCTGCTGCAGGACGCACGCAGCATGGACCGGAGCGAGATCCTGAGTGCTGCCGTGGCGAGGGCCGGGCTCGACGGCGTCACGGCGCATCTGCGGTCCGAGTGTGCCCTGGCAGACCACGACCTGCCGGACGGACCGGACGTCGTCGAACTGCTCCGAGACCACTTGATCGACACGATCGAGGCGACCCCGCCCGGAATTGAACTCCCGCCGTTCGCGGTCGTCTGCGTCGGTGCGGGACCGGACGACGGGGATGCGTTCTCCGCATCTTCACGATCGTCATCGGTACTGCACTCCGTGGCGGCGAAGGACCTGGAAGGTCGGTACGCGCAGGGCTGGGTCCGTTCGTGCACGAACCTCGACGATGCGTTGGAATACTCGGTACACCGTCAGCACGAGGGCGTGGTCACCACGCTCCTGTCCGTCGAACCCACAACCGGAGGTGTGTCTTGACACCGCGCTTCATCCTCAGCGACATGCCACCGGGCCGGGCCCGCCTCACCTGGGCGACTGCCGAGGGCACCGGTGACGCACCGGACCTGCTGCTCGACCTGGCGCCGGTGGCTACGGACGAGCAGTCCGTGCAGGGAGCCGTGGAACTGCTGGCCGGCCGGGACCTGGGTCCTGTCGGGATCGAGGGGTACCCGGTCGAGGCGGGGACCGCTGTGGAGGACGAGCTCGGCCGAGCGACGCGACTGGACGTGGAGTTCGGGACGGATCTGGGGGAGAACACACCGGCGCGGGAGTGCACGCGGCTGGTGTTGGTCCGCGACGATCGGTTCGCCGGGGCCCTGAAGGGTGTGAAGGAAGTGGTGTGCTCCTCGAACGCATGGCTCCATGCGGAAGACATGGGCCGAGCCCCCGTGGCCGCTGCAGTCGGCCTGCTCTTCGCACGTGACCTCCGTGCGGCGTCGTTGTCGGTGCCGGACCCGGACTCGGACGAGGACCGTAACCGGATCCGTGCGGTCGTGGCACGCGCAGGACTGGACGTCAGCTTCGTGACAGAACCGGGTAGAACAGAACTGAACTGTGGGGAATCGAGCACTGGGATGTCGGAAAGGTGATGGGTCCGATGACCTGGAGTGGATTCAGTGTGGCGGCGGTTCAGGACTTCACGGTCCCGGGCACGGTCTCGACCGTCCGGATCGGGCTGGTCACCGCTGCCGCTGTGGATGACCGAGAGCTCATCATCATTCTGCGGGAGGGCCCTGAGCACACGAAGGGACCACAGGGCACCGGACCGACGGAGTCCGCGGGCGCCTCGGGAGCGGGGACCGGCCGTCGACCGGACGGATTCGAGTGGTCCGACTACCTGGACGCTCCCTTCGTCTACGTCCACGGACTCGACGAGGGCGAGGAGTTCGTGACGCCCGAACTCGTGGGTCCCCAGCGAAACGCCGACGCCGCGCGGCCATGGAACCTCCGGGTGGACGTCCGCCGGTGGCCGACCATGGGCCGCGACATCGGATCCCGCGTGCGTGCCGTCTTCGTCGAGTACCGGTCCCGGTACGGACCGCTCGTACGACTGCCGGGGACGGAGGTACCGACGTGACGGACATGTCCGTGGTCATCGGCTTCCGCAACTGGGACCTCACGCGCTTGGAACTGTGCGTCAGGTCCGTCGACCGGTCGTTCGGCGACCTCGACGGCGAGGTCATCGTGGTCGACTACGGATCGGACGATCCGGGCCCCGTGTCCGAGGTGGCGACACGAACGGGTGCCCAGCTGGTACGGGTGGAGAGTGCGGACGCACCGGTCTGGTCCCGTTCCCGGGCGCTCAACGCAGGCTTTGCCGCGTCACGCGGAGACCTGCTCGTGAGCACGGATGCCGACATGGTGTTCTCCCCCCGTGCGATGCACGAGATCCACACCTGGTGGAGAGCCAGTGAACCCGCGGCTCTGTTCCTCCAGTGCCGCGATCTACCTGCCGGCCCGACGCCCGAGGATCTACTGAGGTCACCGATCGATTGGGTCGACCTGGAGCGGACCAGCACGCTGCGCCCTCGCTGGGGCATGGGCGGGATGATGGCGATCAGTCGTGAGGGATTCGGGCGGATCCGCGGATTCGACGAGCGGATGCACACCTACGGGCGGGAGGACATCGATTTCGCCCGACGGGCACAACGCGCTGGATTCCGCACCGTGTGGATCACGGATCCTGAGGTACGGATGTACCACGTGTGGCACGCTCCGGCGACCGGTGGTGCCGAGGTCACCCCGGAGACACGGACCGCGATCGATCGCAACACCCGATTCGCGGACCACGACGCCACCTGGGCGAGGAACCCGCAGGTGTGGAGGCATCGCCTGCCCGATGCGCCGCCGTTGCTGACGGCTGCCGTCGTCATCGGTGACGGGACTGCCGGGGACCGGTACCTCGCGGCGCACTCCCGTGCATGCCTGGAACTGCAGGCCGTCGAGATCGACCGCTCGGAGCTGGTCTCCCCGGAGGCCCTCCTGGAGTGGGCGGCCAGCGGGATCCCGAGTGTCTTCACCCTGGTGGCCCCGGCCGGTTCGACGATTCCCCCCGGTGAGGTCGCAGCAGTCCTCGAACGGTTCGACGGCGCGACTGCGGCGGTACTCGGCACCGTCGGCGCTGGCGGCACCGCTGGTTCGGAGGACGGTCGGTCGGCCCTATCGGATCCCGCGGACCACGGAGAGTTCCTGGTGGTCAGATCGGAGGCACTCCGCGTGGTGCTCACCGGTCCCGACCGGACCGTGATCGGGGACCTGGGATCAGTGGTCGAAGCACTGGAGTCGGCGTCGTTCTCCGTGGTCAGGTATCCACTGGCCGCGGGGCACCTGGTCCCGCTCCTGCGTGTGGGAGGTCCGGGATTGCACGAGGTCCAGGTCGACAGTCTCCCGGCAGCCGTCCGCGGATTGGGGTTGGACGCCACGTGGTCCACGGCTTCGATCCGACTCGGACGGTCGACGCACCACGAGATCACGGTGCTGCACGGCGTGACGGTGACGGACCTGGTGCGGTTGCAGGACGCCGGTATGGCCTGGTCGGTCAATTGCGCAGCACCGCACCGGCACGTGCCGCCGGCCGAGTGGCCGGTGATCGCGGCGCGGGTGGTCCTGGACGGGGATGATTCGGTGGAACGGGTGCTCATCGCGGAGGTGCCCGCGGAGTCGGCCGTCCGGGCCGTGCGACGTCGCCTCATGTCCCTCCGAGCCGGGTCTGGCTCGGCCATTCGTGCTGCTTATCGCCACCAGGGCGTCAAGCAGACGGTCGAACTGGTGCCGGTCCACGACGGCGGCGAAGTGGCGTCCGGTACAGCGGCTGAGGTGGACGGGCGGCGTGTGCTCATGGTCGTGGAGAGGAACTCGAGATGAAGATCGAGTATCAGCACGACGAGGGAGACCTCGTGCTCCGTGCCGAGCCGGAGGACTACGACGGCTGGCCGCCGGCGCAGACGTTCCGGGTGTCGGGAGGGGAGCGCGCCTCGGCGGATGTCCTCGCCGTGGCTGCGTACCTGGTCTTCGGGCGGTACACGAGCGGGGCGTTCGTCCTCCCGTGCAGGATCCGTGTCGAACTGGCCGAAGCGATCGAGGCCGATGCCCACCCCGTGCGTGTCCGCCCGTATCCGGTGAGCCTGACACCCACGGCGTTCCCGCACGACTCCCGGCGGACGGTGGGGGTCGCGGAACCCCCGGAGTCGAACGCCCGGGTGTTCTCTGAATTCGCCCGGAGAGAGTTCTCACTTCGCCCTCATGTGGCAGCGGCACTGTTGTCCGGGCAGACATTCGCCACCGGTACGGTGGTGGTCGACGCGGGCCCCACCAGCGGTGGCGTCCCCGACGTCGCAGAACGACGCGCAATCGAGTCCTTGCTGGCGGCAGTGGGACTCTCGTTCGAACTCGTGGACAACGAGCTCATGGAGGAACAGAGGGAACCGTGAAGATTTCGGTCATCGGATGTGGGTACCTGGGGGCCGTCCATGCGGCGGCGATGGCCAAGCTCGGCCACGAGGTGGTCGGCATCGACGTCGACGAGCAGAAGATCGACGCACTGCAGGATGCGCGGGCGCCGTTCTTCGAGCCCGGTCTGACCGAGCTCCTGGCGGACGCCCAGCGGTCCGGAACACTCGCCTTCACGACCGACTATTCCGCAGCGGCGGATGCCGACGTGCACTTCCTGTGCGTCGGTACTCCGCAGAAGAAGGGGGAGTACGCCGCCGATCTGCGCTACGTGCACGCCGCCTTCGCCGACGTGGCGCGTGTGATGAAGCCCGGATCGATCCTCGTGGGGAAGTCGACGGTCCCGGTGGGCACGGCAGCCGACCTGGCCGATCGCCTGCAGGACGTGCAGCCGGAGGCCCATGTGGCCTGGAACCCGGAGTTCCTGCGCGAGGGGCATGCCGTGCAGGACACGTTGGCGCCGGACCGTCTGGTGTACGGCGTCCCGGATGGTGAAGCCGGGGAAATGGCCACCCGGATGCTCGACGAGGTGTATGCCGAGATCCTGGCGACAGGCACCCCGCGTCTCGTCATGGGATACGCGACCGCCGAACTGGTGAAGACCTCCGCGAACTCGTTCCTCGCGACGAAGATCAGTTTCATCAACGCGATCTCCGAGATCTGCGAAGCCACCGGCGCGGACGTCAAGGAACTGGCGGACGCGATCGGCCTGGACGACCGGATCGGGCGGAAGTTCCTCAATGCCGGTGTCGGATTCGGCGGCGGGTGCCTGCCGAAGGACATCCGGGCATTCATGGCCCGGGCCGGCGAGCTCGGTGCGGACGAGGCCCTCACGTTCCTTCGCGAGGTCGACAGCATCAACATGCGGCGCCGGAACCGGGCGGTCGAGGTCGCCCGCCAAGTCCTCGATGGGACCCTCCTGGGGAAGAAGATCACGGTGCTCGGTGCGGCATTCAAGCCGGACTCCGACGATGTGCGGGATTCTCCTGCACTGTCCGTCGCCCAGCAGTTGCAGCTCCAAGGGGCAGTCGTCACCGTGACTGACCCGGAGGCGTGCGAAAACGCGCAGAAGCGATTCCCCGAACTCACCTACGAACCGCAGGCGACCGCTGCAATCGAGGGCGCGGACCTCCTGGTCCTGCTCACCGAGTGGAAGGCCTACCGGGAAGCGGACCCCCGTGATTGGGCCGCGAAGGTGTCCGAACCGCGGATCCTCGACGGCCGCAACGTCCTCGACCTGGACACCTGGCGCGAGGCCGGTTGGGTCGTCAAGGCGCTGGGCCGCCCCTGATGCCGGTCTTCAGCAAGGGTGACTTCCACGCCCTGTTCATTCACGTGCCCAAGACAGGCGGGTCCTCGATCGAGAACCTGTTCGAGACGGCCGGCTACGACGTGAGTTTCCTGCGACGGGAGCCGCTCAACGTCCGGGCGAAGATCAATCATCTCCGGCGGTGCTCGCCGCAGCACATGCACGCGGAACTCCTCGACCAGACCTTCCGGCTCCGTGCTTTCGACGTGGTCTTCATGTTCGTCCGCGAACCGATCGACCGGTTCCGGTCGGAATACGCCTTCAACTCGCGGAAGTCGTTCGATCCGTCGAGCGCGGCCGTCGACCGCTGGGCGAACGAGAAGTTCCGGAACTACCGGGAGAACCCGTTCGCCGCGGACAACCACCTGCGCCCGCAATCCGAGTTCTACGTCCCCGGTGCCGAGGTCTTCCGCTACGAGGACGGGCTGGAGGCGGGACTCCGGGATCTCAACGACCGGTACGAGCTGGGATTGCCGACCGCAGTGCCGCACGAGAACTCCTCGACACGGGAGTCGGTGGGATCGTCGAGTGCGGCGGTGGAGATCTCCGCGGGCCTGGAGCGCAGGCTCCGGACCCTTTATGCATCGGACTTCGCCCAGTTCGGTTACTGACCAGTTCGGTTACTGACGGGGCCGTGACGGTGTGAGGGGCACCGTCGTGGGTGCGCCTCGGCCGGAGGGACGGGTTTAGTAGGATCTGGAGGGCCTGTGCCCACCCCCGGTCCGAAGTGGAGATCCCTCCTGTGCCGCCCAGTCCCTCCGCCCGTGAGCTCGTGATCGCCGGCCCTTCCCACGCCGTCCACTACAAGAGGGCGATCGAGCTCGGTCTCATCCCTGGTCCACGACGGAAGATCCGGTTCGTGGCCGCCGGCGGAGTGAACTTGTATCACCGGTTGTTCCACAACAGGGCGTTCATGCGAGGTGCCAAAGAGTGCATATTCCTGGTGCCGGACTTCCGTATCGGCAACAGGGTGCTGGAAGAACCGGAGCACCCGATGGCGCATTCTGCGATTCGTAAACACTTGATCAACGAGGACAACGACCGGGAGATGTTCCGCCGGGCGATGACCAAACTCCATGAGGTCAGGCAGGCGAACCCGGAGGGTCGGTTCCTGTTCTGGAGTCTCGCCGTTCGTGAGTGGACCAACCAGGACGCCGGGCGGTATGTGGGCCCCGAGGGCTACCGACACCCGATCTGGAACCTCGCCGAGGTCGAAGACGAATTCGGGGAGTCCGTGATCCCCCTCGGCGACGTGGTTACCCACCCACTCGCCCGCTTGTTGGGCAAGGACTCCCAGTTACACCCGACCGACGTCGGATACGACCTGTTGACGCGTATCTTCGACGCCCCGGATGTGCCCGTGCGCGAACACCTCGATGCCGTGGAGAGGGAACACACCGTGCCGGTCTTGGAATTTCCGCGACCGACACTGATCACCGGGTCGAGCGGGTGGGTGCAGACCGTCGAGGCGTACGTGAAGCGCGGGCTCGTGCGGCTGGGTGACGGGGTGTCGGTGACGGACGAGTTCTCGAAGACCCGACCGCGGAGTGCCACGGGGCAGGAGCTCATCTGGATCTCGCGAGCGAACAAGAACAGTGCGCGGGAAGGCGGGGAGGGAATTCGTCTGGAAGCCGGATTCATCAGGGCGATGTCGAACCGCGGTTACACACCACGGGTGTTCGTGTGGGACGGGCGGGCCTATCGCTTCTTCCGACCCGGGCACAAGTTCGAGCCACACGACTCACGTCATCCTCTCCGATTGGAAGCGGCACTGCAGCACGAAGTGGACGATGTCGCGACGGTCCTCACGAACCCGAGCTTCCCTGCGGAGGACCGTCCGCTCGTGCAGCCTCGCGATGTGGAACCCGACTCCGCGGTGCGTGGAGTGATGCCGACCATCCGCGGTATCGAACGCCTGGTCACCCTACTGGGAGGATCCGTGCGGTGGGAGCGCTTGGCCCAGCCGGCGCCGGTCGCCTCCCGCGGTTGAAGAAGCAACACGGTTCATGGGGCACTGCGCTTGCTGGGGCACAGTGGTTCATGAGAACCGGATGAGAAGGCACTCATCGTTCTCCTGATTTCCCACGCATAGCATCGGTCGAAACTTCGTGCGCTCCCCGGTGTGCACGGTGATAGAGAGATCGGTGCCACCACATGTCCACCCGAGTCCCCAAGCCGTTCCGCGGGCTCCTGCCCAGCGGCTCCGGCAGTGTCGAGGTACTCAAGGTGACCACCGTGGCCCTGGACGGAACGCGCCGCGACCACGTCGAGAAGGTCGTGAAATCGACCAGTGCGGAGCATGCGTTCTGGACCCGGGGTACCGGTTCCGATCTCGTCCGGGAGGGGGACAGGTACACGGTCGTCGCGCCCACCCGGATCCGTGACGGTGGGGCGGAGACGACCCTGGAGTTCCCGTACTTCGAGGAGTTCGCGGGTGATCTCCGGCAGCGGGAGCGGACCTTCGACGACCGTCTGCTCGACACCGTCCGTGCCGTGGCCGAATTCAACGGGCGTAATCGTGTGGCGGACTGCCAGGTCTCCGCGTCCTGGCCGCCGGTCCGTACCCCTGAGATCGACGAGATCGCGTCCACCTTCCGGGTGTCGGACCAGGCTGCACGTGGTTTGCGTGGACGATGGGACGGGAGCCTGGACAACTGGACCCGCGTGCGGTCGTTCCTGGACGGGGCTCCGGTGGTCGTCACACACAACGACCTCCACTTCCACAACGTGGTCCACCGCGGCGAGACCACGGTCCTCGCCGACCTGGGCATCGCGGACGCCTCTCCGGCGGGAGCGGAACTCCACACGGTTCTCCGGCACCTGCGCGTGCGCAAGGCCGGGCATGGTGCCGTCGATGACATGTTCCGGGAGTACACCGCCGTGATCCGACAGTTCATTCCGGACGTGGACGAGGTGCAGGTGCGCGCGGCGGCCGAGGTGAAGTACTTCTCGCGGTTCACCAACCTCGGACTGGCGAGCGGACGCAGCCGGTTCGCGTTCGAGAGTTCGCTCGTGGGGATCAAACGCGCTGCTGATCTGGTCGCTTCACGACCGTGATGCGTGGTCCGCGACTGTGATCACAGCCGGCGGTGGGCCCGCTTCCCACGGTCTGCGCGCCCGGCAGGATACCGTCGGTTCATGGCTTCCAGCGTTCACGTGGGTTCGATCCCGGACTTCTATGCCGTCGTGCCCGCCGGCGGGATCGGATCACGGCTGTGGCCGGTGTCCCGCGCGGACACGCCCAAGTTCCTCCATGACCTCACCGGCTCCGGCAGGACGCTTCTACAGGCGACCGTCGACCGACTCGAACCCCTGGCGGGCGCCGCCGGGATCGCCGTCGTCACCGGGGACCATCACGTCGCGGCCGTCCGGGAACAGGTTCCGGACGTCACTGCGGACATGGTGTTGGCCGAACCCTCACCCAAAGAGTCGATGGCCGCGATCGGTCTGGCCGCTGCAGTGCTGCAGAAGCGCCACGGCGATGTGGTCATCGGATCCTTCGCCGCGGACCAGATCATCACCGGGACCCGTGCATTCGAGCAGGCCGTTCACGAGTCCGTGGCCGTCGCCCGTGCCGGATACATCGCGACCATCGGGATCGCGGCCTCCCGTCCGTCGACGGCTTTCGGGTACATCCGGTCGAACGGTCACCTGGGCGTCGAGGGTGCCCCGAATGCACTCCACGCGGTGGCGTTCACCGAAAAGCCCGACGCGGCGACCGCACAGTCCTATCTGGCGACCGGGGAGTACCGGTGGAATGCCGGCATCTTCGTGAGCCGCACGGGCGTTCTCCTCGACCACCTGGCTGAGCAGTGTCCGGAACTGGCAGCCGGACTCGATCGGATCGCGCAGGTCTGGGACACCGCCGAGAAGGACTCCGTGCTCGCCGAGACCTGGCCCGGCCTGCAGAAGATCGCCATCGACCACGCCGTGGCCGAACCCGTGGCAGAGGCCGGGGGAGTCGCGGTGGTCCCCGGCACCTTCGGATGGGACGACGTGGGCGACTTCAACTCGCTGGCAGGTCTGCTGAGCGCCGTGGGCGAGACCGGCGACAAGGTGGTCGGCAACGAGGAGCAGGTGGTCCGGATGGACACCGGTGGCAATGTCGTGTTCCCGAGCGGCAAACGCCTCATCACACTCCTGGGTGTCAACGACCTGGTCGTCGTCGACACCCCCGGCGCGCTCATGGTCACCACCCGGTCCCGGGCCCAGCAGGTGAAGAACCTGGTCGAACGGTTGGGCAAGGACGGCCACACTGAGGTCCTGTGAGCGTCCGACCCCGTAGTCTTGGTCGATAGCCATGGACTTCACGACTCTCATCAAGGCCTACGACGTGCGCGGGGTCGTCCCCGACCCGTTCTCGGAGGCGGTGGCCCGCGCGATCGGCACCGCTTTCGCCCAGTGCGTCGTCCTCCCCGACCACACCGGCGATGACCACCCGAGCGTGGTCGTCGGACGCGACATGCGCGCGACCGGCCCCATGCTCGTCGCTGCGTTCGCCGCCGGCCTGCGCGACTGCGGGGTCGATGTCCTGGACATGGGACTCACGAGCACCGACGGCCTGTACTTCGCATCCGGGTCCCGACAGGCGCATGGGGCGATGTTCACCGCCTCGCACAATCCCGCCGAGTACAACGGCATCAAACTGTGCCGTCCCGGTGCTCGGCCAGTGGGGTCCGAGACCGGGCTCGCGGAAATCCGTGCTGCCGCCGAGCAGATCCTCACGGACGGGGTCGGTACCCGCGCGACGTCCGTGGAACGTCACGGCGAGCTGCACGCGGTCGACCTCATGCCGGAATACGCCCAGTGCCTGCGCACGCTCGTGGATCTGAGCGGGATCCGGCGGTTGAAGGTCGTCGTCGACGCAGGATCGGGGATGGCCGGACACACCGTGCCGCGAGTACTCGGCGATGCCGCCGGATTGTCGGCACTGCCCTTGGACATCGTGCCGTTGTACTTCGAGCTCGACGGGTCGTTCCCGTTCCACGAGGCCAACCCACTCGATCCCAAGAACCTGGTCGACCTGCAGAACGCCGTCCGGGAGCACGAGGCGGATCTGGGACTCGCGTTCGACGGCGACGCGGACCGCTGCTTCGTCGTCGACGAGTCCGGAGCCGTCGTGTCACCGTCGGCGATCACCGCACTCGTGGGCATGCGCGAGATCCGTTCGGAGAAGGCCGCGGGAAGGCCGACACCGGCGATCATCGTCAACCACCTGACCTCACGGGCGGTGCCCGCCGCACTGGAGACCGCCGGTGCACGCACCGTGCGAACACGGGTGGGGCACTCGTACATCAAACCGGTCATGGCCGACGAGGACGCGGTGTTCGGGGGGGAGCACTCCGCGCACTACTACTTCCGGGACTTCTGGTTCGCCGATTCCGGGATGCTCGCGGCTCTCCACGTCATGGCGGAATTGGGAGGACAGGAACGCCCACTGAGCGAGTTGGCGGCACGGTACTCGCCGTACGTGGCGTCCGGAGAGATCAATCGGCGGGTTCCTGACGCACCGACCGTCGTGGCCGCGGTCGTCGAGCATTTCCAGGAGTCCGGTCCTGTCGACGTCGAACGGTTCGACGGAGTGACGGTGTCGAGCTGGGGCGAGGGCACTCGCGGGTGGTGGTTCAACCTGCGATCCTCGAATACAGAACCCTTGCTGCGACTCAATGTCGAAGCAATCGATGATGCGACCATGGCCGAGGTCCGTGACCGAGTGCTCGAGATCATCGACCGGACCTGACACCTTCCGCTGTCCCAATGATTGCCGGACACCCGTAGCCGGCCGAGAGGAGACCCGTGACCCTGCCGACACGAGTGCGTCCGTCGCGTCCGCGGCATGGTCTGCGTGCGGTTCTCGCGGGTGTGCTCTGCCTGGGACTCGTGGCCGGGTGCACGAGCGGGGACGGCGACAGCACCCGTACGACCGATCCGTCGAGCTCTACTCCGACGGAGGGGCAGGGTCCGTCCGCGACAGGCGCACCGGGGGAGGGCGCCTCGGGAGCGGGGAATGGATCGGAGAGCACTTTCCGGGGTTCCGCCTCGCGGGTGGCGCCGTACTTCATGCAGGACTTCGGGCAGAAGGACGTCGACTCGACTCCGGCCGTGGTGAAGGTGGAACCGGCAGGGGACGGTTCCGGCCCCGTCATGGAACGCGACATGGTGGGACTGTCCTTCGAGTCGGAGGACATCACCGACCATCGGTGGGGACCCGATCAGGGAAACCTGGACGAGATGCTCCTGGCGCTGGGATCGCCGGGGCTGCGGTTCGGAGGGAACTCGCTCGATCGGCGGGTGTTCTGGACGTCCTCCGGGGAGAACGCCCCTGACGGGTACGACACCGTCATCACGCCAGAGGACCTGCGTCGCATCGGTGCGATGGCCAGGAGAGTCGGTTCAGACGTAACGCTCGGGATCCCGCTGGGGATGAACGACCCGGAACGTGGCGCGGACATGGTGGCACACGCGGTCGACGCGATCGGGAATCGACTGGTCGGGGTGTCGATCGGCAACGAACCGAACGGGTTCACCGCGGACGAACGCGAGGGTCTGCAGATCCGCGGGGACTGGTGGGACACGGGGGCCTATCAACGGCAGTTGCGTGCGTACGTCGACGCGATCGAGAAGAAGGTCGACGGGGAGGTCCCGATCATCGGCCCGGGTGCCTACGACGGGACGTGGATGTCGGCGTTCCTCGATGCCGATCTTCCCGGGACGACCGCGCTGACGCAGCACTGGTACGCGACCTACGACTGCGATTCCTCCGAGGTCCCCGGGCGGGGCCCGGAACCGGAGAACCTGCTGTCCGACCTGGTGCACCGCTCTGCCGCGAACCAGTTGGGGATCGGGAAGGAGAAGGCCGACGCCGCCGGTCTGCCGTTGTGGGTGGAGGAGACCGGGTCGACGAGTTGCGTGGGCGACACCGCCTCGTCGAGGACCCACGCGACAGCGCTCTGGACGGTCGACTACGTGCTCCACGCGACGGAGATGGGTGTGGAGCGGATGAACATGCATTCGATGCTCGGACCCTGCGAGGGGGGTACCGCTATGTCCGTCGTGTGTTCGGTCGGGGGCCGGACGGAGGAGTCCGGCGCGTGGGGAGGATCCGGAGAAGTCCTTCCGAGCGTCAACTACCACGGTCTGCACCTGGCGTCCTTGAGCGTGGGCGGTCGGATGTCCGAGGTGGACGTCCGGGACGGGGGTGTGGCAGGTGGCGGCACCATCCGGGCGTATGCCGTGAAGAAGGGCAACAGTTACACCGTGACGCTCGTGAACACGGGCGACCTGACCGAGACCGGCGGGAAACGCGTACGGATCGAGGTACCCAAGGGGTTCACCGCAGTCCGCGCTGCACAGGTGGCCGGGCCGGCGAACGACGCGGTCGAGAAGACCACCTACCAGAACCTCATCACGGTCGAAGCCGGCCGGAAGGGTTCCGGAATTGTGGCCGTCGAGGACGGGAAGCTCGTGGCGAACCTGGCGGCCGGCACGGCGACGGCCTTCGTCTTCACCCCGACAGGTGACGGGAAACCGAAGCCGAAGCCGGTGTCGACGGCGGGGTGAGTGGGGACTCGACCTCGTCAGCGCCGAGCTCGGCGGTAGAAGGCGGAAACCAACGCCCCAACTCCGATGAGCACAAGGAACACGCCGGTGATGATGATCGGGCGGACAGTTGACCCGGTGTCCGGAAGTGACGCCACGTCATCACTCGAGTCCTCCGGAGCACCACCCGACGACGTCGTTGTGGACGCATGGCCTTCCGCAGGGGCCGTGGTGGCCTCGGACGGAGCACTCTCAGAGACGCTCGGCGTATTCGCGGGGGCCGCCGTCGACGAGGCGGTGGTGGGGATGTCCGGCTCGGCCGTATCGGTCGGAGTCGGAGCCGCGGTCGGAGCGACACCGGAAGCGGCAACGGATGCCAGCGTGACTTCCTCGGAACCGGAACACATGATGTTCGCGAAGGTCCACGAGGAGTCGAATGTGACAACCGGGGTTCCGTCCTCGGTGTTCGCGAACCTGCCGGTGACGAGGACGTCACCCACGTAAGTGGAGTACTCGAACCTGGATCGTGTTTCGAAATAGCCGTCGTCCGACACGATCGCGGCGTCGAAATCCGACGGTGCGATGTCCTGTCCTCCGACCGGTCCCTGGAGACCGCAATAGGACTCGATGCTCATCTCGGCGACGGTCAGGACGCCGTTCTGTACGGAGAAGTCGTCGACGGCCACGAATGAGAACGTGTATTCCGGGACGTCATAGTCGCCGTCGAACGCGGGGGTCACCCCCTCTTCCGGTGGTGCCGGTGTTCCCGACTGGCGCTCGGCCGTGAATTCGACGACCTCGCTCAGACACCAGGACGAGAAGCCGGAGAACGGCGGGCCTGGCGTCGGATAGTCGACGGTGAGACCACCGGGGGTTGCGGACAGCGATCCGTCGTCGTTCACGGTCAGCGTGGCGCCGTCGACACTGGCTGCACCTCGACGTTCATAGTCGGAACCCGGGCAATACCGATCGACCGTTGCATAGAGGTCGGCGACCCCGTCGGTCACCGTGATCTCTACCGGTTCGCCGGCCGAGGTTTCTCCGACATAGGTGCCGTCGGCGGGCACGAACGTCGGATCCTGCGTCGCGGATTCCTGTGGCTCCTCCGACAGCTCGGCAGTCACCTGAAGGTCTCCCGAAGTGCACGTCCCCTGTTCGTTCGTGATCGACAACGAGGAGTCAGGGTCGGCACTCAAGGCCCCGTCGTCGGAAACACGGCCGTGCAGCGTGAACTCTCCGAAAAGACCTACGGTGAAAGTGCCGTCAGTCGCGACAGCTGTGTTACCGCTGCCATTTTCCGACGCGCTCGTCGAGATGATCGCTCGGTACGTCGTGTCGGGCCGGAAGTCGCACGTCACATCGGCTCGCGTGTCGATCCAGGTTACGAGCCCATCCGCCACCGTGAGCGAGAACGGGAAGCCCTGGGACGTCGTGCCCACGTAGGTCCCGTCGAACGACTGGCCCGCCGTGGTTGCCTCGGCCGGCTGAGGCGTCGTTGCGAGGACTCCTGCGAGGAGGAGAGCGATAGTGGTGGACACGACGAGTCTGCGAACGAGCATTCCGGTCCTTGTACGAGAAGAGAGTGGCTGGACGGAGCTTACCTGGGCGACAGATGGGTCACGAGACTCGGGGAGTGATCGATACGTAGTCGTGATCAATCTGCCTGCAGTGGAGGAACGCGGACCGCGGCTCGAGTAGGACACGGGACGTGGGAATCCATGTGAATTCTGCGTCGCTGAATCGGTGCCTGATCAGGCTTCATGAGACGGATGAGAGGTCTGCCAGGGGCGCCTCACGAGTCCTGTGCGACATTTCTGCCAGGGGCCCACCGGATCCGTCAGGTGACCCGCCCCCTGCTCCACCCGACCAAGTGGGCCGTAGGAGAACCGCTCCATCGGACACGGGTACCGCACAGGAACCGAGGAGTCATCATGAAGATCCGTACCGCGCTCGCAGGCGTCGCAGTCGCCGCGCTCGCCCTCTCACTCACACCCGCCATCGCTCACGCCGATGTGAACCGCACCGGCAATTACACCGTCCCCGCAGGCCGGACGATCGACGACGACCTCACCGTCCGTAATGGCAACGTCGTCATCCGTGGTGTCGTCAAAGGCAATGTCAAACAGGTTGGCAGCGGCAACGTCATCGTCGAACGTCGAGGCAAGGTCGAAGGCAACATCGAAGAATACGGGAGCGGAAGTGTGGTCGTTCGCGGCTACGGCTACGTGGCCGGAAACATCGAGGAGCACTACAGGGGCAACGTCAACGTGAAGGACAACGCGGACGTCGACGGCAACATCGACGAGCGCAGCGTTGGCAACGTGCTCATCAGCGCCACGGTCGACGGGAATGTCGAGGAGTACGACAGTGGCCACATGTACCTCTACCACCGGGCCCGGATCGACGGCGACGCCATCGAGCGTCACGCTGGCCATGTGTACCGGTACTCGGGCGCCCGTGTCGAGGGCGACATCCGCGAGTGGGGTAGCGGTCGGCTGATCCGACGCTGAATCCGCGATCCGGCTTCAGGGTAGAAGCCACCCCTCGGCCACCTGTCGGCGCATCCCTGTAGAACCCCGCCGTCGCGGTGTACTGCGCTCGTCATGGCGAGTGCAGGGCGCCTCGGCGGCGGGGTTCTGCCTGTCGGTTCGAGAGGTGGCGCGGAGGCGGCACCGGTGGAGGGGACTCTAGGATCGTGCATCGAGGTGACCGTCCGCCCGCACCTCTCGTGCCCGCCGTTGCTCCGGACCGTTCCACGGCATCCGGACCTGCCCCGAGGAGGCCCATGCATCGTTCGTCACCCCATCGGTCCGTAGCTCCCGCGGCATTCGCGATCCTTGCTCTGACGGTGTCCGGATGCACGGTTGACGACCCCTCGGAGAGCACCCCGACCTCGGCGGCGTCCAGCGACGCAGCGACCGCCGCGGATGGACCCTTCACCCAGGACTTCCACGGTGCTCCGACCGATGGAGAACCTGTCGACGTGACGGTGGCCTCCGACGCCTCGGCAGTTACCCCCGAGGCGTCGGAAGCCGACGATCCGGAGGTGATGGAACCGTCCCTCGTCGGACTGTCGTTCGAGGCGACCGATCTCGCCGATCCACGGTGGGACCCGGAAGCCGGTGACCTCGACGAGGTCCTGGGCGAGCTGGGATCGCCGGGCCTCCGGTTCGGTGGTAACGCCCTGGACCGGAGGGTGTTCTGGACGTCCGAGGGCGAAGAAGCCCCGGACACCTCGTACACCGTCGTCACCCCAGACGACCTGGAGCGGGTCGCACGGATGGCCGAGGACCTGGGCTCCGAGGTGACACTTGGGATCCCGCTGGGCGATTTCGATCCGGAACGTGGTGCGGACATGGCCGCACACGCCGTCGAGGCATTCGGAGACCGACTGATCGGTCTCTCGATCGGGAACGAGCCGAACGGCTACACCGAGGACCACCGCGAGGGACTGCGGATCCGTGACGATTCCTGGGACGAGTCGAAGTACGTCACGCAGGTGACGGACTACGTCGAGGCGATCGAGGCCGCGGTCGAACCCGAGGACGATGTCCCGATCGTCGGCCCCGGAGCGTTCGACGGTGCCTGGATGGATGCGTTCCTGGACGCGGACCTGCCGGGGACGGTCGCGCTCACCCAACACTGGTACGCGACCTACGACTGTGAGGCCACCGAGATTCCCGGACGTGGACCGGAGCCGGAGAACCTGGTCGACCCCGTCGTGCACGACGCGGCGACTAATCTGCTGGGCGTCGGACTCGGCAAGGCGGAGGACGCTGACCTGCCCCTGTGGGTGGAGGAGAGCGGGTCGACCTCCTGTATCGGGGACACTGCTGCATCCCGGACACATGCGACTGCCTTGTGGACCGTCGACTACGTCCTGCACGCAGCGGAGATGGGCGTGTCTCGACTGGGCATGCATTCGATGCTCGGCTCCTGCGAATCCGGTGCCGACATGTCGGTGGTCTGTTCGGACGAGTCCGATTCCGTCGAGGGCCGGGTGAATCATCACGCGCTGCGATTGGCGGCAGCGAGTGTCGGTGGGGAGTTCCTCGAGACGTCCGTGTGGGACGGGGCGGAACACGCAGCGGCGGAGAACGCGACGCCTCAGATGACGGGCTTCGGCGGGATGTACGCCTATGCGGTCCGGGGTGCCGACCGGGTACCGGACGACGCACTCACCGTCACAGTCGTGAACATGAACGACTCGGAGGAAGCGGGCGGGAGCCGCACGACGATCGACGTCCCCGAAGGGTACGTAGCGCAGGAGGCGGCCCAGGTCGCCGGGCCGTCGATCGAGGCGGTGGAGGAGACCGAGTACACGGACTTCGGGTGGCTGAAGGGCGCCTCGGCGTCGGAAGGTTCCACGGCGGGGGGAAGCAGCGGGACCGACTCTTCTCACGAGAGTGGGGTCGTGTCGAACGTCGACGGAGAACTGGTGATCGACCTGGCGGCGGCGACCGCGACGACGATCGTGTTCGAGCGGGAGTGAGGCGTGTCGGTGCGATGATGGCCTGTTGGCACGAATCGGTACCGGAACCCTCTCGAAGGTCGCCGTCGTCGACCTCGACTCCGTCGAACAGATGCGAGCATGGCTGACCTACGGCCCGACGCCTGCGCTCGCGCGGTTCGTGGCGATGGTACGGACCGCGCTCCTGGTCGGCGACCGTGTGGTCGTCGACCGGAACCAGGTGCTCGACGGGATCTGCTTCCTCGCACTGGGGCCCGAGGGCCTGCGGCGGTTCCTCGGGTTGTCCGGGAGAGGCCGTTTGCCGTTGTCCATCGCCGTGCAGCCGCCCGATGGGATGACGCCCGCGGACGCGGACCGCGCGGGTGTGGGGCCCGGGGACGACAGGACGGTGGATCACCAACTCGGTCAGGTGCAGCGGCCGGGGTTCGCCTCGTCCGCGGTGTTCGCCGTGGCGAAACGTGTGGAACTCCGAGGCGACGACACGAGGTCCGGGCCTGTGGCACGGGTCCTCGACGGGGCGCAGTATGCGGACTTCGACCTGCTCTACGGCCCTGCGGCACGGCTCCACGGCTGGGACAGCGACGATCCGATGTGGCCGTACGCCTCCGCCTTCGACTCCGCATCGGCCGACATCGAGGCAGCCCGGGCGGCATGGGCCGAAGAGATCCGAACCGGTGCGGTCGATGCCGCGTGGTGGCCCGACCTGCCGGAGATGGACGAATCCTTCTGGACGCGTGGACGGATGAAGAATCTGGGACCGCGGGCCACTGCGGTCGTCGAAGACCTCCGGACCTGGTCCCTGGACCCGTCCCACCGCGGGACCGCGAATCGCCGGGGCACCGTGCTCGGGTGGGTGGCAGAGCGGGTGCGGGGTGCCCATGGCGCGGATGAGAACTCCGCCGGGACCGACGTGCACCGACTCGACCCGCGTGACGGGCGGATGGCTCTGAAGTGGTGGTCCCTGCTCTACGAGGACGCTCTCCAGGAGGCCGGGGGCTGCTCTCGGATCGCCTTCTGGAACACCGTCCGGCGGGACGGCGACGACGACCAGGACACCGCGCCGGAGACCGACGCGGATGAAGCCGCGGCCGAGCGCGCGTGGGGCCTGCGCAAGGAGCGTCCGGGGCCTGTGGCAGCGGGTGCTCGCAGGCCGGTCACGGCGGCGGGCAGGTGCACGCGGCGAACTGCGGGTCGAGGGATCGACGGTCGACGCGATGCGCGAGATCGACCACGACGACTACCGGAAACTCCGGACACACCCGATCGTCCGTGCGGTGAACGTCGATGAACACCCGACACCGCGCGACTGGTTCGACGTGGCGCTCCTGGTCAACGATGCTCGGGCGGAGGTCCGGACCTGGGGAGAACGGGTGCAGGGCGCGTGGATCAGGTTCGCGGTCCTGTTCGGCCTGGCCGTGGTGCTCGGTCTCAAGGACACGCCCTGGTTGCCGAACCACATCCTGTTCGTGATCCTGTGGCCCGTTCTCGCGTTCTTCGCCGCGTTCCCCTACGGCGTCGTCGGAGGCCTGGTCCGGTCACGGGGTGGAGCGATGACGTCGACGATCCGGATCTCAGGAGCGGGCCATGGGTGAGCGTCACGGCGAACAGTCGGAACCGGTGTGGCGGGCAGAGGGATTCGAGCTCGCGGTCGAGCAGGACACCGCCGTCGACCACGAGTACTACCGCGTGCGGAGCGCCGGCGGGCGACCGGGTGCCGTGGTGGTCGCCGTCCACCGGGGTCGGGTCCTCCTGGTCGAGCAGTACCGGCCGCCGGAGCGGTCACTCTGACGACCGGCCTGGCTGACATCGATCAGCTAGCAGGATCTTCGAGCAGCCACTCGATGACCTTGCGAACCAATACAGTCAGCAGGATGCGGGTCCCTTCCTTAGTCAGGGTGAGGGCCCGCTTCTTGCGTTTCCGCACTGGTTCGGGATTCCGCGTTGGCGGACGGGCCAGGGGCGACTGCGAGCTTGGTGTCGTTCGACGGGGCAGATGTCTCGTCGTCGTGCGTGACTGCGAAGCTCATGTCCTGTGAATCGACGTCTTGCTCGTAGTCCCGCCTCGCCCTGGGTTGTGCGGGCCGGCTGTGCGGGGTGAGGGCTCCGGTGGGTGCCGTGAGCCCGGGGTTCGGGGTGTGGGGAGGATGGGGCGCCTCGGCGGCGAGGGAGTGCGGGAGGGCCTGAGGTGTCCGGATCGTGGCGGGGCATTCCCGGATTCCCGGTGGGAAACGGGAGAATGGGGGTGTGAAGATCTCCGCCCGCGCCGATTACGCCGTCCGAGCCGCCGTCGAACTCGCCTCCCACCCCGGGGAGCCCGCGAAGGCCAAGGAGTTGGCCGAGGTGCAGGAAGTGCCGCACCGATTCCTCGAAGGGATTCTCAACGACCTGCGGCGGACCGGGATCGTCACGAGTCGGCGCGGCGGGAACGGCGGCTACCAGTTGGCGAAGGAACCCGAGGACGTGTCCGTGGCGGACGTGGTGCGGGCGGTCGAGGGGCCGCTGGTGTTCGTGCGGGACTCGCGGCCCTCGGAGCTGGAGTACCCGGGGACAGCGGGGCCCCTGCTGGACGTGTGGGTGGCGTTGCGGGCGGCCGTGCGGTCGGTGCTCGACGAGACGAGCCTGGCCGACGTGGTCAACGAGGAGCTGCCGGCGTCCGTGGCGCGGTTGGCGGACAGCGAAGGGGCCTGGGAGAACCCGTGAGGGTGGGTGGGGGCGCCTCGGGAGCGGGATCAGCGGACTGAAGTGTCCTGAAGGAGCGTGTGGAAGGCCTCGTTGCGGAAGGCTGCGGTGCGGCCGGTGCGGTGTTCTGTCAGAACCCCGGCGTGGACCAGCGCCCGCAGTCGTTTCGTGGCGGTGGGGCGGGAGACGCCGCAGCGTTCGCGGACGTCATTGATCCGGCAGTAGGGGTTCTCGAAGAGGAGGTCGATGAGGTCCGCGTCGGTCCCGAGACGCGAATCGTCGCGGATGACGGCGCGGACGGACTCCCGGCAGGATTCGATGGCGTCGATGGTGCGCATGGTCGAATCGGCGGATGCTCGGACACCGTCCAGCATGAAGAGGATCCAGTCCTCCCATGCCTGTTCAGCGGTCACCGCCTGGAGCTTCCGGTAGTAGTCCACCTTCCTCTCGATGATGTAGCGCGAGAGGTAGAGCACCGGGTGTACGAGCAGTCCCTCGGCGACGAGAAGCAGGACGTTGAGGATGCGCCCGGTTCGGCCGTTACCGTCGGCGAAGGGGTGGATCGCTTCGAACTGGTAGTGCGCGATCGCCATGACGATCAGCGGATCGATCCCTGCGGACTCGTGGACGAAGGATTCCCAATTGCGCAGCAGTGCCCGGATCCTCGTCAGGTTTTCCGGAGGGGTGTAGATGCGTGAGTCGGTGGTGGGATTACCGATGTACGTGCCCGGCATCGACCGGAGCGACGCGTGGACCGCGCGGATCTCGGAACAGACCTCGATGGCTGTGTTGGTCGAGACCGGACGGGTCCGGATCGATTCGATGCCGGCGAACAGCGCGGTGCGGTACCGCAGCGTCTCCTTGGTGTCCGAGCTGGCAGAACCGCCGCCGTCGTGGGCGTAACGGAAGAGGTCGTCGGTGGT
This sequence comes from Brevibacterium litoralis, assembly GCF_040212315.1. Taxonomy (NCBI): domain Bacteria; kingdom Bacillati; phylum Actinomycetota; class Actinomycetes; order Micrococcales; family Brevibacteriaceae; genus Brevibacterium; species Brevibacterium litoralis. Next base: position 87,271 of record NZ_JBDIUY010000037.1, on the reverse strand, counting down.
GGTGACGATGTTCTCGATCTCGGAGCTCGCCTGTGCCTCGAGGAGGGAGATCGAGTTGATGAGCACTTCCGGATTGGGGATCCGGCGGGACGCCTGGTCGAGTGCGGCCAACGCGGCTCGGGCGTTGGCGGTGGCGCGGAGGACTTCCTTGGTCTCGAACTCGGCCACAGGAGGGAGCTCGGGGAGGTCGTCGTACGGCGTGTCCGGATCCCAGGTCATGGATCAAGAATACGAGGGTGCGTGATCGACGTGTAAAAAATCTGGCGGAATCTTTACACGTCGCGCAGACGTGTCAAGAACTTTTACATGTCCGGGGTTGGGGTGGTGCCGGAGGGGTGGCTCCGGGCCGAGGTGAGATGTCGGGTTCGGTGTGAGATGTCGTGTGCGCACACGACATCTCACGTCGGATCCAGCATCTCACGACGTGGTCGCTTTTGCGGACGGAGAGTGCGCGGGTGATGGGGAGGGAGGGGCGCCTCGGGAGCGGGGTCCGGGGTCCCTGTGGTCTGGTGGGAGCGGCGGACTCCCCTCTACCTGGGCAGTAGACCTTCGGTGTACGCCCAGGCGAACAAGCTCTCCCCGGAATCGACCGGGAGGTACATGTCGGTGGCGAGCAGGTCATCGACCATCTGTTCGGCGGCCGTCCGATCGTGGTCGAAGGTCGTCGCGTAGGCCTCGATGACGAGCCACAGCGTGTCGTGGTGAGGAACGCCATGAACCTTCGCCTGCGCAATGGCCTGGCGGTCGTCCAAGAGTGCGGTGAGACCACGGTGTTCGGCGCAGGCGATTACGGCGCACTCCCCCAAGTTCTTGAGTGAGCTGCCCCCGAGCTCGGCTTTCACCTGGAGTTGTGTAAGGACTTCCTCGTCGGAGAGCGCGGTGAGAGTCAACCAGGGAAGGGCGGACGGGTCAGGAATACCGGTGTGGAGCTCTCGACCACGTTGGATCTCGTCGTGCACGTCGGTCGGAATGACGACGATCTCGCCGGGTGCCAGGTCTCGGAGTGTATCGAGATGTTCTGCGCGGGCGATATGCGTGAACACGCTCGTGTCGATCACCCAAGTGGTCGGGTCATTCATGACCCGGGCTTCCGAGGTTGTGCCCGGCGAAGGAGGCCCGGAAATCATCGAGCGTGAGGGGACTCCTGTCGGGCAGGTCCTGCTCGGTGAGGATTCCGCGGAGCAATTGCAAGGTCCGGTCCGCGGTGAGCTTCGATTCTGTGTACCCCCGCATGCAGGCGGACGTGAAGCCCGGGGAGAGGTATCCCGGTTCAAGTTCATCGGGCCAAGTGAGTTCGAGGCGGAGGAAGTCGCCGGAGCGCGGTTCGTGCTCGACAAGACGGTCGCGCTCGGCGTGATCGATGAGGCCGAGGTTCCGGAGCTGCGAGAGCGCTGCGGTCCAACTGAGCCGGTAGGTCGCGCTGACGACGATCGCGCGGTCGCGGATGGTCCAGTCCTTGTGCGCGTTCCACTCCCGGACGACTCCGGAACGGGGCGCCAGGAAGTGGATGGCGAACGAATTGATCATCCGCTCGGTCTGAAAGGTCGCTCCCGTGTCGTAGGCATCACCAAACACCCAGTGCCCCAGCTCGTGAGCCAGAGTCATTCGGCGGCGTCCGGACGCGGCATCGCCGTTGATCACGGCAGCGCCGGTCGAGCCGTGGGTCGACTCGATCTCGACGCAACCACCGTCCGGTCCTTGTGCCCCCAAAGGTACCGAATAGGTGTAGAGGCCGAACCGTTCACAGGTCCGACCGAGATCGGTGATCGGTGTGGCGCCGAGCCCAGCGTCCGTCCGAAGGCCTGCCGCGACAAGTTCGACTCCCTCGTGCGAGTCGGGAAGGCTTCTCGATGTGTCGCGGGCGAACGGGACGATCAGGCCCAGCTCCTGGAGTGAGCGGAGGTCTGCGGCGAACTCGTCGAGCTCGAGGTCGAGTTGGTGGGTCGACTCGTGCCGAGTCTCCGGCGATGAACGCCTGCTGACGGCGGCCGGCACCGTGGGGCGGACGAAGTACGTGAGCGGTCTGTCGAGCGCCTGGGCGATCTCGACGAGCTCCGGAACCTTGAGGTTCCGCTTGCCCTGTTCGAGGGTGATGATGGCCGAGCGATCAAGACCGACGGCATCAGCCAGACCCTGTTGGGTCATGTCCACAGCGGTGCGGGCTTCTGTGATGCGGCGACCGAGCTCGACCTTGTCCATGTGTTGGATTTTCCCACATCGGCGTGGGCCCGGCCAGGGTGGGGTGCGGACGGGGAGTACGCGAGTGATGGAGAGGGTGGGGCGCCTCGGGAGCGGGGTCCGGGGTCCCTGTGGTCTGGTGGGAGCGGCCCGGCGGCGGGAGACTGGGGGCATGGCCCACGCGAAGGTCGACCTGAAGAAGGAGCTCGACGAGTACGCGGCGCCCAAGGGTTTGTTCCGCGAGGTCGTCGTGCCGGTGCGGCACTACCTCATGATCGACGGGCGTGGGGATCCGAACACCTCGCCGGCGTTCGACTCCGCGCTGCAGGTGCTGTACCCACTCGCGTACGCGCTGAAGTTCCACAGCAAGAAGGAACTCGGCCGGGACTACGTGGTGCCGCCGCTGGAGGGGCTGTGGTGGGCCGACGACATGGACGCCTTCACGTCCGGACGGGACAAGTCGTGCTGGGACTGGACGCTCATGCTGCTCGTGCCCGACTGGCTCGGTGCGGCGGAGGTCGCGGTGGCGCGGGACGTGGTGGCGCGGAAGGCGGGTCCGGCGGCTGCGGGGGCGGGTGTCTCTATGGGGGAGGGCGCCTCGGCGGAGGAGTGCGTCTCTGCGGGACCGGCGGAGGTGCGGTTCGAGGAGCTCGACGAGGGCTTGTGTGTGCAGACGCTGCACGTGGGGTCCTTCGACGCGGAGGGTCCGGTGCTGGAGCGGATGCACCACGAGTACATCCCGGACCACGACCTCGAGATGACCGGCACTCATCACGAGGTGTACTTCAGCGACACCCGGCGGACGGCCCCGGAGAAACTACGGACCCTGCTGCGGCAGCCGGTGCGGAGGGTGTGAGGGGTGGCACCATGGATACGTGCCAATAGGGAGGCGGATCCATGATGATCAGCGCGAGAGAAGCCCGTTCGCACTTGTTCGCTCTCATCGAGAAGGTCACTGACGAACGCGTGACGATCGAGATCGAGTCGACTGCGGGGAACGTGGTCCTCATGCCTGCGGACGAGTATGCGGCCTGGCAGGAAGCGGCGCATCTGTTCCGGTCGCCGGCCAATGCGCGGCGCCTGCTCGGCTCGTACGATCGCGCTCGGTCCGGTGAGTTCGAGGAGTGCGAACTCGACCGCAGGATCTGACGCGGTGGTCGACCTCAGTGCGGGGCACTTACGACTACCAGCTATGCCGACTTTCCGACGTGGGGCTGCTCAGGGTTCCCTCATCCGGGCTGTGGAACAATCGGGGGCGTGCCCAAGACACCCCCGCGTGAACCCCGCCTGACCCCGGAATCCCTGCCCCAACTGGGACGACGTCCCGGCGTCAGCTACGTCATGCCCGTGCTCAACGAGGCCGACCACGTCGAGGCCGCCGTCGCCACCGTCCTCGCGCAGGACTACGCCGGGGACAAGGAGATCGTCCTGGCACTCGGCCCCTCGACGGACGGCACCACGCGGATCGTGCAGCGGATGGCTGATGCGGATCCGCGCATCGAATACGTCGACAACCCCACCGGCACCACGCCTGCCGGCCTCAACCTCGCGATCGCCCGGACGCGACACCCGGTGATCATCCGCGTCGACGCGCACTCCGAGCTCACCCCCGACTACACCGCCGTCGGTGTCCGGGTCCTCCGCGAGATGGAAGCGGCCAACCTGGGCGGCCTCATGCGCGCCCGCGGCCGCACCGCCTTCCAGAAGGCCGTCGCCCGCGCCTACATGTCCCCGCTCGGCCTGGGCGGCCCCGCCTACCACTCCGGCGACGAGGCCCAGGAATCCGAATCCGCCTACCTCGGCGTCTTCCGGCGCGAGGTGTTCGACGAGCTCGGCGGCTTCGACGAATCCCTGCGCCGCGGCCAGGACTGGGAACTCAACCTGCGTATCCGCGAAGCCGGCGGCCTCGTCTGGTTCGACCCCCGCCTGGAGGTCACCTACTGGCCGCGTTCCACGTGGAAACAGCTGGTCCAGCAGTTCCACGCCACCGGTCGCTGGCGGGCGGAGATCGTCCGCCGCCACGGTTCGCGCAACTCCCTGCGCTACTTCGCCCCACCCGTCCTCATCCTCGGTATGGCCGCCGCGGTCGTCGAACTGGTCCTCCAGCTCACCGGCGTGACGGGACGCTGGCCCAAGGTCCTGCGCCGCTTCACCTCGCTCGTCCACGTGCCGAGCATCGCCTACCTGGCCCTCATCGGCCGCGAGGCACTGCGGGCGAAGGACTGCGGGTTCCGTGAACGCGCCTGGTTCAAGATCATCCTGCCCTCCATGCACATCTCCTGGGGCCTCGGGTTCCTGCGTGGCCTGGTGACGGGCGCACGCGGCCAGGTGGACCCCAGCCGGGGCGGCGGACTGCTGGCGGAAGGGCCGGGAGTGCAGGGCGCCTCGGGTGCGGAGGTCGGGGTCGACGGCACGGTGGACGGCGGCGTGGACGCCGTCGGCACGGCGGGCGCAGACGAAGGAAAGACGGAAGGGAACGACTGACATGGCTGTTCTGGTCACCGGCGGAGCCGGGTACATCGGGTCGCACGTGGTGCGGCTGCTGCAGGACCGCGGCGAGGACGTGGTCGTCGTCGACGACATGTCGTCGGGCATCCGCGAGCGCGCGGGGAACGCCACCGTCCTCGAACTCGACCTCGCCGGCGGGGACGACGTGGACGTGACCGCCAAGCTCGCGGCGTGCATGTTGCGGAACGAGGTCACCTCGGTCGTCCACTTCGCCGCGAAGAAGCAGGTGGGGGAGTCCGTCGACCGACCGCTCTGGTACTACCAGAACAACGTGACGGGACTGCGCCACGTCATCGGCGCCATGCAGGACGCCGGTGTCCAGGAGATCGTCTTCTCCTCGTCCGCCGCGACCTACGGGATGCCCGACGCGGACATCATCCCAGAGACCTACCCCTGCCAGCCGATCAACCCCTACGGCCAGACCAAGCTCGTGGGTGAGTGGATGATCGACAACGCCGTCCGCCGCGGCAGCATGCGCGCGATCAAGCTCCGGTACTTCAACGTCGCCGGTGCCGGCTGGGACGACCTGCGGGATCCCGCCGTGATGAACCTCGTGCCGATCGTCTACGACCGCCTGAAGTCCGGTGAGAAGCCGGTCGTCTTCGGCGACGACTACGACACCCCGGACGGCACGTGCATCCGCGACTACGTGCACGTGAAGGACCTGGCCGACGCGCACCTGGTCGCACTCGACCACCTGGCCGCCGGACACGGACGCGCCGGGGAGGGCAAGGACCTGGGCGCCGGCGATCACGGATCGCCCGTGTTCAACGTGGGCACCGGCAACGGTTCGTCGGTCAAGGAGGTCATCGACGCGATCTCGCGCGTGATCGGCCACGAGGTCGAGTACGTGATCGGCGACCGCCGGGCCGGGGATCCGCCACGCCTGGTCGCCGATGTCGGTGCCATCGCCGAACACCTGGGGTGGACGGCCACGCACGACCTCGACGACATGGCCCGCACCGCCTGCCCGCCGGAGCTGCTGCCCCGGTGAACCGCAAGAAGAACACTGCGCGGGGCGCACGACGTTCCGGGAACCCGGCCAAGCGGGCGGCTGCCGGGACGGCTGCAGAACAGGCTGCAGGGAAGGCTGCCGAGGCGTACTCCCCCTCGGACGCCCGCGACTCGTCGTCGGCCCGCCCGTCGCTGGGCGCGGCCGTGACCGGGAAGATCGAACGCAACGAGGACGCCCCGCGCACCAAGGCGCCGCTGCTGGTGGCCGGCGTCGCGCTCCTGGCCGTCGCCGGTGTGGTCGTGTGGAACATCGCCCGCCCGGGCGCGGTCCTCACGATCGACGACCTGGAGACCCCGGCGGTCGGCGCGCTCCACGCAGGTTCGGCGTTGTACCCCGAGAACTCGCGGGACGCCGTCGACCAGGTCGTGAAGTTCGGCTACCTGCCGGCCGTCGACCTCGCACTCCTGTCCGACGGCACGCCGGTGCTCGCCGACGAGGAGACCGCCCCGGCGGCGCTGGGTCTCGATGGTCCGGTGTCCTCTTGGACCCTCGACGCCTTCACCTCCGCCGAGATCGCCCCGCCGGGCGCAGGCGCCGCGGTTCCGCCGGAGTCGTCCGGTGATGATTCCGACGCCGACGCCGCCGACGCCGCCGGTGCCGACGCCTCCGAGGCGAGCGGCTGGTCGCGCCCCGGCACCCCGATGACCTGGGAGGACGCGCTCGACCGCTACGGCGACATGACCGTGTTCATGCCCGCGGTCGACTCCGCCGAGGAGGCCCGGGCCGTCGTCGCCACCGTCGAAGGCGCCACCGTCGACGGGGCGACCGGTGCAGGAGACACAGACGGGTCCGCGGACGGCGAACGCCCCGCCCGGCCCGACGGGATCATCCTGCGCTCCGCCGACCTCGACGTCCTGCGGATCGGCGTCGACGCCGGACTCACGACCCTCTACGAGGGGGACCTCACCGGGCTCGACCCGTCCGCCCTGAGCGAGGCGGGAGTGCAGATGGTGGCCGTGGGGGAGGGCGCCTCGGGAGCGGGGGACTCGACCTCCGAGGGCGGTGCCGACGGCGCGGCCGTCGATCTCGATGCGTGGCTCGGCTCCGACCTGCGGGTCTGGGCCACGGGGGTCGCCGACGAGCAGGCGCTCGCCGAGCTGGCCGCGGCCGGGGTGTACGGTGCCCTGGCGGACAACCCCTTCGCCGTGCAGCCCTCGTCCGTGAAGGACGATTGAGCGTCGTCCGTGGAGGGCGACCGATCCGTGAAGGACGACCGAGTACCGAACACAGAGGAGACACCCATGAGCCAGCCGATCGGCAATCCCGCGCACATCGGGAACCTGAACGCGGGCCAGCTGGGCCCCCAGCCCACCTTCCTGCCCGAGGACCACCCCGACGTCGAGGCGCGCGCCCGCATGGAGGCCGGCGAGGAGGCGCTCGACGTCGTCCGCGACCTGCCCGCCAGCTGCCTGGCCTGGGCCGTCCTCGCTGACGAGGCGTTCACCGAGGGGCGCCAGGTCGAGTCCTACGCTTTCGCCCGCGTCGGCTACCACCGGGGCCTCGACGCCCTGCGCGGTGCCGGCTGGCGAGGCGCCGGCCCGATCCCCTACTCCCACGTCGTCAACCGTGGGTTCCTGCGCTCGCTCTACGCGCTCGGCCGTGCCGCCGCCTCCATCAACGAGGCGGAGGAGGCGCAGCGCGTGGAGAAGTTCCTGCGCGAGTCCGACCCCGACGCGATCGAGGCGATCCCTGCCGAACCCGCGGTGTGACCCTCGCGCGTTGAGGGGCGCGGTGCGGTGCGCGCTGAGGGGCGGCGCGGATCCTGGACGCGCTCCACGGTGTGGGGTTCGAGAAGTGTGTCGGAGGCTCCCAGTAGACTGACGCAGCAAGGCCCGCAGGTCCGGGCTGCCCGAAAATGCGCAAAGGTGAGTGCAAGCATGCCAGCAATCGTGGTCGTCGGCGCCCAGTGGGGCGACGAGGGTAAGGGGAAGACGACCGACATCCTCGGCACCCGCGTGGACTACGTCGTCAAGCCCAACGGTGGCAACAACGCCGGCCACACGGTCGTCGTCGGCGGCGAGAAGTACGAGCTCAAGCTGCTGCCCGCCGGGATCCTCTCGCCCTCGGTCGTCCCCGTCATCGGCAACGGTGTGGTGGTGAACCTCGAGGCGCTGTTCGAGGAGATCGAGATGTTGGAGTCGCGGGGCGCCTCGACGGCGAACCTCAAGATCTCCGCGAACGCGCACATCGTGGCGCCCTACCACCAGACGATCGACAAGGTGACCGAGCGGTTCCTGGGCAAGCGCGCGATCGGTACGACCGGGCGTGGTATCGGTCCCGCCTACATGGACAAGACCGGGCGGCTGGGTCTGCGCGTGCAGGACATCTTCGACGAGTCGATCCTGCGTCAGAAGATCGAGGGTTCGCTGCGGCAGAAGAACGAGCTGCTGGTGAAGGTGTACAACCGGCGTGCGGTCGAGGTCGACGAGGTGGTCGAGGGCATCCTGTCCTACGCGGACCGCCTGCGTCCGATGGTCACCGACACCTCCCTGTTGCTCAACCAGGCGCTCGACGACGACAAGGTCGTGGTGATGGAGGGCGGTCAGGCGACCATGCTCGACGTCGACCACGGGACCTACCCGTTCGTCACCTCCTCGAACCCGTCTGCCGGTGGCGCGGTCGTGGGCTCCGGTATCGGACCCACGCGCATCAACCGGGTGGTCGGCATCGTCAAGGCGTACACGACGCGGGTGGGCGCGGGTCCGTTCCCCACGGAGCTGTTCGACGAGATGGGCATCCACCTGCAGAAGACCGGTGGCGAGTACGGCGTCAACACCGGCCGGCCGCGCCGCTGCGGCTGGTACGACGCGGTCATCGCCCGGTACGCGGCACGGGTCAACGGATTCACCGACTACGTGCTCACCAAGCTCGACGTCCTCTCCGGCCTCGACGAGATCCCGGTCTGCGTGGGCTACGAGGTCGACGGCACCTTCATGGACGAGATGCCGGTGTCCCAGTCGGACTTCCACCACGCCAAGCCGGTGTACGAGACCTTCCCCGGCTGGCAGGAGGACATCACGGGTGCCCGCGAGTTCTCGGACCTGCCGCAGACCGCGCAGGACTACGTGCTGGCGCTGGAGAAGCTGAGCGGTTGCCGCATGTCCGTCATCGGCGTCGGCCCCGACCGCGAGCAGTCGATCGTGCGTCACGACCTGGTGGACTGAACTCCGGGTCGCTGAGATCGAGAGGGCACATATCCGCGGATCCGAGCGCGGGATCGACGGATATGTGCCCTCTCGGTGTGTCGGATCAGGCCGCGGCCCGAGCGGACGCGTCCAGTGCTTCCCGCACCTTCGTGAAGGCCTGGTCGAGATCCGCCACGAGGTCCGGGACGTCCTCCAGGCCGATGGACAGGCGCAGGGTCGTGAAGGAGATCCGCCCCGCCTCGCGCTCGGCCGGGGTGAGCCGGCAGTGGGTCATCGTCGCCGGGTGGACGATGAGTGACCTGGCGTCTCCGATGTTCGCCACGAGCCCGAACACCTGCAGGGAATCGACGAAGGTGCCGATCGCATCGAACAGGCGTTCGGCCGTGTCACCGTCGAGGTCGTAGACGGGCTCTTCGAAGCCGGGCAGCGCGAGGTCGACGGAGAACACCGCGCCGATCCCCTGCGGGAAGTCGCGGTCCGCCACTGCGTGGTCGGGGTGCGATTCCAGACCGGGGTGGTGGACCCGCGCCACGAGGGGATGGTCCTCCAACCAGGCCGCCACCCGGAGCGCGGACTCGGTCACCCGCTGCATCCGCAGGCTCAGCGTGTCCAGACCGTTCAGGATCTCGAAGGCGTTGAAGGGGGAGAGCGACGGTCCCAGGTCGTGCACCACCTTCGAGCGCGCGAGCACGAGGAACGGCGACTTTCCGTCCGGGCGCGGGGTCCGCGGTGCAGGCAGGGCGAAGGCATCGGCGAAGACGATCCCGCCGTAGCGCTCGTACTCGCGCGTGAACACCGGCCACTTGTGCGGCTCGACGCTCGGATCGAAGGTGCCACCGTCGACCACCACACCGGCCATCGACGTGCCGTGTCCACCCATGAACTTCGTCGCCGAGTGCACCACGAAGTCCGCCCCGTGCTCGAAGGGCCGGAACAGCACCGGCGTGGCCACGGTGTTGTCGACGACGACCGGGATCCCGTGGGCGTGCGCCAGGTCGGCTATCGCGCGCAGGTCCGGCAGGGTCGCGATCGGATTGCCCACCGACTCCAGGAACACGACGCGGGTCTCCGGTCGGATCGCCGCCTCCCACGCCGCGAGGTCGAGCGGGTCGACGAGCGTGCACTCGATCCCGAGGTCCGCGAAGGTGTCACCGAGCAGGTCCGAGGTCCCGCCGTACAGTTTGTTCGAGGCGACGACGTGGTCGCCGTTCCCCAGGAGTGCCAGCAGCGCCGTCGCCACCGCCGCCTGCCCGGACCCGACCGCGAGTGCCCCGACACCGCCCTCCAAGTCGTTCACCCGCTTCTCCAGCACCGCCTGCGTGGGCGTGCCGTTGCGCGAGTAGAGGTTCCCCGAGCCCCGCAGCGCGAACAGCTCCCGCGCCTGGTGGAAGCTGTCGAACTGGTAGGCCGTCGTCTGGTAGATCGGCACCGCCACGGAGTTCTGCGGCGTTCCGGGAACGTACCCCGTGTGGACCTGGCGGGTGGCGAGTCCCGGGGAGGGTGAAGAGGGAGTCATGCGGCCATCGTGACCGGGAACGTTGTTCTGGGGAAATCATTGTGACGACATGTGAATGTCGTGGTCGTCATGTGAAATCGCGTGACGCGTTCATGGCGGAAGAAGTACGTCCGAGGCGCCCGCTAGGGTGGCCCGCATGACGGAAATCCCCACGGCACCCGTGCACGCCCGCAAGCCCCAGGACCGTGTGTTCCACGGTGACACCTTCTCGGATCCCTACGAGTGGATGCGCCAGAAGGAGAACCCGGAGCTGATCGCCGGGCTGGAGGCGGAGAACACCTACGTCGAGGCCCGCACCGCGCACCTGGAGGGGCTGCGGGAGACGGTGTTCGGTGAGATCAAGTCGCGCGTCAAGGAGACGGACATGTCCGTGCCGGGGCGCCGTGGCGACCACTGGTACTTCGCACGGACCGTCGAGGGCAAGGACTACGCCATCCACTGCCGTGTCCCCGTGGCGGACCCGGAGGACTGGACGCCACCGGTGGTCGAGGACGGGCAGACCCTCCCGGGGGAAGCGGTCGTCTTCGACCAGAACGTCGAGGCCGAGGGCAAGGAGTTCTTCTCGCTCGGCAGCCTGTCCTACAGCAGTGACGGATCGCGCCTGTTGTGGGGTCTCGACGAGGCCGGGGACGAGCGCTACACCCTGCGGATCCGTGACCTCGCGACGGGAGAGGACCTGGCCGACGAGGTCCCGGGCACCGCGGCCGGCGCGTTCTTCGACGTGAGCGGGCAGTACGTGTACTACGCGACGGTCGACGACGCCTGGCGCCCACACAAGGTGTGGCGGCACGCGGTGGGGACGGACGCCTCCGAGGACGTCGTCGTCTTCCACGAGCCGGACGAGCGGTACTGGCTGGGCATGGGGCTCACCCGGTCCAAGCGGTACCTCATGCTCGCGGTGGGCTCGAAGATCAGCAGCGCGTACTGGTACATCGACACGGCCGAACCGGAGTCGACCCCGGTGGCCGTGTGGCCACTCGTCGAAGGGGTCGAGTACTCCGTCGAACACGCCGTCGTGCCGGACGCGGAGGGCCACGAGGAGGACCGGTTCCTCATCGTGCACAACAGGGACCGGGAGGACTTCGACGTCGTGGACGTGCCCGTGTCCGCACCCGCCGACGAGTCGCAGTGGCGGCCGGTGCTGGTCGGTGGTGACGGTGGTGCTGGTGATGCGACCGGTGGTGCCGGGACCGCGGGGAAGCGGATCGAGGACCTCCAGGCCTTCCGTGACCACCTGGTGCTCAGTTACCGCGAGGGCGGGTTCGCGCGGGTCGGTGTCATCGGGATCCGCGGGACCGGGGAGTCCGAAGGTGCTGCGGGCGAGGGGTCGGCGGGCACGGGTGGCGTGCGATCGCCGTACCTGCCACTCGTCGAGGTGACCGCGGACGAACCGATCGGCACCACGAGCGCCACCGCCAACCCGGAGTGGACGCAGCCCCGCGTGCGCATGGTCTACGCCTCCTATGTGACCCCACCGACGGTCTTCGAGTACGACGTGCGCACCGGCGAGAGGATCGTGCTCAAGGAGCAGGAGGTCCTCGGCGGGGTCGACCTCTCCGCCTACGCGCAGGGACTCCAGTGGGCCACCGCCGCCGACGGCACCCGGATCCCCGTCACCCTCGTGTGGCGGAAGGACGCGGTGGCCGGGGACCCGGCGGGCGCCTCGGGAGCGGAGAGCGCCTCGGGAGCGGACGGGGACGGTGTCGGGGAACCGGCGGTGAACCCGACCCTGCTGTACGGCTACGGGTCGTACGAGGCGAGCATGGACCCGTACTTCTCGGTGGCACGGCTGTCGCTGCTGGACCGCGGGGTCGTGTGGGCGGTCGCGCACGTGCGTGGCGGCGGTGAGATGGGACGCGCCTGGTACGACAGCGGCAAGACGCTCACCAAGAAGAACACCTTCACGGACTTCGTCGCGGTCGCCGATCACCTCATCGCGACCGGTCAGGCGGAACCGGAGCGGATGGTCGCCCTCGGTGGGTCCGCCGGTGGCATGCTCATGGGTGTGGTCGCGAACATCGCGCCGGACCGGTTCTCCGGGATCTGCGCGCAGGTGCCCTTCGTCGACTCGCTCACCTCCATGCTCATGCCCGAGCTGCCGCTCACCGTCATCGAGTGGGACGAGTGGGGCGATCCGTTCCACGACCCCGAGGTCTACGAGTACATGAAGTCGTACTCGCCCTACGAGAACGTGAGCGAGGGGATCGACTACCCACAGATCCTCGCGATCACCTCGCTCAACGACACCCGCGTCCTCTACGTGGAGCCCGCCAAATGGGTGGCGCGCCTGCGGGACGTCGGAGCCGACGCGATGATGAAGATCGAGATGGTCGCCGGTCACGGGGGCAAGTCCGGGCGGTACAACGCCTGGAAGGACACGGCCTTCGAATGGGCCTGGATCCTCGAGCGCCTGGGGCTGGCGGGCGACACCACGGGTTCGGCCGAGGGATCGGGCGCGGGTGTCGGTGCGGACGCCGCGGGTTCCGCAGGGGAGTGACCACCGACCGTGCCACACCTCTCGTCACCCGACGGGCGGCCGGGTGGTGAACCGGTCGCCCCGCGCTCCCGCCGGACCGCCAAGCATCTGGTCTCCCACATCGGGGGTCGGCCGCGCGTCGACCGGTACTACCGGCAGTTCGTCGGCAGCACGGAGCACGTCGACGTCCTGAGCCTGTTCGAACCCACCGGACTCGACGACGTCGACCCCGGTGAGACGGCCGTGGCGACGCTCGGACTCGCCGCGCTGCCCACCGGGCGGGTCTCGGCGACCGGGGTGCCGCTGCGCGTCGAACTCCTGAGCCCGGGACGGCGGCTCCGCTCTGAGGGTGCCGCGACGGAGGACCCGGGCACGTTGATCCTCACGTGCACGGCCTTCGCAGCCGCCGATCTGGGGCGGGTGGTCGAACCGGGCCAGGCCTATGTCGACGCGCTCGCCACCGGGAGGGTCGCGGACCGGCACACGGCGGAACCCGACCATGTGCGCCACGTGTACCTCACCTCGCCGTTCGGATTCGAGCGGGTCCCGGCGCACGTGGAGGACGACATCCGCATCACCTGGCTCACCCCCGTGGCGATCACCGACGCGGAGCTGCAGTACCTGCGCGACCACGGCGAGGACGCCCTCGAAGAAGCGCTCGACCGCGCGGCCGTCGACACCCTCGACCTCCGCCGCGGTTCGGTCGTGTGACGCCCGGTCGCTCCGGCCGACGAACCGGCTTCCGGCGCGTAGTCCCAACGACAGGCGCGTGCCCGGGATGCCCGGTGTGAGATCACGGGGTTTGTCGCAGATACCGGGAAACAAAACCCGGGATCTGTGACAAAGTCCGTGATCTCGGCGGTCGGGCCCGTACAGACAGCACGACGGCGGCCCGGTCGGGAGGGTGGGGCGCCTCGGCGGCGTGGCCGTGGAACACGGGTGGTTCACGTGGCGAAGGATGACGACACGTGAAGACTTCGTGACGGCACACACATGCGTGGCCGGGAATCCGTGGTGAGATGGAGGGACCGACGCCACGGACCGCAGCGGAAGCCTCCCCACGTCCGTCATTGACCGTCGTGACCATCGCAGCCGCACCGGGTGGACCCCGTTCGCCGCCCGGGTCACAGGAGGACACCTCGTATGACGACCCCCATCCGTACCTCGCACGCCGGATCCCTGCCCCGTACCCCCGCACTCATCGCCGCCAACCGGGCCCGCCTCGACACGAGTGTCGGGACGATCGCCGAGACCGAGGACGCCGCGGCTCCCACCGACGCGACCGGAGAAGAGACCGCCGGTGACTTCGACTCGCTGCTCACCGAGAGCGTCGTCGACATCCTCCAGCGCCAGAAGGACCTGGGGATCACCGAACCGAACGACGGCGAGTACGGTCACGCGATGGCCGCCGAGTTCGACTACGGCGCCTGGTGGCACTACGTCTTCGCCCGGACCGGTGGTCTGGAGATCAACGACAAGGGTCTGTGGGAACTGCCCGAGCAGCTGAGCGAACCGGGGAAGATCCGGCTCAACAGCTTCGCGGGGCGCCGTGACCGTGCGCTGTTCCCCGGCGCCTACTCGGACCCGCACGCGGGCACGGACACCGGCCACCAGCCGGGCTTCCCGGTCGCCACCGGCCCGATCTCCTACACCGGGACCGAGCAGGTGCAGCGCGACATCCGTAATGCGCTCGCCGGAGCCGAGGCCGCCGGGTACGACACGTCCCGCGTCTACCTCAACGCGCTCTCGCCGGCCTCCGGTGCGCGGATCGAGAACCGCCACTACGACTCCTACGAGGAGTTCGTGTGGGCCTGGGCCGACGTCCTGCGCGAGGAGTACCTGGCGATCACCGAGGCCGGCCTCACCCTGCAGATCGACGACCCCTCGCTCGCGGAGAACTGGGACCAGATCGCGCCGGAGCCCACCTTCGAGGACTACCGGAACTTCACCCAGCTCAGCGTCGACGCGCTCAACCATGCACTGCGCGGCATCGACCCGCAGCAGGTGCGCGTCCACACGTGCTGGGGCTCCTGGCACGGCCCGCACGTCACGGACCTGCCGTTCCGGGAGATCGTCGAGACCGTGCTCGGCATCGAAGCCGCCGGCATCACCTTCGAGGCGGCGAACGTCCGGCACGAACACGAGTGGCGGATCTGGGAGGACGTGAAGCTCCCGGAGGGCAAGTACATCGTCCCGGGCGTCGTGTCCCACGCGACCAATGTCGTCGAGCACCCCGAGCTCGTGGCCGACCGGATCGAGCGGTTCGGCCGGCTGGTGGGCCCGGAGAACGTGGTCGCCTCGACCGACTGCGGTCTGGGCGGTCGCGTCCACCCGGAGATCGCCGTCGCCAAGCTCCAGTCGCTCACGCAGGGCGCGGAGCTCGCCGCCAAGCGGTTCTGAGGGGCACCGCCCCCGGCACCCCACCGCCCCGATATCGTTCACGACCCCCGATATGTGCCGACATATCCAGGGTCGCGAACGATATCGGGGCGGTTCGCCTCCTCGGGGCCCGGCCGCGTGAGGCATACGGTGGAATCGTCCCCGATCCGCGACGAAGGAGTTGCGTTCCATGGTGTCGATGCCACCTCCCCCTGGTGCGCCCCTTCCCGGCGCGCCTCCCGGATCGGTTTCCCACGCGGTACCTCGGTCCACGGTGCCGAACGTGGCGGCGACTGCCGCGGCCGGCGGGGGAGTGGGGCGCTGGCTCTACGTCGGCGGGATCGGACTGACCCTCCTCCTGTGGATCCTCGTGTCCCTCGTCGACGCGATCGCACTGTCGGTGCCGACGGGCCTCGACGCCACCCTCTTCCAGATCACCAGCGCGTCCTACGAGGTGGCGCAGCTTCTGGGATGGACGCTCGCCCTCGTCGGCGCCGCGGTGACCCGGCGAGGGTCGGCTCCCTCTCGGGTGGCGGGCGCGTGCATCGTCGGGGTCGGGGTCCTGCTCACGGTCATGTGGATGTTCGTCATGCGTGACGAGGGCGCATTCGTCCACGACTGGAACTTCCGTCTGCGCGTGCTGCTCATGAACACCTCCGTCCTCGTCCCGCTGTTCGTCGGATGGCAGGTGGCGAACCGCCGCCCCTGGTGGATGTCGTTGGTCGCGGGCTTCACCGGGCTCCTGGTCACCGGTCTCCTGCTCGGGTGTTCGAAGATGGTCGGGCTCGTGTCCGGTCCGCTGTGGTCGATGGACCACGGTCTCGCAACGACCGCGTACTACCTGTTGCACTTCACCGGGTACTCGATCCTCGAAGCCCTCGTCGTGACGGCGGCCGTGATCGGCCTGCACTTCCTCGCCCGCGTGCCCGACCGTCGGTGAGGGCGCCCGGGGCTCGGCGCGTCCAGTGTGGAAGGAATGGCGGATTCCCAGTCGTGACGGTGAGACGCCTTTCCTTCCACACTGGACGTGCGCTCGCGCGTGCGTGCGTGTGAGGGGGCGATGTCGCGGGATCGGAACACGGTCCGACACCTGTGCACCACGCACCTGAGTATCATCGCTGCGACAGTCCGTGTCCGGCGCATCCTCCCTGGTGAGGGTCCTGGGAACACCTCGGGAGAAGGAACTTCGATGGCCCCCACGCAGCCCGATCACCACGACCGGTTCGCACCACCCGGGCCACACTCCGCCGCTGAGGCGCCCCACCCCCGGTCACCCCACGCACCGTCTCCTGCCCCGCAGTATTCCCAGTCGCAGTATTCCCAGTCGCAGTACTCGCCGGCACCCACGCCGGCACCGCAGCCACAGGGTGTCGGCGTGGGGGCCGGGAGGGGAGGGCGCCTCGGCGGCGGGGCGATGATGACGTCCCGTCTGCTCTACCTGCTCGGTCTGCTGGTGCCGGCGCTCGCCGCCTTCCTCTCCGCGGTGGTGCGGGGGATCCAGTTCACGCAGGACGGGCCCGGTGCGGTGGGCATGGGGATGGTGATCCTGACCGTCGGCTTCTCGATCCTGGGGACGGTGGCGCTCGTCGTCGCGATGCTCCTGACACCGCGGGGGACGTGGGCGACGCGGATCCCGGCGGCGGTCGCGGTCGTGATCGCGCTCGCGGTCGAGATGGTGTGGTCCACGGTGATCATCCCGGCGATCGTGTCGTCGTCGTCGGGTTCGGTCGGGACGGTCGGACTGGTCCTGGCGATCGGGGGCGCCTTCGCCACGGCGTTCGTTCTGGCGCTCGTGCTCGCGGCGTGGCAGTACGCGAACGCCCGCCCGTGGTGGATGTGGGTGTCCGCGGCCGGTGCGGCGGTCGTTTTTGCGCTCGTGTACGCGGGGCTCTCGGGACTGCTGGGTGTGATGGCCGGTGCGGTGCCCGGCTCCGGCGGCTTCGTGTTCCACACGGTGGGTCTGCAGGTGGTCGACCTCGTCCTGCTCGTGCTCGTGGTGGTGGGGATGTCCTTGCTCGCGCGGCGGGCGGACGCGGGGGCGTTGGCAACGGGGGCCGGGAGGAGCGGCACCGGTGTCACCGACGGCGCGGCCTCCGGTGGCTCGACGAACGGCCGTGTGCCGCCACCGCTGGCACCGCCGGTGTCCCCGCAGGGGTGAGCGCACGCCGTCTGCGCACCCTCCGGTGATTTCGGTGTCCGTCGACCCCGGTAGAATCGCCACGGACGTTCACGCGAAAGGACCGCACAGGGATCATGACGAGCAGCGACCAGTCCGCGACGAAGACGGTCAAGGAGACCGTCGAGTACGCAGCCGCCCACCCGGAAGTCGAGCAGCCGTACGCGGATCTCGGGCTCAAGGCCAACGAGTACGAGGACATCAAGACGATCCTCGGCCGCCGTCCCACCTCGGCGGAGCTGGCCATGTACTCCGTCATGTGGTCGGAGCACTGCTCCTACAAGTCCTCCAAGGTGCACCTGCGCAAATTCGGTGACAAGGTCACCGAGGACATGAAGAAGAACCTCCTCGTGGGCATCGGCGAGAACGCCGGTGTCGTCGACATCGGGGAGGGCTGGGCCGTCACCTTCAAGGTCGAGTCCCACAACCACCCCTCCTACGTCGAGCCCTACCAGGGCGCGGCCACGGGTGTCGGCGGCATCGTCCGCGACATCATCTCCATGGGTGCCCGCCCGGTCGCCGTCATGGACCAGCTGCGCTTCGGCGCCATCGACCACCCGGACACCCAGCGCGTCGTCCACGGCGTCGTCTCCGGTGTCGGCGGCTACGGCAACTGCCTGGGTCTGCCCAACATCGGCGGCGAGGTCGTCTTCGACTCCACCTACCAGGCGAACCCCCTGGTCAACGCCCTGGCCGTGGGAGTGATGCGGCACGAGGACATCCGCCTGGCCAATGCGAGTGGCGTGGGCAACAAGGTCGTCCTCTTCGGCGCGCGTACCGGTGGCGACGGGATCGGTGGCGCCTCGATCCTCGCCTCGGAGTCCTTCGACGACACCAAGCCCTCCAAGCGGCCGGCCGTCCAGGTGGGCGACCCCTTCGCGGAGAAGATCCTCATCGAGTGCTGCCTCGAGCTCTTCGGCGCGGAGGTCGTCGAGGGCATCCAGGACCTCGGTGCCGCCGGCATCAGCTGTGCGACCTCCGAGCTCGCCTCGAACGGTGAGGGCGGCATGCACATCGCCCTCGACGACGTCCTCCTGCGCGATCCCTCCCTCACCCCGGAGGAGATCCTCATGTCCGAGTCGCAGGAACGCATGATGGCCGTCGTGACCCCGGAGAAGCTCGACCAGTTCCTCGAGATCACGCGCAAGTGGGACGTCGAGACGAGCGTGCTCGGCGAGGTCAACGACTCCGGTCGCCTCACCATCGAGTGGCACGGCGACGTGATCGTCGACGTCCCGCCGCGGTCCGTCGCCCACGACGGCCCGGTCTACGAGCGCCCCTACACCGAACCCTCCTGGACCGCCTCCACCCGTGAGGACACGGTCGAGGCCGCCGGTCTCGCGAAGCCTGCCACCGACGCCGAACTGCGGTCCACCGTCCTCGACCTCGTCGGTTCGCCCAACCTCGCCTCGAAGGAGTGGGTGACCAACCAGTACGACCGGTACGTGCAGGGCAACACGGCGCTCGCCTTCCCCGACGACGCCGGTGTCATCCGCGTCGACGAGGAGTCGGGCCTGGGAATCGCGATCTCCACGGACGCGAACGGCCGGTACACGTACCTCGATCCGGCCCGGGGCGCCTCGTTGGCTCTCGCGGAGGCCTACCGCAACGTCGCGACCTCCGGCGCCCGCCCCATGGCCGTCACCGACTGCCTGAACTTCGGCTCGCCCGAGGACCCGGAGATCATGTGGCAGTTCGCGCAGGCCGTCGAGGGCCTGGCGGACGCCTGCCAGGAGATGGGCGTGCCCGTCACCGGCGGCAACGTCTCCCTGTACAACCAGACGGGTGACGGCGCCATCCACCCGACCCCGGTCGTCGGTGTGCTCGGCGTGTTCGACGACGTCCTGCGCCGCACCCCCTCGGGCTGGAAGGACTCCGGGCAGACCATCTACCTGCTCGGCACCACCGGCGCGGAGCTCGACGGTTCCGCTTGGGCCGACGTCGCCCACCGCCACCTGGGCGGCGTGCCCCCGGAGTTCAAGCCGGCGGCCGAGAAGGAACTGGCCGACATCCTCATCAACGCCTCACGCGACGGCATGATCGACGCCGCGCACGACCTCTCCGAGGGCGGCCTGTCCCAGGCTCTCGCCGAGGCGTCCCTGCGCCACGGCACCGGCGCGCGGATCTGGCTCGACGAGATCATGGAGCGCGACGGGGTCGACCTGTTCACCGCACTGTTCTCGGAGTCCACGGCCCGCGCGATCGTCGCCGTGCCGCGCACCGAGGAGGTCCGCTTCACCGACATGTGCACGGCGCGCGGCTTCCCGTTCGCCCGCATCGGCATGACCGACGCCGAGGGTGACGCGCTGGAGTACGTCGACCACTTCACGCTGCCGCTCGCCGAGCTCCGTGAGGCCCACGAGGGCACGTTGCCGAAGTACTTCGGCCCCGTCGTCGGCGGCTGAGCGGCTGGGGCTGCGGCCGATCGGCTGCGGACGACCTGGCGTGAGATCACGGGTTTTGTCGCAGTTGCCGGGGAACGGTCCTCGGCATCTGCGACAAAACCCGTGATGACCGGCTGAGGCCTTCCCCCGCACCCGAGGCGCCCTGAGCTTCCGATGGGAAGCAGGGCGCCTCGGCGTCGGGAGGGGTGTGAGACCGCACTCATGCCGGGGACCCGGGGGAGTGCGGCCACTAGAATCGTGGGTCATGGCCGTCCACAAGATCGTTCTGTTCTACGTCTTCACCCCGCTGTCCGACCCCGAGGCGGTCAAACTGTGGCAGCTCGCGCTCGCCGAGCGGTGGAACCTCAAGGGGCGGGTGATCGTCTCGGAGCACGGCATCAACGCGACGGTCGGCGGGGAGATCGGCGACGTCAAGCAGTACGTGCGGTCCACCCGCGGGTACGCGCCGTTCAAGGACGCCGACATCAAGTGGTCCAACGGCACCGGCGACGACTTCCCGCGCCTGTCGGTCAAGGTCCGCCCGGAGCTCGTCACCTTCCACGCACCTGCGGAGATCACGGTGACGGAGGACGGCGTGCAGGGCGGCGGGGAGCACCTGAAGCCCGGGGCGCTGCACAAGCTCGTGGAGGAACGCGGCGACGAGGTGGTCTTCTTCGACGGCCGCAATGCGATGGAAGCCGAGATCGGGCGGTTCCGGGACGCGATCGTGCCGCAGACGGACACGACGCGTGACTTCCTCGACGAGTTGGAGTCCGGCAAGTACGACAATCTCAAGGACCGCCCGGTCGTCACGTACTGCACGGGCGGGATCCGGTGCGAGGTGCTCAGCGTCCTCATGAAGAACCGCGGGTTCCAGGAGGTCTACCAGCTCGACGGCGGGATCGTCCGGTACGCCGAGACCTACGGCGCGAAGGGGCTGTGGGACGGGTCGCTCTACGTGTTCGACAAGCGCATGCACGTGGAGTACGGCGAGGGCGTGCAGTCCCTGGGCACCTGTGTGGAGTGCGACGCGCACACCCCGCTCTTCGTCAACTGCGCGAACGAGGCGTGCCGCAAGCAGTTCCTCCGCTGCGAAGCGTGCACGGAGTCCGGCGCCCACCCCCACTGCGGGGAATGCGTGCCCGCGACGGTCTGAGCAGCGCCGGGGCTGGGGTGAGGATCATGCGACCTGGAGACGTTGGTCGCCATCGACGTACTCCAATGCGAGGCTTCCCCCGACGGCCTCGAGATAGCCGCGGATCGTTCCGACCTTGGAGTTGTCGAGATCTCCGTGTTCGATCTTGGAGACCTGCCGCTGGGAGACGCCGATCCGATCCGCCAGTTCCTGTTGCGTGAAGCCGGCCTGTTCGCGAAGCTCCCGGAGTCGGTACGCGCGCACCTCGGACAACATGCGGTCCACGTGCTGTTCGACACGGGACTCGTCGACCGGGCGTTCCTTCAAGAACTCGTCCATGGACTTGGACATCCGTTTCACTCCTCGGTCATCGCCACGTCGACGTCCCACATGTCACGGGTGTAGAACCTGCGGGTACTGAATACAACGGAGTGTTCCCGGGGCGGGACGGGGTGGCTCGGACTCGGTCAGGAATCGTGTCGGTGCCCAGGAGTAACTTGTATCCTGTCGACACCCGAGGAAGGGACACACCATGACTCCCGTGACAGCGACCGTACTCACCCGGGCAGAAGCAATCGCGCGTCGTGCCGAGCTCGAGAGGGCGATGGGCAACAAGGATGAGTTCCTCCGGCGCGCTGAGCTCTACCTGCTCGATGCGGATGAACTGGACATATACGACGAATGGGACGGGCTGAACTACCTGTTGGGCGAGTGACATGTCCTCGCTCAAGGAACAAGCAGCACAGTTCGCGACGGCGCTCACGAAGACCGTGAGCGCCGTCGCGCGTGATTTCGAGCCGTTCACAGCAGACGTTGTGGAAGGCGGGCACAGAGCTCTGATCAAACAGGCCAGGATCCCGTTGACCGTCGATGACAGGGTCATTCTGGTCCTTGCGATCGAGTACCGCTGTTGTATGGACCGTACTGATGAGTTCATGGCCATCGAGAAGTCCAGCTTCGCGGTGTTCCCTGGTGGAAAGAAGAAGCGGGAACCGTTGTTCCGGTATGACTACCTCAGGGAGCCCGACAACGTCCCGGCGGCGCATGTCCAGATCCATGCGCATCGAGACGCCTTCACCGCGACGATGGTCCGTTCAGGGAAAACCTCGAAACGCGCGGCCCGGCGTGCAGCCGACGACGGGGTGCCTCGTCTTGCCGAACTTCACTTTCCGCTCGGCGGACATCGGTTCCGACTCTGCCTCGAAGATGTGCTCCACATGTTGATCGAAGAGTTCGGCATCGACAGGGGTGACGATGCATTCAATCGGCTGAACGAGGGCCGATTGGAATGGCGACGAACGCAGACCAGAGCCGCTGTTCGCGATGATCCTGAGTCCGCGGTCGCCGTCCTGCGAGCGATGGGATACGACGTGTCGTTCCCCGACGGGAAGACCGAACCCGAGGTCCGACGTGATCGCCTGATCGCGCGATGAGGTGAACGCCCGGGGTGGGAAGTGTGTCCGAGGGCACCCATAGGATGCCTTCCATGACCAAGGAATCCCCTCAGAACCCCAGCTCCGACGGCACGAACGGCGCGAACGGCGACAACGGCACGGATGCCGACGCCACACCGACGCCGGTCACCACGCTCCTCGACGCCACCCGTTTCGGCGGGCTCGCGGCCTCCCGTTCCGGTGGGCCCCTCTACGCGACGGCCCAGATGCTCGACGCGAAGGGCACCGCCTACGTCAACCGTCTCGTCGAGATCGGCGAGGACTCCGTCCAGGAGCTCACCCGCGGCAAGGCCTCCGTCGGGGGTGTGACCGTCGGCGCCGACGGTACTCTCGTCTTCACCTCGGCCCGCCCGGGCGATGACGGCGAGGACGCCACCGACGCCGCCCTCTGGACCCTCCCGACCCGCGGTGAGGCCCGCCGGATCGCCACGCGGACGGGTGGCTTCGGCCGGGTCGAACTCGCCGGTGCCCACTCCGAGGTCCTCGTCGCCGAGGTCGGCGTCCACACCGCCGCCACCGACGAGGAGTCCCACACCGAACTCGCGCAGGAGCGCAAGGACTCCAAGGTGAGCGCGATCCTCCACACCGGATTCCCCGTCCGCCGCTGGGACCACGACCTCGGGCCCGCGCGCCAGACCCTCGCCGTGGCCCGCGCGGAGGCCGGCACACGCGTGGTCGACCTCGCCGAGGACGACCTCGCCGAGGACGACCTGCAGTTCTCCCACGTGCCCATGCCCACCGGACGTCTGATCGGGTGGTCCGTCGCACCCGACGGCACCTTCGCGCTCGTCACCGTCGAGATCCCCATCGCCGAGGACCTCGAGGCCAGCCCGGTCTGGCGCGTCGACCTCACCGCGGCCGCCGCCGCTCCGGTCCTCCTCATCGACGCGGACGCCGAGTACGGCTACTCCGCCGGCGACATCAGCCCCGACGGCACGCGTGTGCTCGTCGACCGCCACCGCGCCTGGACCCCGGAGACCTCCCTGCGGGCGGACCTCTTCCTCCTCGATCTCGGCGGAGATACCGGTGCCGCCGCCCTGCAGCCGGTCTGGCCGGAGGGGGACTTCTGGTACTCCGCGACCTGGCTCGACGACTCCACCCTCGTCGCCACCTCCGACGACACCGGCCGTGGCTCGGTGTGGACCGGCGCCCCGACGGATGCCGCACCCACCCGCCTGGCCGGTGGGCCGGAGCAGAAGTTCGCCTTCAGCGGGCTGGTGGTGAGCGGTGGTCGGGTGTTCGCGAGCGCCTCGGCGGTGGACGTGCCACCCTTCCCGGTGGAGATCTCCCCGGCCGATGGCGACGTCTCGCCCCTGGCGAACCCCGGCACGGATCTCGCGGCACCCGGAGTGCTCCGCGAGGTCGTCGCCGAGGGTGAGGACGGCACCCGCGTCCGCGCGTGGCTGCGTGTGCCCGAGGGCGACGGACCCCACCCGCTGCTCGTCATGGTCCATGGCGGGCCGTGGGGTTCGTGGAACTCGTGGACGTACCGGTGGAACCCCAACCCCTTCGTCGCCGCCGGGTACGCCGTGCTGCTGCCGGATCCGGCGATCTCCACCGGCTACGGCCAGGCGATGATCGACCGCGGTCAGCAGGAACTGGGCGGGGCACCCTTCACCGACCTCATGGCGCTCGTCGACGCGACGGTCGCCCAGCCCTTCATCGACGAGGACCGCACCGCACTCGCCGGTGGATCCTACGGTGGCTACATGGCGAACTGGGTGGCCGGACACACCGGTGCGCGGTTCCGCACGATCGTCACCCACGCCTCGCTGTGGAACGTCACCTCGATGGGACGGACCACCGACAACAGCTCGTGGGACCAGGCCATGCGCCTGCAGGCACCGGAGTACTCGCCACACCACTACGCGGACCGGATCGAGGTGCCGCTGCTCGTCATCCACGGGGACAAGGACTACCGCGTGCCGATCGGCCAGGGGCAGGAACTCTGGTACGACCTGCTCACCCGCTCCGCCACGCCGCTCGGTGAGGACGGGCGGACGCAGCACGCGTTCCTCTACTACCCCGACGAGGGCCACTGGATCCTCGGCCGCGGGAACGCCCAGGTCTGGTACGAGACGGTGCTCGGCTGGCTCGACACCCACGTCCACGGCACCGACTGGGACCGCCCGGCGACGCTCGGGTGAACGAACGGTCTGCCACCCCCGCGGGGTCGTCCGGTGGGCGGTCCCCGTGGGACGGGGGATCGCGGCGGGTGGGGACATCCCGGCCGGACGGGGGTTCCCGGAAGGACGGGGTGATGGTCACGATCCTGTGGCCGGTGCTCGTCCCGTCGATCCTCTTCGCCTCCGGGGCCGGCGCGGTCGTCCCCGTCATCGTCCTCGCCGCGCTCGAGGTGGGTGCCAGTCCCGCGTTCGCCGCCGCGATCGTCGCGATCCGGGGTGCCGTCTCCCTGTGCTTCACGGTGCCGGCCGGAGCGCTCATCGACCGGGTCGGTGACACCCGTGCGATGTACGGGGCGACGGCGGCGTCGATCGGTGCGTTCGGCATCGTCGTGCTCGGACTCGCCTGGGATTCTCCGGCCTCGCTCGTGCTCTACGTCGTGGGGCTCGTGCTGTTCGCCCCGATCGCCGACGTGTGGAACCTCGCCCGGCAGGCCGTCGTCGCCGATTCCCTGCCGACCGCGCAGGTGGGCCGGGCGATGACGGCGCTCGGCGGCACCATGCGCGCCGGGACCCTCGTTGGCCCGATCATCGGCGCGGGCCTCATGCTCGTGCTGCCCATCTGGTCGGTCTTCGTCTTCGCCTGCCTGGCCGGGTTCGCCGCCGTCGGGGTGCTCACGCTGCCGGCCGCCCGGACCCTCGACACCCGACGGGAGGAATCCCGGTCGGCGACGGGACGAGCGGGATCCCGGTCGGCGACAGCGGGTGCCGGCGGGAAGCGGCGGGCCCGGCTCGACGTGCGGTGGAACGCGGTGGCGCTCGCCGGGGTGTCGATCGCGACGCTCGCGGTGGCCCGCGCCATCCAGCCGGTGGCCGTGCAGCTGTGGGGCGTCGAGGTGGACCTCCACGAATCGACGATCTCGCTGCTCATCGCCCTCGGCGCGGCCCTCGAACTGTGCCTCATGGCGCCGGGCGCGCGGGTGAAGGACCAGTTGGGTCGCGTGCCCTCCCTGTTCACGTGCCTGGCGGTGTTCGCGCTCGGGTTCGGGCTCATGGTCGCGTGGCCCGGGGTCCTGGGCCTCGTCGTCGCGGTCGGCGTCATGGCCGTGGGCAACGGCATGGGCGCCGGGATCAACATGACGATCGGTGCGGACCTCAGCCCTGCGGTCGGGCGCGCGCGGTTCCTGGGCATCTGGGCGCTGTACAGCACCGGCGGCCGGCTGGGTGGTCCCGCGGTGTTCTCGCTCGTGCTCGGAATCGTGTCGTTGTCCGGCAGTGTGCTCGTGACCGGGGCGCTCGCCGGGTTCGGCGCCGTGTGGATCCTCCTGTGGTCCCGCCGGATCGGACTGCCCGGCCGCATGATCCTCCGCGAGCAGGAGCCTTAGGGCTCGATGCCGACGCGCTATGTGGTGTGGCCTCGTTATTTGATGAAATAGCGAGGCCACACCACATAGCGCGTCGGTATTCCGGTGAGAAGCCGGTCAGCACCCGCACCCCACCCGCACCGCGCCACGTCACGGACTTGCGACATCCTGTTCCACCGTGTGAGGGGGTTCGCACCCGTACAGTGGGGCACATGGCTGAACGAACCCAGGGCACCGGTGTGCCCGCGTCCGTCGCGAACAAGGCGAAGCTCCCCTCCGCGGGCCGCGACCGGCGCCCCCTCATGGCTGCGCTCGCCGTCCTCCTCATTCTCGCGGGCGCGGTGCTCGCCGGGGTGCTCGTCATGGTGGCGGGCAACCGGACGGAGGTCCTCGTCGCGGCCTCCGACATCCGCCCCGGTCAGGAGCTCACCGCCGACGATTTCGCGATCGCCTCGGTGAACACCGACTCCGACGCCGTCATCCCGCGCAACAGCCTGGAGCACTACATCGGCGCCCAGGCGATCGCCTACGTGCCGGCCGGTGCCTTCGCCAGCCCCGCGATGTTCGTCGACGGCTCCGCGATCCCCGCCGACGGCGAGATAGTCGGCATGGTCCTGAGCCCCAGCCAGTTGCCGACCGGGGGAGTGGAACCCGGCGACGTCATCCGCATCTACTCCGGCGCCACCGACGACCTCTCGGGTCTGTCCGGCGAGGTCCTCGTCGAGTCCGCCCGCGTCGTCGACGTCTCCGCGGAGGGAGGCGTCGTCAACGCCAGCGTGCTCGTCTCCGACGGCGAGGCGACCGAGCTCGTCCCGCGCGCCGCCGCCGGCCAGGTGGCCGTCTCGCAGCTGGCCCCGACCACCCCCGTGGACACGGACTTCGTAGACGGCACCGATCCCGCCGAGGCGCCCTCCACCGACGACACCACCGACGGCACCGACCCGGCCGAGGACACCGAACCCGCCGAGGACACCACCGGCCAGGACTCCTCCGACGAGAGCGGTGACGACGCAGACGGCGCCACCGACGACACCTCCACGGAGGACGAGGAATGACCTTCATCGGGTTCGCCTCCGCCAAGGGTGCCCCGGGTGTCACCACCCTGTCCCTGCTCTCCGCGGCCCTGTGGCCGCGCACCTGCGTGCTCGCTGACGCGGACGTGGCCGGCGGCGACATCGCCTACCAGATGCCTCTCGAGGACGGCCGGGCCGTGAGCACCGACCGCGGCCTCATGTCCCTCATGCCCCTGGCCCGCAAACACCTGGACCCGGGCATGGTCCCCGAGCACACGCAGCGCCTGATGGGCGGCACCGAGCTGCTGGCCGGCATGCCCGAACCCGAACAGGCCCGCGCCGTCGAGAACCTGTGGCCGGCCGTCGGTACCGCCTTCTCCGGTCTCACCAGCCACGACGTCCTGGCGGACCTGGGCGCGCTCACCCCTGCCTCGCCGCACCTGGGACTCGCCCGCGAGGCGGACGCCCTCGTCTTCGTCCTCCGCCCCCGCCCGGCCCAGGTGCTGCAGACCCGTGCCCGCCTGCTCAAACTGCGCGACCTGCTGCCCGGCGCCACCCCGCGGTTCGGGGTCGTCGTCGTGGCACCGCACCGCGAGGCCCGCGACGCGCAGAACGCCGCCGCGATGCTCGGTGAGGACGTCCTGCGCTTCACCGACTACCTGGGCCACCTGGCGCTCGACCCGGTGGGCGCGAGCATGTTCGACGGAAAGATCCTCAACCGTCCCGAGCGGACGCTCCTGGTCCGCAGCGGCGTCCCCGTCATCGAGCAGGTCGCCGCGCTCGGCGGGGTCCGCCTCGACCCGGGCGCAGTGGCCGCCGCCCTCGGCACCCCCGTGAAACCCACGCGCCGCTCCCGCCGCGGCAAGAAAGGTGCCCCGGACACCCCCGCTGCCGAGGCGCCCTCCGCCGTGCCCGACTCCACCCCACCCCGGAACCCCACCGCGGACACCCCCGCACCCGGCACCCCCGCCCCGGGCACTCCCGGCCCTCCGGCGGCAACACCCGCCTCACCCGCACCCTCGCAGGCGCCGCCTGCTCCCGCTGCCCCGCCCCAGAGGCCACCCGCGCCGGTGCGGGGGACCGCACCCGGACCCGACCCGGCTCCCGGGACCCCACCCCAGGGCCCGACCTCGCCCCAGGGCCCGACCCCACCCCAGGGACCGAACCCGCCCCAGGGCCCGACCCCACCCCAGGGACCGAACCCACAGCAGGGACCCCCGGCACCACCCGGGAACCCACCCGCCGCACGGCCGGACCCGACCCCGGACCCCACCCCGGACACCGACCCCGACACACCCACCCGGCCGCTGACCCGCCGTGACCTCAGGGGGCGTCGATGATCGAGAACCAGAACGAACTCGTCCGCCGTCTGCGCGGCCGGGTCGCCGAACGCCTCAACCACCAGCGCCGGTCCGACGAGGTCGCCGGTCGCGCCGCGATGACCCCGGAGGACGAGCGCCAGTACGCCCGCTCGCTCATCGTCCAGGTCCTCGAGGACCACGCGCGTGAGGAGATCAGCTCCGGTCGGACCCCGCTCGACCCGGAGGCCGAGGCGGACATCGCCAACGCGATCCACGCCGCGCTCTTCGGCGTCGGTCGGCTGCAGCCGCTGTTGGAGAACCCGGACGTCGAGAACATCGACATCAACGGCCACGACCAGGTGTTCGTGGGCTATGCCGACGGGTCCGAGCAGAAGCACGCGCCGGTCGCGGAGTCCGACGACGAACTCATCGAGCTCGTCCAGATCCTCGCCTCGAACGTCGGTCTGTCCTCGCGTCCCTTCGACGCGGCGAACCCGCAGCTCGACCTCCGCCTGCCCGACGGCTCCCGCATGTCCGCGGTCATGGGGGTGACGGCCCGGCCCGCCCTGTCCATCCGTCGCTCACGCCTGGGCAAGGTGTTCCTGCCGGATCTCGTCGCCACCGGCACGATGACCCCGGACGTCGCCCAGTTCCTCCGGGCGGCCGTGTTCGCACGCAAGAACATCATGATCGCCGGCGCCACGAACGCCGGGAAGACGACCATGTTGAGGGCGCTCGCCAATGTCATCGAACCACGCGAGCGTCTCATCACGGTGGAACGCTCCATGGAGCTCGGCCTCGACCAGTTCGACGAGCTCCACCCCAATGTCGTCGCCTTCGAGGAGCGTCTGCCGAACTCCGAGGGCGTCGGCGGGGTCTCGATGGCCGAACTCGTCCGCCGCTCCCTGCGCATGAACCCCTCGCGCGTCATCGTCGGTGAGGTCCTCGGCGACGAGATCGTCACGATGCTCAACGCCATGAGCCAGGGCAACGACGGCTCCCTGTCGACCATCCACGCCAACTCCTCGCTGGAGGTCTTCAACCGCATCGCCACCTACGCGTTGCAGGCCCAGGAGAACCTGCCGACCGAGGCGACCCACATGCTCATCGCCGGCTCCATCAACTTCGTCGTCTTCATGCGTCGCAAGGAGTTCCCCGACGGCACCACCCGCCGTGTCGTCGAGTCGATCCGCGAGGTCACCGGCATCGACGGCCGGGTCCTGTCCTCCGAGGTCTTCGCACCGGGCCCCGACGGGATGGCCGCCGCGCACGCCCCGATCTCCGCGGCCGACGACCTGGCCCGCCACGGCTACGAACCGGCCGTCCACGGGCGGTGGTGACATGCTGCCCGGACTCACCGGCATCGGCTGGCAACTGCCCGCCGCCCTCGGCGTCGGCGCCCTCCTGGGCGGTGGGATCTTCCTCCTCATCGCCGTCCTCGCCGGCTGGCCCCTGGGCCCCGCCCGAGGCGCCCCGACCCGCCGCACCGCGCGCCGCTCGGGCCACCGCACCCTCGCCTCCCGCCTGCTGTGGGGCCTCGGCGGTCTCCTCGCCGTCCTCCTCCTCACCCGCTGGGTCGTCCCCGCGGTCCTCGCCGGCCTCATCGCCGCGTTCTGGGACCGGATCGTGGGCGGTCAGAAGCAGGAGAAGGTCGCGATCATGCGGCTGGAGGCGCTCGCCACGTGGACGGAGTCCCTGCGCGACACGATCGCCGGCGCCGTCGGCCTCGAACAGGCGATCCCGGCCTCCGTGTCCGCCACCCCGCCGGTCATCCGCCCGCAGCTCAACCTGCTCGTCGACCGCCTGCGTGTGCGCGAACCCCTGCCCGAGGCCCTCGGTCGGTTCGCCGACGACCTCGACGACCCGAGCGCGGACATGATCGTCTCCGCCCTCGTCCTCAACGCCCGTCTGCGCGGTCCCGGCCTGCGTGACGTCCTCACCGCGCTCGCCCGGTCCACCCGCGCCGAACTCGACATGCGCCGCCGCATCGACGCCTCCCGCGCGGGCATCCGCCGCTCGGTGCAGATCGTCATGTTCATCATCCTCGGCGTCATGGGCGGCCTGGCGATCTTCAACCGCTCCTACGTCGAGCCCTACTCGACCTTCCTCGGTCAGATCGTCCTCGTGATCGTCGCCGCCTTCATCCTCGGCGGCCTCGCCTGGCTGCGGAAGCTCGGCGAACCCGAACCCCGCGAACGCTTCCTCGTCCGCGGGGCGGGCGACACCGAGGGCCCCGGGACCGAGGGCGCGGCGACCGACCGCACGAGTGGTGGCCGGGGTCAGGGCACCTCGGCCGCGGACCTGCCCACGAGCGCCGCCGAGGCGCCCTCCACCTCCCTGCCCACCACCGGGGGCACCTCCCGGGGTGGGGACGACCGTGGTGGTCGCGGGACCGCCGGCGACCGGGGGACCCGGGCGAAGTCGGCGCGGGGCACCACGGGACGGCGATCGCGGCCCGGGCTGTTCGGCCGGAAGAGGAGGAGGTGACGGCATGGTCCTCGTGTGGACGATGATCGGCGGTGCCGTGCTGGGACTCGGCGTGTTCGTGCTGGTACGCACCTTCCACCACCCGAAGCCGGGGGTGGCGACGCTCGTGGCCCGGATCGACCACGGGCACAAGTCGATGCGCACCTCCGTCATCACGGACATGGAGGCGGCGACCGACCGGGCCCAGGGCTGGTCCGAGACGCTGTTCGCCCGGACCTCGGACCAGTTGGCGACCTTCGCGGCCGAGCGCGGGTGGAACCTGCGGTTCGTGTCCGCGGACCTCCAGGTGATGTCGCGTTCGCTCGGCGGGTTCCTGGCCTCCACCGTGTTCTCCGGGCTCGCGATGTTCCTGCTGGGGCCCGTGGCCTGGGGGATCGCGACGATGTTCGGCGCGCAATTGTCCGGGGCGGTGCCCCTGCTCGCGGCCCTCGTGCTCGGGGCGCTGGGCGTGTGCATCCCGTACCTGTCGCTCAAGCAGGAGGCGGCCAAGCGGCGCAAGGAGTTCCGCAAGGTCGTCGGGATCTTCCTCGACCTCGTGGCCATGAACCTGTCCGGCGGCCGTGGTCTGCCGGAGGCGCTGCTCGCGGCGGCCTCGGTGAGCGAGCAGTGGGCCCTCGTGCGGATCCGGCAGGCACTCGCGAACGCACGCCTGCTCGGCATCAGCCCGTGGGAGGGACTCGGGGAGCTCGGCGAGGCGATCGGCGTCGAGGAGCTCACGGACCTCGCCGGCGCACTCGGGCTGGCGGCGAACGACGGGGCGAAGATCCGCACCTCGCTCGCGGCGCGCGCGGACACCCTGCGGACCAAGGAACTCTCCGAGGTCGAGGGCAAGGAGGGCGAACGGTCGCAGTCGATGCTCGTCGCCCAGTTGTTGCTCTCCGGCGGGTTCCTGCTGTTCCTCGCCTTCCCCGCCGTCGGGCAGCTCATGTCCCTGTGATCGGGCCGCTCATGTCCCTGTGATGGGTCGGCCTGTGAGGGGTCGACTAAGCTGATCGGCGGTGCAGGCCCGGTCCGATCGAACGTGTGTCGAACCCGTGTCGAACCCGTAGGTCGGTCGCAGAGAAGAACAGGAGATCCCTTGCCGTCACGTCCCTCGGTGAGCGTCGTCGTCGCGGCGATGAACGTCGAACCGCACATCGGCATCGGACTCCAGAGCCTCCGCCGCCAGGGGATCGACCCGGACGATCTCGAGGTGATCGTCGTCGACGACGGCTCGACGGACCGGACGGGCGACGTCATCGACGAGATGGTCCGGCTGATCCCGCGGGCGACCGTCATCCACAACGGGACGAACTTCGGTGTCTCCCACACGCGGAACCAGGGCCTCGAACGGGCGACCGGCCGCTACATCACCTTCCTCGACGGGGACGACTGGTACGCGCCCGGCCACCTGGCGCACATGCGGCGGGTGCTCGACACGGTGGACGTCGACTTCGTGAAGTCGGATTTCGTGGAGGTCCGGGGGCGTGCGCGCACCCTCGTCCGGATGCCCGTGGGCCGTCGTGACGTCCCGCTCGACCCCCGCGACCACATCCTCCCGGACCACGGATCGACGATGATCGACTTCCCACACTGCTGGTCGGGCATGTACCGGTCGGAGATGGCCGAGGCCGGACTGCTGGAGTTCGACTCGGGCCTGGCGACCGCCGAGGACCGCCCGTGGATCTGGCGGATGTTCTACCGGACCCGCGCCATGGCGGTGACGAGTGGTCCGGGCGTCATGTACCGACGGAACATCGGGACCTCGCTCACCCAGGTCCTCGACGACCGCCAGATGGACTTCTGCCCGGCCTTCGACCAGGTGATCACCCTCCTGGAGAACGAGGACGTCGACCCCGACATCTGGGGGAAGCTCGCCCGCAACTGGTTGGCGGTCCTCGCCCACCAGGTCAAACGCAGTCACAAGGCCGACGCGGACTACCGGGCGCGCCTCACCGAGCGGGCGCGGGCCACCTCCCGGCGGATACCCGAGCAATACCTGCAGCGGGGCCTGGAGAAGTTCGGCAAGCAACGCGCCAGTTTCGTCCACGAGGTGCTCGGGGACTTCATGACCTCCCACCACTTCCGGCACGTGAAGAAACGGTGAGCACGATGACGACACCCACCTTCACCTCCGCCACGCTCTACCAGGTGGCCACCTTCTTCCAGGCCATGAGCCTCGCCTCGGTCCTCGACGCCGAGCCCGCCGCCGAGGGCCACGCACGGATCCTGCTCGTCACCAACTCCGGCGAGTACCCGGAGATCACCCCGTCGGTGGCCGAGATCCCCGGTTTCGCGGCCCTGGAATCGACCTTCGACCGGGTCATCGACTTCAACGCGACGATCTGGCCGCACCACCCGCGCGCCTATTACGTCGACGACACGCAGGCCCCCTTCACCGAGGCGGCCTTCCGGTCCCTGTGGGGTCTCGACGGTGTCGAGGTCTCCCTGTGCCTCGCGTGGACGCCCACGCTGCCCCCGGGTTTCACGCTCGCTCGCGTCTTCGCCGACTCCCCGATCTCCGTCCACTTCGACGGGCTCATGAGCTTCGGTCCTCTGCCGGGCAACCTCCCGGAGGAGTTCCTCGACCGGTTCACCGGCGTCACCTACCTCGACATCGTGCCCGGGGTCCGGCCCACCCTGCTGCCCTCCGAGGACCTCCACCACCACGTCCATCCCGTCGGTGCCCTGCGCGCCGTCGTCGAGAAGGTCGCCGCCGAGGTGCCGGCGGAGGAGTTCGCGGCCGTCCCGGAGTCCGGTGCCGCGCTCCTCGTGGGGCAGTACGTGGCGAACCTGGGCCTCATCTCCCACGCCGACGAGATCGCCATGCACGTCGCGATGGCCGAGCGAGCGGCGGCGATCGGCGCGCGCAGCGTCGTCTTCAAACCGCACCCCAGTTCTCCCATGGGTCTGGTCGGCGAGGTCGAGGCGGCCGCACGGACGAACGGTCTCGACTTCCACCTCCTCGACACCGCCGTCCCCGTCGAGGTGTTCCTCGCCCGGGTCACCCCCACTGCGGTGATCAGCTGCTACTCGACCGCGCTCACGACGGCCGACCGGGTCTTCGGCGTGCCCGTCGAGGCGGTGTGGACCGACCGTGTCCTCGAGGCGCTCGCCCCCTACGAGAACAGCAACCGGATCCCGCTCACCCTCATCGATCTGCAGTACGGGCAGGGCGCCTCGGCGGCGGAGGACGGCGTGCATGCGGAGGTCACGGACGCCGAACGCGGGGATCTCGTCACGGCGATCGCCTACTGCATGCAGCCGATCCTGTGTCGGGCGCACCGGGAGACGGCCGAGGCGTTCCTCGCCGCGCACTACCCGCGCTTCGCCCGGTACTTCAAGCGGCGGCGGCTCACGCGCCTCGACCTGCCCGGCCGACTCCCGCCGAAGGCACCGGCGCCGATTCGGAAGGTGGGACTCCTGCGGCGGGTCGCGCGGCGGGTGCGGCGGGTGTCGCGCCGGCGGCGCTGAGCCCCTCCGGAGTTGTCGAGGTGGTTCCACGGTGGTTCCGGGGTGGTGCCGCGTTCCTCAAGCGGCCTTGAGGAACGGGGAAGTGTGATCGGACGGGAACAATCCTGGACGACCGGCCCGCGATCGGGCGTTACAGTGGACTGCGGACCGATTTCTCTCTCCCACACCCTGTGAGGCATCTGACATGAAGCTCCTCCTCGACGATCTCGCGCTGTGGCGCAGGAATGCCGGCCGGCGTCGTAGCCGTGGTGACCGGGGCGCCTCGGCGATCGAGTGGGTCATCATCACCGCGGTGCTCGTCGTCGCGGTCTCCGTCATCGGCGGCGTCATCACGACCGTCGTGAACAACCAGGCGGACAAGCTGGAACAGTGCGCCTCGACCGCCGGTGGCGGTGAGGAGTGCGTCGGGACTCCTTCCTGACGCTCGTCTCCTGACCTCCCCATGACCGGATCCGTGCGCCCGAGTGCCCGACTCCGCGGTCGACCCCTGCGGCGTCGGGACCGCGGGAACCGGCCGGACCGCGGAGCGACGGCGATCGAACTGGCGATCGCGGGTCCGGTCCTCGTCATCCTCATCTTCTTCTGCATCCAGGGCGGGCTCTTCTACTACGGGAAGACGATCGCGGTGCAGTCCGCGCGCGAGGGTCTCTCGCAGATCCGGCTCTTCCAGGACGAGGCCGCCTACACCGCAGGCAAGGACGGCGTGCTCGCGTACACGGAATCCTTCGCCGCGCAGACCGGTAGTGCGGGTCTCCTGGCGCCCGAGGCGACCGCCACCTATCGCGAGGGCGACGGCACCGTGACGGTCCGGGTGACCGGTTCCGTCATCACCCTCGTGCCGGGGCTCGACCTCACGGCCTCGGCCGAGGCGACCGGCCAGATCGAACGTTTCGAGGCCGAACGATGAAATCCGGGAGAAATGTTCTCCGTCGTGCGGACCGGGGCTCGATGACCGTCGAGATGGCGATCATCGTGCCCATGATCTTCCTCGTGCTCGGCATCGTCTTCGCCTACGGCCGGGTGGCCTGGGTGAACGCGAACTTCGAGTCGGGTGTGCGGGACGCGGCCCGGGCCGCCACGCAGGCCGACAGCGGCCAGAAGGCGAACGCCGCGGCGCGCGAGACGCTCGAACAGTCCGCCGCGCTCGCCTCCCAGGGGTGCGCGGACACCCTCGTCGTCAACCGGGAGGGCAGTTTCGAGCACGGGTCCTACGTGACGATCATCGCCTCGTGCCGGTATCCGATGGAGGACATCTTCGGGATCCTGCCCGGCGACATCCGCGTCGAGTCGTCCTTCACCTCCCCGCTCGACACGAACAAGGAGCTGTCGTGAGGCGCGGGACGGGATGTCGTGCCGGCCGGTTCGCGGTCGGTCGGTTCGCCGGTCGGCCTGGCGGACGCCGGGACCGGGGTGCGATCTCGCCGATCGTCCCGATCCTCTCGATCGTCATCCTGCTGCTCGGCGGACTCGTCATCGACGCCGGTCGGCAGCTCGATCTCCGCGCCCGGGCCATCGCCTATGCACAGGAGGCGGCCCGCGCCGGTGCCGCGCAGATCGACCTGCGGCAGCCGGGTCTCGTGCTCCGCCCCATGAAGGTGCGACAGGAGGTCGAGAACTACTGCGGCGTCGTGATGTCGACGGACACCTCGATCGACGACTGCCGGTTCACCGGGATCTCCGACGACCCGGCCGATGACACGGACGAACAGGTGGTCGTCTCGGTCGAGGTCGAGATGTCCGTCGGTGCCAGCCTGTTGAGGATGATCGGCGTCACTGAGTTGGCCGCCTCCGGTACCGGTAGCGCCCGCCCCTACCAGGGTGTCCGCGAAGCCGGCGACGACCCCGCCCCGAGTTGACGCGCTATGTGGTGTGGCGGCGCTGTGTGCCCGAATAGTGCGGCCGCGCCAGATAGTGCGTCGGCATCGGGTGTTGCCGGACTGGCACCTGTGATCCGGTGCGTGAACTGTTCGGTGTCCGTGGGCGCACGTATGCTGTGGCGTGGCTGTGATCACCTGTCGTACCGGAACACCTGATCGCAACCGACCTTGTCGTGAATAGTCCAGTCCTCGGCCGGCCGGCATCCGGACCGGAAGGCCGCCGAACCGAAGAACCCCGAAACCCCGATTGGAATCCCACCCCGTGACCACGCGCATCACCTGGTCCTCGCGACCGCGGCGTCGCCTCGGCCCCGTCCTCGCCCGGACGGTGCCGGTCTCCGTGGTGCTCGCGTGCGGACTCGTGCTCGGTGGATGCGGGACCGGCGGTGCGGACGACGTCGTCCCCGCCGGGTCCCAGGCCGGGGCCGAGGGGCAGGGCAATGCGCCCCAGACCGAGCCCGCGGAGGAGACCGAGGGGCAGGGCGCCTCGGCGGCGGAATCCGCGCCGGAGGACTCCGGTGACGAGGACAGCGCCGACGACGACAGTGGTGACGAGGACCGGTCGAACGGTGGCGTCGTGGAGCTCGGCTCCGGCGGCACCGAGACCGGGACGTGGACGGGCGCGGAAGCCGACTCCCGTCCGGAGGCGGACCTGGCCCGCTCCTTCTACTCCGCCCTCGCACGCGCGGCGAACGACGGCGACTTCGGCGGAGACCTGGCCGAGCTGTCGACGAGCGCACGCCAGGACCTCAACGAGTCCTCGGTCGCGGACATCGACGGTGAGTTCATCGGTCCCATCCCCTTCGTCGCCACCCAGGTGGACCGATACTCCGACGGTGCGCTCGTGCTCGGGTGCACGACCTCGACCGGGATCGTCCGGGAGGACGGGGGAGACGTCGAGGGATCGGTCCGGCCGGAACCCGTCCGGTTCGATCTGGTGGAGGAATCCGGCTCGCTCCGGGTCGACGGGCTCGAGGAGACCGGGATGACGGACTGTGGCGGCGTGGACCTGGAGGTGACCGAGTGGTGACGAATCGGACGACCCACGCGACCGTGGCACGGCGCATCCTCGCCGCCGTTCTCGCGGTCCTCCTCGCATTCCTCGGAACGGCGGCGCTGCCCGACACCCCGGCCGTGGCGGCCCCCGGGACCGGTTCCGGTTCGGGGAACTCCCCGCAGCCGGAGGACAACTCTGGTGGGAGTTCGACCCACGGGGATTTCGGTGGGAACGGCCCCTGTGGGTTCTGGGCCAACGGCTACGGCTACGGATACCACTGCAACACCGGCTCCGGGAGTGGTGGCAACGAGCCGCCGACCGTCCAGGAGATCCTGGGCACCGAGGAGAAGTGGTTCACGGACCTCAAACCCGAGTTCCCCGAGTGCTGGTTCGCGGGCGAGGCCGACACGATCAAACGCGTGGACGGTGCCGACGACCGGAAGGCCTACTACGAGGTCTGCCTGCACAACTACGACTCGATCGACATGTCGGAGAAGCCGGCCCGCGACCTCAACTTCATCACCTCGGTCTTCCTCGAGGGCGAGGAACCCGGCGACATGAAGTTCCTACCGGAGGACCCACCCGAGTACCACGACCTCGTCGAGGTCGCCGCCGACGACCGCGCCTACCCCTCGGTCGAGCTCCTGCACAATCCCGTCGACTCCGCCCGGGTGGGCCAGAACGTCGTGTTCTACGCGAACCCGGTGGGGACGACGACCGACAACGGGCACATCGTCGGCCCGACCGTCGAGACCGGGCCCGTGGGACTCGGTCGGTACGAGATGCGCTCCCGTCTGGAGAGCCTGGACGTGTTCCCGGAGTCCTGGGACCCGAACTACTCGAAGGACCACCCCTACACCGGGTGCCGGGGCGCGCGCATCAACCCCTCGACGGAGGAGATGGAGATGGCGATCCGCGGCGAGGACGTGGGGTCGAACCCGCTCACCTGCGTGCACATGTACGAGAAGACCTCGCTCGGACAGGGCGCGGACTTCTACAACGTCGT
Source organism: Brevibacterium litoralis (assembly GCF_040212315.1). Taxonomy (NCBI): domain Bacteria; kingdom Bacillati; phylum Actinomycetota; class Actinomycetes; order Micrococcales; family Brevibacteriaceae; genus Brevibacterium; species Brevibacterium litoralis. Next base: position 49,283 of record NZ_JBDIUY010000037.1, on the reverse strand, counting down.
CTACTTCCCCACCTGGGTCGTCGAGGTCCGGGACACATGGTCCTCCGACCCGACCTGGGAGGAGTTCCACCGCGCCACCTTCGAGAAGCACACCCGCATGGCCGTCCGGGAGGTCCAGACCGTGGTCGTCCCGTCCGTCCAGACCTCCTGACCCCGCACGCCCGACCCCGCAAGCCCCACCACCTTCGAGGAGCCCCCGACGTGTCGTACACCCCCTCCACCCGTCTCCCCGGTCAGGGCACCGAGTCCCCGCGTGCGCGCCGGGGTGACATCGTCCGGGGGATCGCCGCGATCGTGGGCGTGCTGGCGCTCCTCGTCGGTCTGCCGCTGACCCTCGTGCTCGTCGTCGGTAATCCCTTCGCCGGGTGGAACGGGCTCGACGCCCTCACCAGCGGACTCACCGCCGGCATGGTCTTCGACGTGTTCGTCGTCGTCCTGTGGCTCGCGTGGTTCTACTTCACGGTGAGCGTCGTCGTCGAGCTCTTCCGCTGGTTCCACAACAAACGGGTCTACGGCACGGGCCTGGGCCCCGGAGAGGGCGGCCCGCTCGCCCGCCGGATGGTCGCCTCGATCATGCTCCTGTTCTCCGCCGCGACCTTCGCCCCGAGCTTCGGCACCCTCCTGGAACCCGGCGCGGAGCAGGCCACCGTCGCCGCGGAGATGGAACGCGAGGAGGCGATGGTCGAGTACATGGACCACCACATCGAGCAGCAGCGCACCGCGGTGGGCAGCGCCGAGGTGGGGGACCGCGTGGACGACGGCCGGGTCGTCACCTATGTCGTGCAGTCCCCGGAGGGCCGCCACTACGACACCTTGTGGGACATCGCCGAGCGCTACCTGGGCGACGGCATGCGCTACAAGGAGATCTTCGAACTCAACCGCGATCGCGTGCAGGCCGACGGCACGTCCCTGCGCGACGCGGACCTCATCTACCCCGGCTGGACCCTCCGCCTGCCCGCCGACGCCGCGGGCCCCGGACTCCAGGTGCACACCCCGGCCTCCGTCCCGGGTGCCGCAGGAGATACCGCTCCCGAGGCGCCCTCGGCCCCCGGCGACACCGACGCGGGTGCCGCGTCCGGCGGGGGCGCGGCCGGCGGCGGCGCCGGGACCGCTGGTGGTGCAGGGGGTGCCGGCTCGGGTGGCTCCGGCTCCACGGAGGGCGCCACCGGTGGATCGACCGGGGACGGGACCGGGTTGCTGGGGACCGGCGATCCGGAGACGGTCGTGCAGGCGGACCTGGCGGGCGCCTCGGCGGCGGATCCCGCGGCGGCACTGCTCGACGTCGACGCGAAGACGGCACAGGACGTCCGGCACGCACTGGGCGGGGGCCTGCTCGCCGCCGGCCTGCTGCTGGCGATCGGCGCCCGGCGCGGCCCGCACGGCGAGGTCGCCGACGACCGGATCCTCCGCTTGGCGGAGAACGGCCGGCTGGCCCTCGACCTCGACCGCGCCCTGCGGTACCTGGCCCTCGGATGCCGCGAGTCCGCCACCCCGCTGCCCGAGGTCACGATGATCATGGCCGGTGAGGCGAACATCGTCCTCCACCACACCTCGGGCACCGGTCCCACGCCACCCTGGCCGTGGCGGCAGGTCGAGGACGGCTCCGCGTGGATCGTCGACCAAGCGGACATCCCGGAGGAACGGATCGACACCCCGGCGCCCTACCCGGCGCTCGTGAACGTCGCGACGACCCGGGGGTACGAGATCCTCGTCGACCTCGAGGCGGCACCGGGGCTCGTCTCCGTCGGGGGCGACGACGCCCTGGCCCGTGAGGTCCTCATGTCGATGGCCGTCGAACTCACGACGAACGTGTGGTCGGACGGGATCGACGTCGACCTCGTCGGGTTCGGATCCGACCTGTCCGTCCTCGCACCCACCCGGGTGCGGGAGTCGACCTCGCTCATGGACGTGCTCGACGACGTGGCCGGAGGGCTCGACTCGACCGACTCCCTGCTCGCCGACCTCGGCGTCGACGGGGTGCTCGCCGGGCGGACCGCGCAGCCGGTCGGGGCCGACGCCTCCGTCGATCCCGGTGCCGGCGTGCGGATCCGCCCCCGGATCGTCTTCACCTCCGGAGCACCCGACGCCGAGGAGGCCGCCCGCATCCGCGAACTCGTCGGTGCGGCCCGTGTGCCGCTGGCGGTCGTGTCGCTCGGCCACACCCCGGCCTCCCGGTGGAAGTTCGTCGTGACGCCGGCCGGTGACCTGTCCCTGGAGGTCTTCGGTCTGCAGGGCACGGCCCGGCGGATCACCCTCGACCAGCTCGACCAGGTGTCCCTCCTCTTCCGCTCGGCCGACGCCGCCCGGCAGAAGGCCGCGGAGGAGATGGCCGGGGTCGACCCGGAACGGGTGGCCGCGCGGGTCCTCTCGCACGTGGTGACCTACGAGGACGACCCGACCGACCGCACCGAGCCCTCGGCCGAGCGCCTGTCCGTCGTGGCCCCCGAGACCCTGCGTTCGGCGCTCGCGCGTTCGGAGGAGGCCGCGGTCCGGTTGCTCGGCCAGGTGGAGGTGACCGGCCCCGGCCCGGTGCCCGACGACCAGAAGGACGTGCTCACCGAGCTCGTCGTCGCCGTGGCCCTCCATCGCGAGGGCGTGCACCCCGCGGTCCTCAAGTCCCTCGTGTGGCCACGCGGGGTGTCCGAGGACGTCTTCGACACCGCGCTCGTCCAGGCCCGGCAGTGGCTGGGACACTCCCCGGCCGGGGAGGACCGCCTGCGCATCCGCGAGGACGGCCGGTGGGAGCTCCACGACGTCGAGAACGAATGGGCGCTCCTGCTCGACGTCGCCCACTCCGCCTTCGGGATCCCGGAGGAGAACCAGCTGTTCGAGCTGCTGCTCGACCGGGCCCGCGGCGAGGTGCTCTCCGCCCCGGACACCGGCTCCTACGCGTGGGTGGCCTTCCACCAGGCCCGCCGCGACGCCCGGGTGCTCGTCACGACGATCGCCCTCCAGGCCGCGCAGAAGGCCGCGGGCACCGGTGACGTCGACGGAGCGCTGTGGTTCCTCGACCGGGGTGTCACCGCGGTGCCGACCGCCGAGACGATGTGGCGTGAGCTCCTGCGCCTCACGCACGACCACCGGCCGGACGACGTCACCCGCGTTGCGCGGCGCATGATGCGCACGCTCACCCTCTTCGGCGTCGAACGGCGGGAGGCGCAGACCGACGCCCTCGTCGCGCAGATCGCGCCGTCCGTGTCCGCCCGCCTCAGCGCCTGAGAGCGCACGTGTCGATGCGACTGTTGCTCACCGTCGTCGGGCCCGATTCCGTCCCCCACGACCTGGCGGTCGACTGCGAGGAGGGGACGACGCTCGCCCAGGTCCTGCCCGTCCTCGGCGAGGCCGCCGGGGTCCCGATCGAACCCGGGCACCCCGCCTCGCGCCTGTTCCTCGGGTCGACCCCGCTCGACCTCACACGTCCCGTCGAGGACTCCCCGGTGCGCAACGGGGCCGTCGTCGGGCTGGGACGCCCCGTCCCGGACCTCGGCACCGAACCCGGCGGGACGCTGGAACTGCGGATCACTTCGGGCGCGGGGGCCGGCACCGTCCACCGACTGACGGTCGGGTCCTGGACGATCGGCGCCGACCCGCTGGACACGGTGCGGCTCGACGACCCGTGGATCACCTCGACCGCGGTGCAGGTGGACGTGCGTGGGGACGGTGCGGTCGTCGTGACACCGGCCGACGAGTACGTGGGCGTCACCCGACCGGCGCCCTACCGCAGGCGCCCGCTCGACGGGCCGATCCTCATCCCGGTGCCGCCGACCAAGACCTACGGCACCGGGCGTAAGGCGAAGAAGGAGCGGAAACAGGACCAGCGGATCGGGCTGGAGTCCGTCCACACGGAGGTCGAACCGGACGCGCCGGTGCCGCTGCTGCACGTCGCGCGGGTGCCGCTGACCGCCGCCCGGTTCCTGGAACCCGGGGCGGCACTGGCCGTCGGGGACACCCTGCTCGAACTCACTTACGTCGCCCCGCCCGACGCGCAGCTCACACCCACACCGCACGCGGTCGAACTCGACTACAACCGGCCGCCGCGTCTGCTCCCGCCGGAGAGGCCCACCCAGTTCTCGTACCCGAAGGAACCGGCCAAGCCGCAGCGCTACACGTTCCCGTGGCCCATGATCGTCGCCCCGGTCGTCATGGGTCTGGCCATGTTCCTCATCTTCGACCGCTGGTACATGCTCCTGTTCGTCGTGCTCTCCCCGCTCATGGCGATCTTCAACATGGTGCAGAACCGGACGACGAGTGCCCGGCGGTACCGGGACCAGCTCGCGGAGTTCCGCAGACGCCGACGGAAGGTCCAGGAGGACGCCTTCCGCGCGCTGTTGGAGGAGAGCAGCGCCCGGCGGCACGACCACATGGACCCCGCGCAGGTGCACCTCACCGCGCTCGGACCCCGGGCCCGGCTGTGGGAACGCCGACCCACGGACCCGGACTGGCTGCACCTGCGGGTCGGGACGACCGACGCGCTCAGTGAGATCACCATCAAGGACCCCGCGCGCGAGGTGCACGAGTCCGATCTCGTGTGGACCGCCCCGGACGTCCCCGTCGTCGTCGAACTCCCCGAGTACGGGGTCGTCGGACTGGCCGGACCGGGACCGGCCCGCCGGGCGCTCGCCGCGTGGCTGCTCGGGCAGACGGCCGTGCTCCACTCCCCGGGCGAGGTGGAGATCCGGGTGGCCGCCGACCGGGCCACGGACTCCGACTGGAACTGGGTCCGGTGGTTGCCGCACGTGCGCGCGGGCGAGGACGAGGACGGCCTGGCGCTCGTCGGAACCGACGAGGACAGCCTGTACCGGTTGTTCGGCGCGCTCGGATCCCTCGTGTCCGCCCGCGTCGAGGAGGCCGGCGGGGCCGGTGGGTTCGGCGGCGGGATCGGGTCCGGTGGGTCCCGTGGCCCCGGGTTCTCCCCGGTCGTCGTGTTCGTCGAGGACGCCGCCCGCCTGCGCCTGCTGCCCGGTGCGGTCTCCCTGCTGCGCTCGGGGCCCGCGGTCGGGGTGTACTTCGTGTGCATGGACGACGACGTCCGTCGGCTGCCGGAGGAGTGCCGGGCCGTCGTGAGCACCGACGGGCGGTCGACGACCCTGGAACGCACCGGCCGGGAGTCCGTCGACTCCATCCGGCCCGATCTCGTGGGGCCCGCCTGGTGCGAACGGGTGGCCCGGGCGCTCGCCCCGATCCGCGACGTGAGCGTCGAGGGGGAAGGCGGGGCGATCCCGTCGAGTTCCCGCCTGCTCGACGTCCTCCACCTCGATCCGCCCGCGCCCGGCGGGATCGCCGGCCGGTGGGCGATGGCACCCCGGACGACCCGGGCCGTCATCGGCGAGGCGGCGGACGGTCCCTTCGGCCTCGACATCTCCCGGGACGGGCCGCACGGCCTGGTCGCCGGCACCACCGGCTCCGGTAAGTCGGAGCTGCTCCAGTCGATCATCGCCTCGCTCGCGGTGGGCAACCGGCCCGACGAGTTCACCTTCGTCCTCATCGACTACAAGGGTGGCGCGGCCTTCAAGGACTGCGCCCACCTGCCCCACACCGTCGGCATGGTCACCGACCTCGACGGGCACCTCACCACGCGGGCGCTCGCCAGCCTGGGCGCCGAGCTGCGGCGGCGTGAGCACCTGCTGAACGACGCCGGGGCCAAGGACATCGAGGAGTACACGGCACAGCGGGACGCCGGGAGGAACCCGACGGACGAACCGATGGCCCGCCTGCTCATCGTCATCGACGAGTTCGCCGCCCTCGTGGCGGAGCTGCCGGACTTCGTCACCGGTCTCGTCGACATCGCCCGCCGGGGTCGGTCCCTCGGTGTGCACCTCATCCTCGCGACCCAGCGACCCAGCGGTGTCGTGAGCGCGGAGATCCGCTCGAACACGAACCTGCGGATCGCCCTGCGGGTCACCGACACCGGCGACAGCTCCGACGTCATCGACTCGCACCTGGCCGCCCAGATCCCCAAGTCGCTGCCCGGGCGGGCCTATGTGCGCTCCGGGGCCGGTGCCCTCGTACAGATGCAGTCGGCCCGTGTGGGTGGACGCCCCGTCGACGTCGACCGGGCCCCGGCGGTGTCCGCGACCGCCCTGCACTGGACGACGCTCGCCCGTCCGGCCGAGCAGGCCGCTGAGGTGGAGGAGGACGTCACGATCCCCACCGACCTCGCCTCGCTCGTGGGCGCACTCCGGGAGGCCTCCGACGGGATCGAACCACCACCGACCCCCTGGTTGCCGCCGCTGCCCGACCTCGTGGCGATCGACGAGGTGTACGCCCGGTTCGACCGGGAGGAGATCCGGCGGACGCTCAGGATCCCCTTCGGCATGGTCGATCTGCCGCACGCGCAGAGCCGCGAGGTCCTCACCTACGACCTCGCGAAGGACGCGAACACCGCCTTCGTCTCCCAGCCCCGGATGGGACGGTCCTCGGTGCTGCGCACGGTGGCCGGCGTGATCGCCGACTCCCTGTCCGTCCGCGACGTCCACATCCACGCCGTCGACTGCGGCAACAACGCCATGCTGCCCCTGCAGTCCCTGCCGCACGTCGGATCGGTCGTCACCCGTGACCAGCCCGACCGGCTGTCCCGGCTCACCGCCAAGTTCCGCTCCGAGCTCACCCGCCGTCAGGAACTGCTCGCCGTCCAGGGGTACGCGGACATCGAGGAACAGCGGAAGGCCGTGCCCGCGGACGAACGCCTGCCCTACGTGGTCGTCCTCCTCGACCGCTGGGAGGGGTTCCAGGCGGCCTTCGGTAGCCTCGACTCCGGTGCCCTGCTCGACGCCTGGACGCTGCTGTTCCAGGAAGCCGCCTCCGTCGGATTCCGGTTCCTCGTCTCCAGCGACCGGAGCATCCAGGGCGGCCGGACCGGCATGCTCTTCGAGGACCGGTACATCATGAACACCGGTGATCCGGGCGACTACCGGGCCGCCGGCATGAACGCCAAGCAGGTGCCCACCCACGTGCCGCCGGGCCGGGCCTTCCGGACGGGCGGCAACGCGGAGGAGATCCAGTTCGCGCTGCTGAGCCCCGACCCCGAGGGCACCGCCCAGGTCCGCGAGATCCAGCGGATCGGCCGCGCGGCGTCCGCCCGCGAGGACGGGCTGCCCGGTAAGTTCCGGCCCTTCCGGGTCGACCAGCTCCCGGGGCGGATCCGCTACGCCGAGGCGCTCGAACTCGGCACCGATGTGGCCGGCACCCCGGCTGCCGCGGACCCCTCGGTGTTCCCGGTGGCCGTGGGCGGCGACATGCTCGCCTTCGCCACGCTCAGCGCGGTCGAGGACGGTCCGACCTTCATGGTGCTCGGCCCCCGCAAGAGCGGTCGGTCGAACACCCTCCAGGTCATGCTCGCCCACCTGCGGGAACACGGGTACCGGATCCTCTACGTGCTGCCGCGGACCTCGCCCCTGGCCGCCTACGCCGACGACCCGTCGACCTTCGCGGTGCTGAGCCCGGACATGGACAAGACGGAGGGCAAGCCGGTCTTCGAGGAGTTCGCGGAGCTCACGAAGGACCGGGCCAACCGGACGGCTCTCGTCATCGACGACATGGAACTGCTGGGCAACGACGGCTGGATCGTCGAGGGGGTCGACGCCCAGACCAAGGTCGTCCGCGACTCCGAGAGCTTCGTCGTCGGCGCCGGGACGACCTCCGAGGTCGGGTCCTCCTTCCGCGGTCCGGCCGTGGCGCTGAAGAAGTCCCGGTCCGGCATCCTCCTCAATCCCGAGGCGCCCGGCGACGGCGACATCTTCGGCACCCGCCTGCCCCGGTCCATCGGTGCCGGCGGTGGCAACAAGGGGCGTGCCGTCGTGTTCCGGGCCGGGCAGTGGAGCCCCGGTCAGGTGCCGCAGTTCGAGTGACGGTTCGGCGGATGTGTCGGATCCGGAACACATGTGTCCGGCCGGGAATGCCCGAGTTTCCCGGCATGTCATCTTGGTGTGATCGGATGGTCCTCGGTGCCCCGGGGAAGCCGGGACGGTCCCGGGCACGCAGACCCTCGTACTTCTCGTGAAAGGATCCGACATGACCGTCGGCGCAGAGCTCGTCACCCTCAGCAACCTCTACGACACGTTCAACAACAACGCCCAGCAGGCCCAGACGGTGAAGTCGGCCGTCGCCACGGCGCTGGAGAACTCCGTGTGGACCGGTAACTTCTCCGATCAGTTCCGCGAGGACTGGATGACCTACCAGAAGAACCTCAACACCCTGTCGGACGCGCTCACCGACGCCGCGCGCAACGTCGCGATCAACCACAACAACATCGCGGCCGCGACGGGCGAGGAGGACCACCTCAACGAGTCGCCGTCCTACTCCCCGGAGCCGGACTACGCCGCCTGAGGCACCCGAGCTCCTACTCAGGAGCCGAGAGGGCACATATCGTCGGATTCCTGACTCGGATCCGACGATATGTGCCCTCTCGGCTTCGGAAGCTCCAGGGGAGTGGCTCAGCGGCCGAACAGGCGCTTGAGGAAGCCCTTCTTCTTCGGCTTGTCGTCGCCGTCCTTCGTGTCCTCGGCCTTCGTCGGCGCGGGCGGCGTCGGTTCGGGGCGCGGCTCCGGAGTCGGCGCTTCCGCCGCGGGTTCCGGCCGGGGCGTGACGGGTGCGGTCTCCGCTGCGGGCGCCTCGGCGGCAGGCTCCGGGTGCTCGACCGCGGGTTCCGGCTGCGGGGCGGGCGCCTCGGCGGCGGGCTCCGGCTCTCGAGTGGGCACTTCCTCCTGTCGAGTGGGCGCCTCTTCCACCGACACCTCGAAGGGGACGAAGGGCTCCGGCGTGGCCGGGAGGCCTTCCACGAGATCCTCGTACTGCGCGATGACGGTGGGGGAGCCCGGCAACTGCATCGCGGCGTTCACCACGCGGTTCTGCGCGTCGAAGGTGAGGTCCGCGGAGCCGTCGGAGGCGAGGATCCGCACCTTCGACGCACCCTCCTCACCCTCGTCGAGCTCGATGTCGACGACGGGGAACCGGCGCAGGCGCCCGTAGTGGAAGACCGCCGCACGGTGGTCGGAGACCGCCGTGAGCTGGATGCCCATCGCGATCGAGCGGACGAGCGTCTGGATGGTCGGGGTGCCGAGCAGCGTGCCGGGACCCTGGACGAGCAGCCAGGCCGTCGTGCCGCCACCGGCCGGGGCCGGGTAGTGCGTCCACAGGTTCGTGGCGACCTTGGCGGCGAGCACCAGGCGCAGGCACTCGTCCTCGTCGACGGTGAGCTCCGCCGTCGTGAGCTCGGCGATGCCGTGCTCCTGCCCCAGGTCACGGGTGCGCTCGGAACCGGCGACGACCGGGGCGGGGAACTCGCTGATGTTGTCCCAGCCCCAGCGCCAGGTCCCGCGGGTGCGACCGCGACCGCCCCTGCCACCGGCGGAGCCCGCGGCGAACCCGCCACCGGTTCCACCCTCGACGACCTGGCTCGCCACGAAGTGCGGCCGCGTGACGAGGGGGCTCACCCCCTCGTGCTCGACCTGGAAGGTGAGCGTGGGACGGTCACCGAAGTCGACGTCCCAGCGGGGTGGGTTGCCGTCCTCGTCGGCGATCACCGCACCGAAGGCGGACTGCGCCTCGGTGGACAGGAAGACGGCCTGGTCGACGAGGTCCTGGAGGGTCTGACTCATGCCTCCCAGCCTACCCGGGCCCCGGTCTGGACGACCGTGCCCCGCCACCTCGGGAGGTGACGGGGCACGGGGTGTGGGGCGCCTCGGCGGGCGCCGGGCCCGTTCAGGCCGGCAGGTGGTTCAGGCCAGGAGAGACGTGAGGACGGAGACGAAGATGCCCTGTCCGTCCAGGCCGGTGCGCAGACCCGAGGCGGTGTCGGGGCCGAAGCCCGCCTCGACGGCGTGCTCGGGGTGGGGCATGAGGCCCACGACGTTGCCCATCGGGTTCGTGATGCCCGCGATGTCGCGGCGCGACCCGTTGGGGTTGACGCCGACGTAGCGGAAGACGACGCGGCCGGACTCCTCCAGCTCGTCGAGCACGTACTCGTCGGCCATGTAGCCGCCCTCGCCGTTCTTCAGCGGGATGAGGATCTCCTCGTCCTGCTCGAAGGCGTTCGTCCAGGCGGTGCGGGTGTTCTCCACGCGCAGCACCTGGTCACGGCACACGAACTGCTGGTGGTCGTTGCGGATGAGGCCGCCGGGAAGCAGGTGCGCCTCGCACAGGACCTGGAAGCCGTTGCAGATGCCGAGGACCGGCATGCCGCCGTTGGCCGCGTCGATGACGGCGTCCATGATCGGGGCGAACCGGGCGATGGCGCCCGCGCGCAAATAGTCCCCGTAGCTGAAGCCACCGGGCAGGACCACGGCGTCGACACCGGACAGGTCCGCGTCCGCGTGCCACAGGTTGACCGCCTGGGCACCGGACAGGCGCACGGCACGCGCGGCGTCACGGTCGTCGAGGGTGCCGGGGAAGGTGACGACGCCGACCTTGAGGGCGTCGGCGCCGGGCACGATCTCCTCGGCCTGCGGGGCACCGATGAGCTGCGTGGCGGTCACCGGGCCACCTCGGCGGCGTTCGCGGTGACCTTCCCGGACCCGTCCTCGACACGGACGGCGACGACGTCCTCGATGACGGGGTTGGACAGGAGGGTGGTGGCGGCCTCACGGACCTGCTCGAGGAGGGCCTCGGTGGCCTCGCCCTCGACCTCGATCTCGAAGCGCTTGCCCTGACGCACGCTCGTCAGATCGGTGAATCCGAGCCGGGTGAGGCCCGATCCGATCGCCTTCCCCTGGGGGTCCAGGATCTCCGGCTTGGGCATGACCTCCACGACGACACGTGCCATGTTGTTCAGGTTTCCCTTCAAGTGGTGAGAACGCTCGGCAGAGAGTCTACCGGAGCACGTGAGCCCGCTCCCGGGGTGCCCCGCAGGGCGCCGCGGGAGCGGGCTCCGAGTGCCCAGTGGACGGTTCAGGCGAACGGGAACGGGGTCCCGGTGATGCGTTCGAAGGCCTCGACGTAGCGGGCGCGGGTCCTCTCGACGATCTCGGCCGGGAGTTCCGGCGGGGTCGCGTCGGAGGCCTTGTCCCAGCCGGAGTCCGGGCCGGTGAGCCAGTCGCGCACGAACTGCTTGTCGAAGCTCGCCTGGGCACGGCCGGGTGCGTAGTCGCCGGCGTCCCAGAAGCGCGAGGAATCGGGGGTGAGGACCTCGTCGGCGAGCACGATGGTCCCGTCGGCGTCGCGGCCGAACTCGAACTTCGTGTCGGCGAGCACGATGCCGCGCTCCCGGGCGATCTGCTCGGCGCGCGTGTAGATCTCCAGGGTGAGGTCCCGCAGGCGCGCGGCGTCCTCGGCCCCCAGGATCTCGCTCGCCCGGGCGAAGTCGATGTTCTCGTCGTGGTCGCCGAGCTCCGCCTTCGTCGCCGGGGTGAAGATCGCGGGCTCGATGCGGTCGGACTCGTCCATGCCCGCGGGCAGGGTGTTGCCGCAGACCGCGCCGGTCGCCCGGTAGTCGGCCAGGCCCGAGCCGGTGAGGTAGCCACGAGCCACGCACTCGACGGGGAACATGGTGAGCGGTTTGCAGATCATGCCGCGGCCGGCGACGGCGGTGGGCACCTCGGCGTCGGGGATCACGTGGTTGCCCACGAGGTCGCTCAGCTGGTCGAACCACCACATGCTCAGGCCCGTGAGGACCGCGCCCTTGTCCGGGATGCCGGGGGAGAGCACGTGGTCGTAGGCGGAGACCCGGTCGGAGGCGACCATGAGGATCTTCTCCGCGTCGGCCATGCCGGTCGCGCCCTCGGGTACGTAGATGTCGCGGACCTTGCCGGAGTAGACGTGGGTCCAGCCCGGGAGGTCGTAATCCGGGGCGGGGATCGTGGGGGTCGGCATGTCAGGCGTCCTCTCCTGCTGCCGAGGCGCCCGTTGCGTCGGCCCCGGTCGCGGCGCCGGCGTACCCGGCGGGCACGGTGACCCGGCCCTCGGCGGCGGCCAGGGCGATGTCGGTGCGGTGCTGAACGCCCGGCCAGTCGATGAGGTCGACGGCCTCGTAGGCCTTCGCCCGTGCCTGATCGAGGCTCGCGCCGCGTGCGACGACGGAGAGCACACGCCCGCCTGCGGTGAGGATCTGGCCGGCCTCCGCGGAGTCCTCCGCGCCCGTCGAGGTGCCCGCGTGGAGCACCTGGATGCCGTCGAGGGCGGCCGCCTCCTCGAGCCCGGCGATCGGGTCGCCCTTGCGCGGGGTCTCGGGATAGTTCTCGGCGGCGAGGACGACCGTGACGGCGTGGTCGTCCAACCACCGCAGCGGCTCGATCTCGGCCAGGCGGCCCTCGGCGGCGGCGAGCATCACCTGGGCGAGCGGCGATTCCAGGCGGGCGAGGACCGACTGGGTCTCCGGGTCGCCGAACCGGACGTTGAACTCGACGACCTGCAGGCCGTGGGAGGTGAGGGCCAGGCCGCAGTAGAGCAGCCCGGAGAACGGGGTGCCGCGGCGGGCCATCTCGTCGACGACCGGCTGGGCGACGCGGGCGACGATGTCCTCGACCATGCCGTCGGGCGCCCAGGGCAGGGGCGAGTAGGCGCCCATGCCGCCGGTGTTCGGGCCCTCGTCGTCGTCGAAGATCCGCTTGAAGTCCTGGGCGGGCTCCAGCGGGACGGCGGTCGTGCCGTCACACAGGACGAAGAGGCTGACCTCGGGGCCGTCGAGGTAGGACTCGATGACGACCCGGTCGGAGACGGACAGGCAGGATTCGGCGTGGGCGAGAGCGGTGGCGCGGTCCTCGGTCACGACGACGCCCTTGCCGGCGGCCAGTCCGTCGGCCTTGACGACGTAGGGGGCGCCGAAGCGGTCGAGGGCGGCGGCCGCGTCCTCCGGGGTGGTGGCCGCGACGGCGGTTGCGGTCGGGACACCGGCGGCCTCCATGACCTCCTTGGCGAAGGCCTTGGAGCCCTCGAGCTCCGCTGCGGCCTTCGAGGGGCCGAAGACCGGGAAGCTCGCCTCGCGCAGGGCGTCGGAGACACCGGCGACGAGCGGGGCCTCCGGGCCGACGACGACGAGGTCGACGTCGAGTTCCTCGGCGAGTGCCGTGACGGCGGCGGGATCCGTGGCGTCGACCGGCCGGGTCTCACACTCCAGGCCGATGCCGGGGTTGCCGGGGGCGGCGATGACCGCCTCGACCCGGGGATCACGGGAAAGAGCAGCGACGAGGGCGTGTTCGCGGGCGCCCGGCCCGATGACGAGTACCTTCACGCGCCCCAGGATAGTGGGAGGGCCCACGTCCGCGGACCGCTGGGGAGTGCGCGGGGGAGTCGGGAGGACGGGGCGCCTCGACAGCGGGGGATGTGATCTTGGCATGATTATTCATTGATGTGCATGAAATATCTGGACGTGAGGCCGTCCTTGCGGGTAGATTCCCCCTCGTGTCCAAAGTATTGAGCTCCCTGCCCGTCGGTGAACGTGTCGGCATCGCTTTCTCCGGAGGTCTCGACACCTCCGTCGCGGTCGCCTGGATGCGTGAGAACGGCGCCATTCCCTGCACCTACACGGCCGACATCGGCCAGTACGACGAACCGGACATCGAGTCCGTGCCCGGCCGCGCCGGCCAGTACGGTTCCGAGCTGTCCCGCCTCGTCGACGCGAAGACCGCCCTCGTGGAGGAAGGCTTCGTCGCGCTCCAGTGCGGCGCCTTCCACATCCGCTCCGGCGGCAAGACCTACTTCAACACGACGCCCATCGGCCGTGCCGTCACCGGCACGCTCCTGGTGCGCGCCATGAAGGAGGACGGCGTCGACATCTGGGGCGACGGCTCCACCTACAAGGGCAACGACATCGAGCGGTTCTACCGCTACGGCCTCATGGCCAACCCGAACCTGCGGATCTACAAGCCCTGGCTCGACTCGACCTTCGTGTCCGAGCTCGGCGGCCGCCAGGAGATGAGCGAGTGGCTCACCGCACGCGGATTCCCGTACCGCGACTCCGCGGAGAAGGCCTACTCGACGGACGCGAACATCTGGGGCGCGACCCACGAGGCGAAGAAGCTCGAGGACCTCGACGTGGGCCTCGACCTCGTCGAGCCGATCATGGGTGTCCCCGCCTGGCGTGAGGACGTCGAGGTGCCCACCGAGGAGGTGTCCGTCCGGTTCGAGGCCGGCCGCCCTGTCGCGATCAACGGCGTCGAGTACTCCGACCCGGTGGCGCTCGTCTACGAGGCGAACGCGATCGGTGGCCGTCACGGCCTGGGCGTGTCCGACCAGATCGAGAACCGGATCATCGAGGCGAAGTCCCGCGGCATCTACGAGGCCCCGGGCATGGCGCTCCTCCACATCACGTACGAGCGGCTGCTCAACGCGATCCACAACGAGGACACCGTCGCGAACTACCACGAGGAGGGCCGTCGCCTGGGCCGCCTCATGTACGAGGGCCGCTGGCTCGACCCGCAGTCGCTCATGCTGCGCGAGTCGCTGGTGCGGTGGGTCGCCTCGGCGGTCACAGGTGAGGTCACGCTGCGGCTGCGTCGCGGCGACGACTACACGATCCTCGACACCACCGGCCCGAACCTCAGCTACGCGGCCGAGAAGCTGTCCATGGAGCGTGTGGTCAACGCCGCCTTCGGTCCGGACGACCGGATCGGCCAGCTCACCATGCGCAACCTCGACATCGCGGACTCCCGTGAGCGGCTGGAGCAGTACTTCGGCAAGGGCCTCATCGGTGGTGCCACCGGTGAGCTCGTCGGTGAGCTGCAGGTCGGCGAGGCGGAGAAGATTCGCGGCGGCGAGGCCGAGCTCGACGAGGAGGGTCGCAAGCGCGATCTGAGCGGCGAGTACGCCGCCTTCGACACCGGCACGGACTGAGGTCCACGCACGGCGCGTCATCGAGGTGGCACGTATGGTCGGATCTCTTCCTTGGATCCGACCATACGTGCCACCTCGATCGTGTTCCGGGGGTCCGGTCCTAGGCTGGAGGGTATGAGTTCCCTCGACATCCCCTCCCTCGAATCCCTTCCCACGACGGCGACCGGGACCGCGTCCGCCGAGATCGCCGTGATCGAACGCTCCGGCTTCGTCGAGTCGCGTCATCTGGGCTCGGCCGTCGTCCTCGACCCGACCGGGGCGCCTCTCGTGCGGGTCGGCGCGCCCGAGGTGCCCGTCTACTCCCGCTCCTGTCTCAAGCCGCTCCAGGCGCTCGCCTGTCTTGACGCGGGGGCGCCGCTCACCGGAGAGGCGGCGGTGCTCGCGAGTGCCTCGCACAAGTCGGAGGCCGGGCACGTGGCCGCCGTCCGGGGGATCCTCGACGCGGCCGGGCTCGACGCCTCGGCGCTGAAGTGCCCCGCGGTGCTGCCGGCCGACCGGGCCTTCCGCGAGGAGGTCGTCGCGCGGGCCGAGGTCGAGGGTACGGAGGCATCAGCGGGTGCGCCCGCGGGTGCCTCGCCCCTGTACTTCAACTGTTCCGGCAAGCACGCGGCCTTCCTGTCGGCCTGCGTGGCGAACGGCTGGGACACGGACGACTACCTCGACCCGGACTCCCCGCTGCAGCAGCACGTGGCGCGGGTGGTGGAGCGGTACACCGGTGCACCCTCCGACCACGTGGGCGTCGACGGGTGCGGCGCCCCCGTCCACGCGATGCCGCTCGACCGGCTGGCCCGGGGCGTGCAGGCGGTGGCGACCGGGGTGACGGAGAACGCGGCACTCCTGCGCGACGCGATCCTCGCGCACCCCTGGGCGATCGAGGGGCACGGGCGGCCGAACTCGGTGGCGATCGAGGAACTCGGCATCGTCGCGAAGTTCGGTGCCGAGGGCGTCATGGTGATGGCGACACCGGCCGGGTGGTCCGTGGCCGTCAAGTGCCTTGACGGGTCGAACCGGGCGACGACGATGGTCGCCCTCCACCTGCTCGCGGGCTCCGGTGCCCTCGACGCCGAGGCGGTCGCCCCGGTGCTGGAGCGCCTGGACGTCCCGGTGACCGGCGGTACGGACGCCGCGGGCGCGACGGCGATCGTCGGCCGCATGCTCCCCGGCGCCGGAGTCGTGGCCGCCCTCCGCTGAGTGTGGTGAGCACAGCGAGCGATTGAGAGCGGTGAGTGCGAGGTCGGTGGCGGATCCGAGGAGTGCATCTGCCATTCAGCTCGCTCTCGACGGGTGGTGAGGCGCGGCGGAGCTGATTGCCGGGCTACGATGCCGGGCATGGCTGTACGACGCAGGATCGACCCCGCCGACGGACGCGCGGCGGTGGAGCGCTGGGGCTCGGCGCGCACCTCGGGAGCCGCACCGGTGGACCGCCGGACCGTGGCGACGGCCGTGCGCTTCTCCCTGGAGGAACTGGCCGAGCGGCACGAGGGGAACTCCGTCGAGGTGCGCGTCCCGCCCTTCGGCGTCACCCAGTGCATCGAAGGGCCGCGGCACACGCGCGGGACCCCGCCCAATGTCATCGAGACCGACCCCGAGACGTGGCTGCGGATCGTCACCGGTGACCTTGCCTTCGCGACCGCCGTGGCCGAGGCGCGCGTGACCGCCTCCGGCACCCGCGCCGACCTGAGCGCGCAGACACCGCTCTTCTGATCCGGGTCCGGGGCCGCGCAGGTCACGGATTCCTGGGACCGGGCCGGGTGGGCCGCCGATTAGAATGGCCGGGCACGTTCTCAGTACTGCCGGACCCGGAAGGACGCATGGCACACACAACCCGGAGGACCGTCGAGGTCTCCGTGCGCAGCAGCCCCAAGTACTCGGTCTTCGTGGGCCTGGGTATCGTCCTCGGATTGCTCGTGGCGCTCGCCGTCTGGGGCCTCACCGCCCTCGGCGTCGTCGAGCCCGACCTCACGGATCCCTCGGCCGCGCAGTCCTACGCCTCGGGTTCCTCGCTGTGGCTGCTCATGGTGCTCTCCGCGGTGTTCTTCGGGTTCGTGGGCGCAATCGTCGCCCTCGTGCTCGACCGCCGCAGCGTCAAGCGGGCCCGCACCTACGAGGTGCCCGCCGAGTACCGCGAGTATCGGGTCGTCCAGCCCGACCCCGAGGACGAGGTGCAGGTCGTGAAGGCCGTGCCGGTGCAGGACGCGGACGGTGCAGCCGAGGAGGACGCGGCAGAGGACGACACGGGTGGTGTCGAGGGGCAGGGCGCCTCGGCGGCGGACCCGGAGGACGGCACGGACTCGCAGGGCGGCTCGGACGGCCGTTCCACTGTCTGACTCTGACCCCAACACCGGTGTGTGACCCGTCATACACCGGCCGTTCGCCCCGCGTTTCCTGTGGAACAATGAGGCGTGTGGCACGCGCGGATGGTCTACTGACTCACGAAATCGAACCCGGCGACAAGAAACCGCAGGACGAATGCGGTGTCTTCGGCATCTGGGCCCAGGGCGAGGACGTCGCCAAACTCACCTACTTCGGGCTCTACGCCCTGCAGCACCGCGGGCAGGAGTCCGCCGGTATCGCGACCAGCAACGGTGAGCAGATCCTCGTCTACCGGGACATGGGACTCGTGTCGCAGGTCTTCGACGAGAAGGATCTGGAGACGCTGCCGGGGCACATCGCGATCGGGCACACGCGGTACTCGACGACCGGTTCGCCCATGTGGGCCAACGCCCAGCCGACGCTCGGGCCCACCCCCTGGGGCACCCTGGCGCTCGCCCACAACGGCAACCTCACGAACTTCGAGGAACTCGAGGCCATGGCGGACGAGCGCCGCCCGGCCCGGGACACCGTCGTCCGCGAGCACACGCAGAAGGAGGGGCGTACCCGCCCCTACCGCGACTCGACGAACGACACCTCACTCGTCACCGAGCTGTTCGCCTCCGGTCAGACCGGCTCGCTCACGGACGAGGCCCTCGACCTCTTCCCCAGGCTCGTGGGCGCGTTCAGTTTCGCGTTCATGGACGAGAACACCCTCTACGCCGCGCGCGACAAGCACGGCGTGCGCCCGCTGTCGCTCGGCCGGCTGGAGCACGGGTGGGTGGTCGCCTCCGAGACCGCGGCCCTCGACATCGTCGGTGCGAGCTTCGTCCGTGACGTCGAGCCCGGTGAGCTCATCGCCATCGACGAGGACGGCCTGCGCTCCTACAAGTTCGCCGATCCGGCACCCGCCCGCTGCGTGTTCGAGCACGTCTACCTGGCGCGTCCGGACTCCGTGATCGACGGTCGCCTGGTGCACGCCTCCCGTGCGGAGATGGGCCGGGTCCTCGCCCGCGAACATCCCGTCGAGGCCGACATGGTCATGGCGACGCCCGAGTCCGGAACACCTGCGGCCGTGGGCTATGCGGAGGAGTCCGGGATCCCCTTCGGCCAGGGCCTCATGAAGAACGCCTACGTGGGCCGGACCTTCATCCAGCCCTCGCAGACGCTGCGGCAGCAGGGCATCCGGCTGAAGCTCAACCCGCTCAAGGAGAACATCCGCGGCAAGCGGCTGGTCGTCGTCGACGACTCGATCGTGCGCGGCAACACCCAGCGGGCGCTCGTGAAGATGCTGCGCGAGGCCGGCGCGAAGGAGATCCACATCCGGATCTCCTCCCCGCCGGTCAAGTGGCCGTGCTTCTACGGCATCGACTTCGCCACGCGCGCGGAGCTGATCGCCAACGGGCTGACCTCCGAGGAGATCTGCACGTCGCTCGGCGCCGACTCGCTCGGATACATCTCCGTCGACGGCATGATCGAGGCGACCCGCCAGCCGGCCGCCTCCCTGTGCACCGCCTGCTTCACGGGTGAGTATCCGATCCCCGTGCCGAACGACCCTGCCCTGTCGCTCGAGAGGAGCTGCTGAGAAGTGACCGACGTGAATGGTGCCGCTGTGAATGGTGCTGCCGAGTCCGGTGCGGGCGCCGGGACGACCTATGCCGCCGCCGGTGTCGACGTCGAGGCCGGTGACAAGGCCGTCGAACTCATGAAGTCCGCGGTCTCCGCGACCCACAACCGCCACGTGTTCGGCGGGACCGGCGGGTTCGCGGGCCTGTTCGACGTGTCCTTCCTCAAGGACTACGAGCAGCCGCTGCTGGCCACCTCGACCGACGGCGTGGGCACCAAGGTGGCCATCGCCCAGGCCCTCGACATCCACGACACGATCGGGTACGACCTCGTGGGCATGGTCGTCGACGACATCGTCGTGGCCGGCGCCAAGCCGCTGTTCATGACCGACTACATCGCCTGTGGGCACGTGGTCCCCGAGCGGATCGCCGACATCGTCCGCGGTATCGCGGAGGCCTGCGCCTCGGCCGACGTCGCGCTCGTCGGAGGCGAGACCGCCGAACACCCCGGTCTGCTCGGTGAGCACGAGTACGACGTCGCCGGTGCCGCCACCGGTGTCATCGATGCGAAGAACCTGCTGGGCGCCGAGAAGGTGCGTGCCGGAGACGTCCTCGTCGCCCTGCCGTCCTCCGGTCTGCACTCCAACGGGTACTCGCTGGTGCGCCGGATCATCGCCGACGCCGGGTGGGCCCTCGACCGGGAGGTCCCCGAGTTCGGGCGCACCCTCGGCGAGGAGATCCTCACTCCGACGACGGTCTACAGCGGACCGCTGCTCGACGTGCTCGACAAGCACTCCGGCGCCGTCCACTCGATGTCTCACGTGACCGGCGGTGGCCTGTCCGCCAACGTGGCCCGCGTGCTGCCGCAGGGTGTGCTCGCCCGGATGCGCCGCTCCACGTGGACCGTGCCGAGCGTCTTCGAGGTGCTGGGTGACCTGGGCGGCGTCCCGCGCGCCGACCGCGAGCGCACGTGGAACCTGGGTGTCGGCATGGTGCTCGTCGTCGATGCGGACTCCGCGGACGCCGTGGTGGCCGACTTCGACGGTGCGTGGGTCCTCGGCGAGGTCGTCACGGACGATCGCTCGCACGCCCGTGACGAGTACTACGTCCAGGGCGCCAAGGGCGTCGACGGTGGCGCCGCGATCCTCCTGGACTGAGCCCGACGCCGCCCGAACCCCGGCACCCCGCCGCTTCTGAAGCGACCCGCCGGCGCGACTCTCCGCTGCCGAGGCGCCCCGACCTCGGGTGCCCGCCCGTCGGCTCGCAAACCGCCCCGATATCGTCTGCAACCCCCGATATGTTCTGACATATCCAGGGCCTCAGACGATATCGGGGCGGTTCGGGTCGGTGGAGGATGCCGGGGAGACGACTGCGGCCCGGACTCGTCGAGAGTCCGGGCCGCAGTCGAAGCGAGGGAGTGCGTCAACGACCGTCCTGGTCGTCGTCCTCCTCGACGTCGTAGTCGGCGTACTTGTCGGCGTACTCCGAGTAGTCGGGGTCCTCGTCATAAGGATCAACCGAAGACCCGTGATCGGAGGACTCACCGCCCAGCTCTTTCTGGAGTGCACCGAGGTCGGTGTCCGGGCTGTAGTACTTGAGCTTCCGGGCTACCTTGATCTGCTTCGCCTTCGCGCGGCCGCGACCCACAGGTGTGACCCCCTCCGTGTCGTCCCGGGGCGGGGATGAGTGGTCTGAAGTCGTTCCCTTCTCAGGGCCCCGGGTTTCGTCTTAAGTCAATCGTGCTGTGATCTTACCGTGCGTACTGGTGTGTTTCCATTCGCGCGCGGTGAACGGGGACGCGGATCACTCTCGGCGTCCCGCCATGTGGACGGGTGATTGGATGGCGGGACGGGTGCCTCGGCGGCGGTGGGAGGTGGCGGGGGCGTGAACATCCCGTGAGCATCCGGGTGCGGGAGCCCGGCCGGGCGCCCCTGAGCCGTGGGCGAACACGGGCACGGGCGCGGAACGCCCCCGTTATCCTGGGCGAATGGTCTACAGGCGGAGCTTCGAAGTCGTGTTGCGGGTGTACGAACCCCTTGTGGTGCATCCCGAGTACACGGGATTCCCGGTGAGCGACAACCGGGAGAAGATCGAGGCGCTCGTCTCCGCGGACGCGGACTCCCGACTCATCAGTCTGCCGCCGGACCCGATCGCCGATTCCTACCGCGGCACCCCCGTGTTCCTCACGGCCGAGGACGTGGGCGACGACTTCAACCGGGTGAGCCCGGTGCAGGACGACATCCGCTCCTGGCACTCATTCGACGCGCTCGAGGAGGAGCTGCCGCGCACCGACATCGACCTCGTGGTCCCGAAGGCCTCCCGGCGCCGGGCGCAGGCGCTGCGTGCCGAATGGGCCAACGAGGACCCCGACACCCGGGTGTTCGCACGGACCGGGTCCTGGGACGTCAACCCCGTCTGGTGGCTGGCCGTCGACCCGAGCGAGGACGAGGTCATCGAGTCCGAGGACACCGACGGCACCCCGCGGGTGTTCGTGCGTACGCCCGTCCTCACCGCCTCGGCGCGGGTGGACTGGGCGCACGACGTCATGAAGGAGAAGTCCAAGCTGGCCGGGGTCGTCGAGACGACCGGCGTGCTCGCGCAGTGGCTCGACGACTTCGACATGAACTCCGTCCTGGAGCTCGACCTCGGCGGGATGTCGGACGTGCTGTGGCCGGACACCGGTGCGGACCTCGTCCACCAGTGGATCGACGCGCTCGACCAGGACGACCGGGAGGCCGCGATCGCCGCCTTCCAGCAGTACACGCAGCGCTGGGAGCGGATCATGCTCTACTCGCGGTCGAGCTGAGGCCGGGCCGATGGCGTACCTGACTCCGCGCGGCGACCACACCGCGGAGATCGAGATCAAGCGATCGCGGTTCATCGCCCGCGTCGCGCACGTGGAGACCGAGGAACAGGCCCGCGCGGTCGTCGAGGAGGAGCGGTCCGCCCACCCCAAGGCCCGTCACCACTGCAGCGCCTTCGTCCTCGACCCCGATTCCCGCACGCAGCGCTCCAGCGACGACGGCGAACCCTCCGGGACCGCGGGCATCCCCATGCTCGAGGTGCTCACCGGCCACGGCCTCACCTACGCCGTCGCGGTCGTCACGCGGTACTTCGGCGGTACCCTGCTCGGGGCCGGGGGACTGGTCCGTGCCTACGGCGGTGCCGTGTCCGCGGCGCTCGACGGGATGGAGGTCGACGAGCGCGAACTCCTCGTCCCGGTGACCGTCGACCTCGACTACTCGGTGGCCGCCGGCCTCACCGTCACAGCAGAACAGCGCGGGTGGAAGGTCGTCGACAGCGAGTACGGGGCCTCGGTCGTGCACACGATCGCCGTACCCCCGGACGACGTCGAGGCGCTCGTCGCGGTCCTCGCCGACGCCTCCGCGGGTGCCGCCGAGCCTGCGATCGGGACGGCGACGTACCACTGAGGGCAGGGCGGCGTTCCAGTCAGTCGAGGGTGGCGATCTTGGCGACCTGCGCGTTGGCGAGCATGACGAGGTCGCCGGGACGGATCTCGATCTCCAGTCCACGCTTGCCGGCGGACACGTAGATGGTGTCGTGGTCCTCGGCGGAGCGGTCGACGACGACGGGCGTGGTCGAGCGTTGGCCGAAGGGGCTCACGCCACCGGTCACGTACCCGGTGCGGCGTTCGGTCTCGGCGATGCCGGCGAGTTGGGCCTTCTTGCCGCCGCGGGCCGCCGCGAGCGCCTTGAGGTCGAGCTGCCCGGTGACGGGTACGAGCGCGTTGACAGGTTCGCCGTCGACGAGGATGAAGAGGGTCTTGAAGACGCGGTGGCCGTCGACGCCCAGTTTGTCGGCCGCCTCGGAGCCGTACCGGCGCGTCGAGGGGTCGTGCTCGAAGTCGTGGACGGTGTAGTCGACTCCGGCCATGGTGAGTACCCGGAGCGCCGGCGTGGACGCCGCCTGGGTGGAACGTACTGCTACTGACACTGTGCCTCCTGCCCCGTGGGTCCCGTGGAGGGGTGGTCGGCGCGCGGCCGGCCCCTCGTGCCGTCCGTGGTCGCGCTCGGTGTCGAGGCGGCCGGCGGCCGTGGTTGTCGGTCCGAGGACGATCCACGGTCGGTGTACGGGGCGGGTATTCGTTTCCGGTGGTCGAAGTGGCCCGGCCCGTGGGTCCGGGATCGTTCACTCTTGCAGGGAACTGTAGGTGATACTCCGCTAATGGGACAAAAATCACAGGGGCCTGAGAAAGGCTGTGTGCGGCCTGGTGAGGGCTGTGGCTCGGCGGTGGTGGGTTTCGGCGGTGGTGGGAACTCAGCCCCAGCCGAGTTCGTGCAGGCGGTCGTCGTCGATGCCGTAGTGATGGGCGATCTCGTGGACGATCGTCACCATGATCTCCTCGTAGAGGTGGTCGAGGTCCTCGGCGAAGGCGACGAGGTTGTTCTTGAACAGGAAGATCGTGTCCGGCGGGACGAAGCCGAAGGAGCCGTCGCGTTCGGTGAGCGGGATACCGTCGTAGACGCCCAGGAGATCGGGTTCCTCGGGCGGGGGATCGTCGGCGACGAAGAGCGCGACGTTGTCCATGTGGTCGACGACGCCCTGGGGGAGGTTCTCCATCGCCTCGTCCACGAGGGTCTCGAAGGTCGCGTCGTCGATTGGGTCCACGGGGGACAGTGTAGGGAGGAGTGGTGCGGCATGGGCGGGCGGGGTCGGCGGTGGGTGCCATCGGACGCCGGAGCAGCCGGTGATCGAGATCACCGGTCCTCGATTTTGCGTCCCGCAGTGCGGTCGGGATAAGCTGTACGAGGTTCTGACGCCGGTGACGGCGAAAGTCCGGGCCCCCATCGTCTAGAGGCCTAGGACACCGCCCTTTCACGGCGGCGACACGGGTTCGAATCCCGTTGGGGGTACGTTCCCGCCAGTCGGGACCACAAATGAATATCACGAGCATGATATCTGGCTCCGTGGCGCAGTTGGTTAGCGCGCCGCCCTGTCACGGCGGAGGTCGCGGGTTCGAGTCCCGTCGGAGTCGCTGGATGTTCGTCCCGGTGTGACACCTCCCAGGTGTTGCCGTAGGGTCGACGTCCTGGTGAGACCACTCATCGCTCGGCTCTGTAGCTCAGTTGGTAGAGCGTTCGACTGAAAATCGAAAGGTCACCGGATCGACGCCGGTCGGAGCCACCACCGAAAGCCCCGGACTTCCACGGAAGTCCGGGGCTTCGTCGTGTTCCGGGGTGGGGAAGCCACCAGGTTCTGGAAATCTGGAGGCTGGCGCGATCAAGTGCTGGATGAATTGCGAGATCCGGCGGGCAGACCTCAGGTTCTTCAGCATCTGATCGGCGGAACCCCCGGGTGTCCAGCACCAGGTTGCCGGGACCGCTGACCGTCCAGCAGGTGATCCCCGGGGGAACCCGGGGATCACCTACGGTCACGTGGGATGTCGACCGATCAGATACCGGCCGGACCCTCAGATCTGGATCGGATCCGAGCTGAGTGTCGTCGGCAGGTGACCGTCGAGCGTGCCGGTCACTTCGACCGTGACGGTCGAGCCCTGGTGCTTGCCCGAGATCTTGAACTCCGTGCCGGTCGCGCCCTCGACGGCCTCACCGTCGACGAACCACTGGTAGGCGAGTTCGGCACCCGCGGACCACTCACCGGGTTCGACCGTGATCGTCACACCGGGGCCGAAGCCCTTCTTGTGGTCGGACACGATCGTCGGGGTCGATCCTTCGACCGCGGGATCCTCGAGGAGGCCCCAGTCCTTGCCGGCCTGGAACACCTCGTCCGCGGTGAGGGCCCGGGACCAGATGGTCATGCCGGCGTAGGACGCGGGCGGGCTCCAGAACCCGATACCGGTGGGCTCCGTGTCACCACCGATGACGATCTTCTCAGCGGCCGAACCCGCAGGTGAGGTGAGCGTCCCGCCGATCGCCTCCTGCGCGACGATCTCACCGTCGAGGTAGAAGGTCGCGGTCGTCCCGTCCCAGGAGACGGCGGCGTGGTGCCAGGTGCCGACCTCGGGAGTGACCCCACCGACGTACTGGTAACCGGAGTACTCCGTGGTGCGCATGGCAAGCGTCAGCTCGCCACTCGGCAGGATGTGCCAGGACATACCGCCGGTCTGGGTGCCCGAGCACAGGTTCTGGTTCGAGCCCGGCGCGTCCAGCTTGAACACGCACTCCCAGGTGAAGTCCTGGGCGAGGTGGCCCCACTGGTCGACGAAGGCGAAGGAAGCGGCGTCGTCGCCGTCGGTCGTGAACACCGGCGGGCCGGTCTCCGCGTCCGTCCCGTAGGTCGGTTCACCCCATTCGGTGACGGCGGCGTCCTGTGCCCGGTCGACCGGGGCTCCGTCGGCGAAGTCGACGTCGATCACGACCTCCGGTGCCGGGGGAGGCACCGGGACGTCGCCGACCTCGAAACCGATCCCGAACTTGTCCCCGGCCGGCGCGGTCGGGGTCCGCAGCGTGCCGGAGGCCGGGAGTTCGTCGACCAGTTCGCCGTCGATGTACAGCGAGAGCGTCGCACCGTCGTAGGTGGCCAGTGCGTGGTGCCAGGTATCGAGGTCGAGCGTCCGGTCGGAGTCGGCGATCGTGTACCCGCTCGCACCGGTGAGGGAGGCGTAGAAGCCCAGTTCGGTGCCCGACAACAGCGCGAACGAGGCGCCCCCGGCCTCCGTGACCGAGCACAGGTTCCCGGACGTGGCCGGGGCCTGGAGGGAGAAGACGCGCTCGAAGGCGAAGCCGCCCTCGGCGATCTCCGTCCAGGCGTGGTCGAAGGGGACGGTCACGGCGTCGTCGCCGGTCGAACGCATGGTCGGCAGCCCGAGTGCGGCGTCCTCACCGAAGAGGGGTTCGCCCCAGGTCTGTCCGGTGGCGCCTGTGACGTGCTCGGTGGTGGTCCCACCGGCGAAGTCGACGTCGAGGACCCGCGGTGAACAAGCCGTGAACCGCGGCCCCGTCCGCGGCCCGGACGTGGGTGCGGCCGCGATGGGTATGACGACAGAATGGCCCCGTGAATTCCACCCGGGCCCCCGGCGTCCTCGCCATCACGATCACCGGCGTCCTGTGGGGCACGACCGGCACCGCCGCGACCTTCGCCCCCACGGCGGGCCCGCTGGCCATCGGCGCCGCCGCGCTCGGGATCGGCGGGTTGCTCCAGGCGCTCATCGCCCTGAAGTCCCTCCGTCGCGCCCGCTCCCACCTGCGTCGACGTGCCGGGATCATCGCCCTCGGCGCGCTCGCCGTCGCGATCTACCCGCTCGCGTTCTACTCCTCCATGCACCTGG
The DNA here is from genome assembly GCF_040212315.1 of Brevibacterium litoralis. Taxonomy (NCBI): domain Bacteria; kingdom Bacillati; phylum Actinomycetota; class Actinomycetes; order Micrococcales; family Brevibacteriaceae; genus Brevibacterium; species Brevibacterium litoralis. The sequence continues at coordinate 23,396 of NZ_JBDIUY010000037.1, read as the reverse complement.
CCGGGGTGGCGGTCGGCTCCGTCGTCTCGCTCGCCTCGGCGCCGCTGGCCTCCGGGGTGCTCGACCGGTTCGTCAACGGCCGTGCGCTCAGCCGCTGGTGGATGCTCGCCGCCGGACTCGGCATGGTCGGCGGCCTGCTGCTGTGCCTGGCCGGACCCGAGGCCCACGGCCCGGGCATCTCCGCCGCGCTCGCCGCCACGTCCGGATCCGCCGCCGAGGCGCCCTCCGCGTCCCTCACCACGGCACTCGGCATCGGGCTGGGTCTCCTCGCCGGTCTCACCTACGCGACGTACTCGTGGGTGGTCCACCGCCTCATGGGGGACGGGATCCGGCGATCGGCCGCCATGGGCGCGGTGTTCGGCGGGGGAGGCCTTCTGCTGCTCCCCGTCCTCCTCGTCACGGGTGCCCCCTTGGTGGCGAGCGGGACGGCCTTCGGGGTGGCCGCGTACATGGCGCTCGTGCCCATGTTCCTCGGCTACCTGCTCTTCGGGTTCGGCCTCACCCGGGTACCGGCGAGCACGGCGACGACGATCACGCTCGTCGAGCCGGCGGTCGCCGCGGTCCTCGCGGTGGTGGTCGTCGGCGAGGTGCTCTCCGCCCTCGGCTGGGTGGGACTCGGTCTCATCGGCCTCGTGCTCCTCGTCCTCGCACTCGCCCCGACGACGGTGGAGGAGCGGACCCGGCCGCGCTGTGCGGTGCGGCCGCGCTATTCCGTCGAATAGCGCGGCCACGACACATATCGCGTCGACGGTGATTCGGGGCTCATCGTGGAATACACACTCCGGCACCACGGTTGGCCCCGGAGTACGCCCGTGATCCGGAAACCCGGCACCCTCCCGACGAAAGCAGACATCGCATCGTGACCCTCCCGCTCAGCATCCTCGACCTCGTCTCCATCCCGGAGGGCTCCACTGCCCGTGACGCCATCGAGGCGTCGATGCGGGCGGCCGAACTGGCCGACCGCCTGGGCTACACCCGCCTGTGGTTCGCCGAACACCACAACACGGAGAACCTCGCCTCGTCCGCGACCGCGCTCCTCATCGACCAGGCGGCCACGCGGACCGAGCGGATCCGGGTCGGCGCCGGCGGCGTCATGCTGCCCAACCACGCGCCGCTCATGGTCGCCGAGCAGTACGGCACGCTCGCGAACGTCCACGGCGACCGCATCGACCTGGGCCTCGGTCGCGCACCCGGGACCGACCGGATGACCGCACAGGCGCTCGCCCGGTCCTCGGCCGAACCGCAGGCCTTCGCCGGGAACATCCACGACATGCAGGGCTGGTTCGGATCCGAGGGGACCGGGCGCAGCATGCCGATCGCCTCGGCCGTCTCCGCCGGGACCGAGGTACCCATCTGGGTGCTCGGCTCGACCGTCAACGGCGCGGCGATCGCCGGCCAGTTGGGACTGCCGTTCTCGCTCGCCAGCCACTTCGCACCCGACCAGATCGACCAGGCGGTGCAGGTCTACCGCGACAGCTTCACCACCGAGTCGCCCACCGCCCGGATCGAGGAACCCCGGGTCATGGCCGGCATCAACGTGCTCGCCGCCGACACGGATGCGGCCGCCGAGCGCGAGTACACGTCCCTGCAGCAGATGTTCGCCGATGTCGCCACCGGCCGCCGCCGCAAGCTCCAGCCGCCGGTCGACCCGGGCAGCCTGCCCCTGCCGGTCAACCCGATGCTCAGCATCTCCGCCGTCGGCTCGCCGACCACGGTCGTCGACGAGATGGAGACCTTCGCCGAGCGGATCGGCGCCGACGAGCTCATCACCGTCACCTACGCCTTCGACCCGGCCGTCCGCGAACGCTCGCTGGAGCTCGTCGCCGACGCCTGGTTCTGAAGGCCCCCTTCCCACACGCGAACCGCCGCCGAAGTGCCCCGGACAGGGCACCTCGGCGGCGGTTCGCGTACGCGTGGGGAGGTCAGCCGCGGCGGCGGCTCATGACGACCGCGCCGGTCCCGGCCGCGGCGAGCAGCAGGCCGAGGCCCACGTACGCGGCGATCTCGACGCCGGTGCGGGGCAGTGCGCCGGTGTCGTCACCGGACGCGGTGTCCGTCGAGCCGGAACCGTCACCGGTGTCGTCGGTGGGCGTGGCCGTCTCCGACGGTGCGGTGGTGGGCTCGGCGGAGGGTGCCTCGGTCGCGGGGGACTCGGTGGGGACGTCCGCGGTGGGCTCGGTGGTCGGCTCCGGAGTGGTGCCCTCGTCGGTGCGGTCGAGGGTCTCCGCGGTGAGGACCCAGTTCTCGACGAAGAAGTCGGCGGGGTCGATCACCTCGTTCTCGACGGTCCAGTCGATGATCGACTCGCGGATGGGTAGCAGTTCGTTGTAGACCTCCTCGAGGTCCTCCACCGGGAAGCCGCCGCCACCCGACTGCCGGTAGTTGTTGATCGCGAGAACGAACTCGTCGTCCTCGGCGACCGGCGTGCCGTCGGCGTGACGCAGGTTCTCGATCCGCTCGCCGACCGGGCGGGAGATGTTGATGTCGTAGTCGACACCGGTGATCGCGTCGTAGTTGTAGTCGGGGATCTCGCGGCCGTCGGCCTCGATGTAGGCGTTCGTCACCGCGGTCGGATCGAAGTCCGCGCCCTCCTCGACCTGCTGGAAGTAGCGGGCGGAGAACTCGAGGTAGTCGCGCAACTGGGCGCCGGTCATCGTCACACCGGAGAGCGTGTTGTCGTAGATGTAGAGGCCGGCCATGTCGCGGACGGTCACGTCACCCTGTGGGAAGACGGCATCGCGGCTGAACGGGGAGGTCTGCGCGAGCACGGGCAGGTTTGCGTACTCGGTGTCGGCGATCCCTGCCTGGACGTTCTCGGTCATGACCATCCCGACGAAGTCCATGATCGCGGTGTCCTCGTAGCGGCTGGTCGCTCCGCTCATGGTCTCCGTCGCGGTGCCGATCCGCTGGTTCACGTAGTCGACGGTGGCCGCGTGGTGCGTGTCCAGCGTGTCGATCATCTCCGGGTCCTCGGCGACGTCACCCTGCAGGTAGTGGGGGACGACGGAGGGGACGGAGTCCGTCCAGTCGACGGTGTACTCCCCGTCGGCCACGGGGTCCGGGACGAGGGTGAGGTCGACCTCGCTCACGGACCGCGACCAGTAGTTCGGCTGGGTGATGAGCGCCTGCGACCCGTCGGCGCGGGTGACGATCTCCTCGGGTTCGTCGCGGTGGGTGTGGCCGGCGATGACGAGGTCGATGCCGGGCACCTCGGTGGCGATCGAGGTCGCGACGTTCTCGTACAGGGCAGCGGGGTCCCAGGTCTGGCTCTCCGGGTCCTTGCCGGTGTGGGACAGGGCCACGACGAGGTCCGCGCCGGCGGCTTCCAACTGCGGGACGTACTCCTGGGCGGCGACCACCGGGTCGATGAACTCGACCTCGCCCTCCAGGTGCTGCTTGTCCCAGATGCGGGACCCGGGCGTCGTGAGGCCGAGGACACCGATCTGCACGGTCTGCCCCTCGACGGTCCGCTCGATCATCGCGGTGGGCTGGGAGTAGGGCTCGCCGGTGTCGACGTCGAGGGCGTTGGCCGCGAGCACGGGGTAGTCCACCGCAGCGGTGTAGTGGTCGAGCATGTCGAGGCCGTAGTTGTACTCGTGGTTGCCGACGACCTGGGCGTCGTAGCCCATGAGGTCGCCGGCCAGCGCCATCGGGTGGTCCTCGCCCGTCTCGGTCACGGGCGAAGTCGCGGAGTAGTAGCTGGTGAGGGGGCTGCCCTGGATGAAGTCACCGTTGTCGAACAGGAGCACGGACTCCTCGCCGCGCTCGGCGCGGATGCCGTCGACGACGGTCTTCGCGCGGGACAATCCGAGTTCCTCGCCCGCGGGGTAGGGCGCGTCGGAGAAGTAGTCCCAGTTCAGCGCGTGACCGTGCACGTCGGTCGTCGCGAGGACGGAGAGGGAGAGGGAATCGGTGGGGGAGGGCGCCTCGGGAGCGGGGGTCGGCTGTGCGAGTGCGCCGGAGGTGGCGGGGAGGGTGATGACTGCGGCCGCGAGGAGCGCGGCGGGGATACGGAGTCTCATCATGGTTATCAGACTATTCCCATTCTTCGTCGAGCGTGCGTCCAGGTGGTGACGGAGGGGTGAACGGCTCGCGTGAGACAGGGCGCACACACGGCACCGTCCGCGCCTAGGATTGGTGCGCCGTCACGATCAGGAGGTACCCATGTCCGCACCCCTCGAGTTCGACCCGGAGGAGCTCGATACGATCCGCGCAGAGTCCGCCCGTGCCTACGAGCTGGACCGCGCCCACGTGTTCCACAGCTGGTCGGCCCAGAAACAGATCACGCCGATGGTGGTCTCGCGGGCACAGGGCTCCTACGTGTACGACGAGGACGGCCGCCCGTACCTGGACTTCAGCTCCCAGCTGGTGAACACGAACATCGGCCACCAACACCCGGTCGTCGTCGACGCGATCAAGTGGCAGGCGGACCTCATCACGACGATCAACCCGGCCCACGTGAACGCCGCCCGCTCGGAGGCCGCCCGCCTGGTGGTGGAGCGGACGCCCGAGGGGCTGGACCACGTCTTCTTCACGAACGGCGGGGCCGACGCGATCGAGCACGCGATCCGCATGGCCCGCCTGCACACCGGTAAGCACAAGGTGCTCTCCCGGTACCGCAGTTACCACGGTGGCACCACCCTGGCCATCAACGTCACCGGCGACCCCCGCCGCGTCCCCAACGACACCGGGGACGCCGGCACGGTCCACTTCTTCGGGCCTTTCCTCTACCGCTCGGAGTTCGACGCGAGGACCGAGGCCGAGGAGACCGCCCGCGCCCTGCGCCACCTGGAGCGCACCATCCAGTTGGAGGGACCGGACACGATCGCCGCCCTCGTGTTGGAGTCAGTGCCGGGTACGGCCGGTGTCATGGTCCCCTCGGTCGAGTACATGCAGGGCGTGCGCGAGCTGTGCACCCACTACGGGATCACGTACATCGCCGACGAGGTGATGGCCGGTTTCGGTCGGACCGGGAAGTGGTTCGCCTTCGAACACTTCGACGTGGTGCCGGACCTCATCACCTTCGCCAAGGGTGTGAACTCCGGGTACGTCCCGCTCGGTGGCGTGGTCATGAGCGATGCCGTGTACGACACCTTCGCGGACCGGCCCTACCCCGGTGGCCTCACCTACTCCGGCCACCCCTTGGCGTGCGCCGCGGCCGTCGCGACGATGACGGTCATGGCCGACGAGGGCATGGTGGAGAACGCCGCGCACCTGGGCGAGACCGTGGTCGGACCCCGTCTGCAGGCGATCGCCCAGGCGTCCCCGATCGTCGGCGAGGTCCGCGGCACCGGCCTCATGTGGGCGATCGACCTGGTGAAGGACAAGGACACCCGCGAGGAGCTCAGCCCCTACGGCGGGTCCTCACCGGAGATGAACGCGGTGGTCGGCAAGCTCAAGGCCGGGGGCATCCTGCCCTTCGTCAACTTCAACCGGCTGCACATCGTCCCGCCGCTGAACATCAGCGAGGACGAATTGAACGCCGGCCTCGACGTCTACGAGCGAGTCCTCACGGAGGGATGAGCGACGCGGGACTTCCAGTGTGGACTTCCGTGGCGTCCGAGGAGGTCCGAAACGCCACGGAGTCCACACTGGAACTTTTCCCGAGGTGCCCTCCGCTCGACGTTCACCGGGTGAAACGCACCTCGGGGTCGGTGAGGCAGTGGACGATCGCAGGGCCCTCGTACGACAGGGCCTCCTCGAAGGCCTCCCGGAAGTCCTCCGTGCGCTCGACCCGGGCGCCGAACCCGCCGCAGGCCCGGGCGAAGGCCGCGAAGTCGGGGTTCTGCAGGGCCGTGCCCGACTGCCGGCCGGGGTAGTGCTTCTGCTGGTGACCACGGATCGTGCCGTAGACGCTGTTGTCGTTCACGACGATCGTCACGTTCGCACCGTGCTGCACCGCGGTGGCGAACTCCTGCCCGTTCATCATGAAACATCCGTCCCCGGCGATCGAGAACACCGTCCGCTCGGGGAACACGAGAGCCGCCGCGACCGCGGCCGGGACGCCGTACCCCATCGAGCCGTTCCGGGGGCCGAGCGCCGAGGGGAACTCGTGCACCGGCAGGTACCGCGCCGCCCAGCCGGAGTGGTTGCCCGCCCCGTAGGTGATGATCGCGTCCGTCGGCAACAGGTCCCTCACCTGGGCGAACGCTGCGTCCATGTCGACGTACGCCGGGTCCGCGTCCGGCCTGGCACCGGGCTCCCGCCACGCGAGGAACCGCGTACGGGTCTCCGCGATCCACGGCAGGGACCCGACACCACCGACCGCCGCGGACATCTGCCCGGTGCCTTCTCCCGCTGCCGAGGCGCACTGCCCTCCGGACACCGCCTCGGCGAAGGCCTCCGTGGTCGACACGATCTGCTGGTCGATCCGTCCGTGGTGACCGAGAGCATCGGGGTCCCGGCCGATGACGATCGTCGTGTCCGGCGTGCAGCCGAGGGCGTACGAGTTCGTGGGGACGTCGGCGCGGACGCACCCGAGCCACACCTGGAGATCGGCGGAGTCGAGGACCTCGCGGGTCCCGGACCAACTGCCGAACCCGAGTGCGCCGAGGTAGTGCGGGTGCGCGTGGTCGATCCCGTCGTAGGCGCGGAAATCGGCGATGATCCCCATCCCGAGCCCGGCCGCCCAATCGGCCACCGCTGTACTCGCCCCGGGCGTCCAGGACTCACCACCGACGACGAGGACGGGGCGCTCGGCCGCGGCGACCGCTGCCTCGACCGCCTCGATCTGGGCACGCGTCGGCGCAGGTGAGGGGACCGCACGCGGTGTGACGGTGCGGCCGTCCGTCTCCACGTGTTGCGGGTCCTCGGGCAGTCCGACGATGACGGGACCGGGACGGCCGGAGACCGCGGTGTGCATCGCGTCGGCGACCACCCGCGCGGCCGAGGTGGGGTCGTCGAGGACGAGCACCTTCTTCGCCGTCGTCCCGAACCACCCTTCGAGACTGAACTCCTGGAAGGCGTGGCGACCCCGGTGCTCGGTGGGCACCAGACCGACGAAGACGACCATCGGGGTGGCGTCCTGGAAGGCATTGTGGACGCCGACCATGACGTTCGCCGCGCCCGGGCCGCGCGTCACCATGGCGATGCCGGGGCGACCGGTCATGCGCCCCTCGGCGGCGGCCATGTACCCGACCCCGCCCTCCTGGCGGCACACGACGGTGCGGATGTCGGAGTCGTGCAGCCCGTCGAGGACGTCGAGGAAGGACTCCCCGGGCACGCAGTAGACGCGTTCGACCCCGTGGCGGGCGAGCTGACGGACGACCAGGTGCCCCGCGGAGCACGGATCGGGGGTGGAGGGCGCCTCGGGAGCGGAGGACTGTGATGTGGGGGAGGTCATGCCCCGGAGTCTAGGCACGGAACGCGCGGCGAGGGCAAGACGGACGCGCTGTGTGGTGTGGCCGCGCTATTTCATCAAATAGCGCGGCCACACCACACAGCGCGTCCAGAACCGGCGTCGGTGCTTCAGAAGCGGTGGGGTGCCGGGGTTCGGGCGGCGTCGGACTCAGTCGATCCCGCCGGGGTTGAGCACCCGCTGGAGGAAGGTCCGCGTGCGCTCGTGCTGCGGTGCGCCGATGACCTCGGCCGGATCGCCCTGCTCGACGACCACGCCACCGTCCATGAAGACGACCTTGTCGGCGACCTCGCGGGCGAAGCCCATCTCGTGGGTCACGACGATCATCGTCATGCCCTCGTCGGCGAGGTTGCGCATGACGTCGAGCACCTCGCCCACGGTCTCCGGGTCGAGCGCGGAGGTCGGCTCGTCGAACAGCATGAGGCTCGGCTGCATCGACAGCGAGCGGGCGATCGCCACGCGCTGCTGCTGACCGCCGGAGAGCTGGTCCGGGTAGCGGTCCGCGAAGGACTTCATGCCCACCTTGTCGAGGGCGTCGAGGGCGATCCGCTCGGCCTCGGCCTTCGGCTTCTTCAGCACCTTGATCTGCGCGGCGGTGCAGTTGCCGAGCACGGACATGTGGGGGAACAGGTTGAACTGCTGGAAGACCATGCCCACGTGGCGGCGCATGACGTCGAGGTCGACGTCCGGGTCGGTCGCCTCGAACCCGCCGACCTCGATCGTGCCGGCGTTCGCGGTCTCCAGGACGTTGATGCACCGCAGCAGCGTCGACTTGCCCGAACCCGAGGGCCCGATGAGGCAGACGACCTGGCCGGGGTCCACGCGCATGTCGATGCCCTTGAGCACCTCGACCTTGCCGTAGGACTTGTGGAGGTCGGTGATCGTCGCACCCGAGGAGTCGACGACCAGCTCCGTGTTCTCGCTCATGTCACTCACTTCCGGCTCCGCGTGTTGCTGCGCTTCTCGAAGGTCCGGGCCAGCCAGCCCAGGGGCAGGGTGATGACCAGGTAGCAGGCACCGGCGACGACGAGTGGCGTCAGCCCGGCCGCCGGCTCCGTGATCGCCTCACGACCCCACTTGGTGAGCTCGTACTGCGCGGCGGTGACACCGAGCAGGTAGACGAGTGAGGAGTCCTTGGTCAGCAGGATGATCTCGTTGGTCAGAGGCGGCAGGATGATCCGGAAGGCCTGCGGCACGACGACGGTCATCATGGCCCGCGTGTGGCTCATGCCCAGCGACCGGGCCGCCTCGTACTGACCCTTCGGGACGGCCTGGAGGCCGGCGCGCAGGGTCTCGGCGATGTAGGCGGACTCGACGATGCCGAGCGCCAACATGACCGTCACGAGGGTGCCGAAGTGCACGCCGAAGGCCAGCGGGATTCCGAACCCGAGCGCGATGAAGACGAGCAGCGCGGGGATCCCGCGGAAGAACTCGATGTAGACCGTCGCGATCCACCGGTAGGGCGCGACCGAGCTGATCTTCATGAGCGCGAGCACGACACCGAGGAAGAGTCCCAGCACGAAGCCGAGCGCCGTGTAGACGAGCGTGTTCTTCAGTGCCGTGAGGATGACGCCGGGGAACTGGTCGGCGATCACCTGCGGATCGAAGAAGACGCGGAAGATGGTGCCCCAGTCGGCGACGAGGGCGATGACGAGAACCGCCACGCCGAGGATCCCGTACTGGATCCCGCGCGACAGTTTCGCCCGTTGGCGCATGGTCAGTGCCATGGAACGTACTCCTGGTGGATGGTTGCGTGTTCCCGCGCCCGAGGCGCCCTGCCCGCAGGGCGATCACCTGCGGTGATCTGCCCGGGGGAAGGGCACCTCGGGGGCGGAGTGGTGGGAGGAGATCAGCCCTCGAGGGAGAAGGCCTCGATCTCCTCGTCGGAGATCCGCGCGGCGTCCGCGACGTCGCCGAACCACTCGTCGACGAGCGAGTCGTACTCCCCGGACTCGCGGAGGCCCGACATGGTCGACTCGATGCTGTCCATGAGCTCGGTGTTACCGAGCTTCACGGCGGCACCGAGGACCTCGCCGGTCTCGAAGTCCTCGACGAGCTGGAGCTCGTCGTTGGCCTGGGTGGACGAGTAGATGGTCGAGACGTTCGCGATCGCGGCGTCGACCTGGCCGGAGCCGATGGCCTGGTTGAGCAGGCCGACGTCCTCGAACTGGACGGGGACGGTGCCGGCCTCCTCGGCGTAGGCCTCGCCGGTGGTGGCCTGCTGGACGCCGACCTCGACACCCTCGAGCTCGTCGATCGAGGAGATCCCGCTGGACTTCGTGGCCATGAGGGCCAGGTTGTCCTTGAGGTAGGGCTTCGAGAAGTCCATCTTCGTCGCGCGCTCCGGCGTGATGGCCATGCCGGAGAAGACGAAGTCGCACTGGCCGGACTCGAGGGCGGTGCCGGACTGGATCGCCTCGAAGGGGGTCGTGATGACCTCCAGCTCGAGGTCCAGGTCGGTGGCGACGGCGGTGGCGAGGTCGATGTCGAAGCCGACGTTCTCCCCGTCCTCGACGTACTCGAAGGGCTCGTAGGGGATGTCCGAGCACATGGTGAGCTTGCCGGCGGTGACGTAGCCGCCTTCCTCACCGGATCCGGACGAGTTGCAGGCGGTGAGGGTGAGCAGGCCTGCCGCGGCGATCGCGGCGAGGGAGAGAGAACGCTTCATGAGAGGAGTCAGCCCTTCAGGGGTACGGCGTGGCGGGAGGATCCCGCCGAGTTGACGCGAGGAGAAAGGTTACCTGCGTCACAACGGCGTGATCCAACCGTGGCCGCTGCGGGCGTGTAAAAGGTACGTGACGTCCGCGGCGGTTCAGGAACCGTCACATGGTCAGACCCTGCGGTTGGGGTGCCGGGGCGCGGGCGGCGTCAGACGCGAGCGGCGTCGGCGACCTCGCCGAACCACTCGTCGACGAGCGCGTCGTAGTCGCCGGACTCCTGGAGGGCCGCGAAGGTCTCCTCCCAGGCGGTCATGAGCTCGGTGTTGCCCTGCTCGACGGCGGCGCCGATCTGCTCGCCGGTCTCCAGGTCGGCGGCCATCATGAGGCCCTCGTTCGCGGCGACGGAGGTCGCGACGATCGAGACGTTGGCGATGACGGCCTCGGTCTGGCCGGTGAGCACCGACTGGACCTGGAGGGCGGCGTCCTCGAACTGGACGACGGTCGCGCCGTTGTCGGTGGCGAGGTCCTCACCGGTCGTGCCCTGCTGGGCGCCGACGTTCAGGCCCGCGATGTCCTCGAGACCGGCGATGTCGGAGCCCTCGGCGGTGAGCAGCGCGAGGTTGTCGTTGAGGTAGGGCGCCGAGAAGTCCATCTTCGAGGCGCGCTCGTCCGTGATCGCCATACCGGCGAGCACGATGTCGCACTGGCCGGAGGTGAGTGCCACGCCGGACTCCAGGGTGTCGAAGCTGACGGAGACGGCCTCGTACTCGACGCCCATGTGCTCGGCGAGTGCCTTCCCGAGGTCGATGTCGAAGCCGACGAACTCGTCGCCCTCGGCCACCTCGAAGGGCTCGTAGGGGGCGTTCATGCAGTGCACGAGCTTCCCCTCGGTGTTCAGCGGGCCCGCGGCCGCTTCGGTCTCGCCGGAGCCACCGCAGGCGGCCAGGGCGAGTGCGGAGCCGGCAGCGAGCGTCGAGAGGGCGATCTTGGTGAAGGTGGTCATGGTTCCCCGTTCCGGTGCGGTCGGTGGGGCATCGACCGGATCATCCGCTCGTCCACCCCAGTACATACCTATGCAACGGTACGGGGGTGAATGAATAAATATCCAACTTCGTGGTTGGAATCACGTGGTCCTCTCGAAACACCGTCCGCAGGGTGGACGGGCGGGGTTCACACCTCGACGACGGTGCGGGCCCGCCGGCGGGTGGCGCGGCGGGAGAGGAGCTGCGCGAGGCCGAGCACGAGGACGCCGGCGACGGTGAGGCCCATGCCGGCGAGGGCCGGCGCGCGGTACCCGAGCCCGGCGGTGACGACGAGGCCGCCGAGGAACGCCCCGAAGGCGTTGGCGAGGTTGAACGCGGCGTGGTTCATGGCCGCGCTCATGGAGGGGGCGTCCGGGGTCTCGCGCAGTAGGCGGGCCTGGAGGGCCGTGGTGAACATGGACGAGCCGATGCCGATGGTGCCCACGCACAGGATCGCGACCCAGGTGACCTGGGTGAACAGTCCGAACACGAGGAGGACGACGCCCATGATGATGACGCCGGCGAACGCGGAACGGTCGACCGAGCGGTCCACTGCGGGACCGGCGACGAGGGAGCCGACGGTGATGCCGACGCCGAACAGCGCGAGGATCCACGGCATGACGCCGAGCGGGACGCCGGTGATCTCCGTGAGGGTCGGCGTGATGTACGTGTAGAGGGCGAACATGCCGCCGAAGCCGACGGAACCTGCCAGGAGTGGCAGCCACACCTGGGTGCGGCCGAGGGTCCGGAACTCGCCGACTACGCTCGACGGAGTGTGCGGCACGTGGCGCGGGATGCAGGCGAAGAGCGCACTGAAGGACAGGACGCCGAGGAGCGCGACGAGCCCGTAGACCGTCCGCCACCCGAGTCCGTTGCCCAGCGCCGTGGCCGCCGGGACGCCGACGATGTTCGCGACGGTGAGCCCGAGCATCACCCGGGCCATGGCGGTGCCGCGGCGGTTCGGGGCGACGAGGCGGGCCGCGACGACCGCGCCGAGACCCAGGAACCCGCCGTGCGGCAGGCCGGACACGAAGCGGGCGGCGAGCAGGGTCGACATCGAGGGGGCGACCATGGACAGGAGGTTGCCGCCGATGAACACCGCCATGAGCACGAGCATGAGCGTGCGGCGGTTCCACCGGGAGGTGAACATCGCGATGAGGGGCGCGCCGACGACGACGCCGATCGCATAGGCGGAGACGGCGTGGCCGGCCTCGGGGACGGTGGTGCCCAGGCCCTCGGCGATGAGCGGTAGCACGCCCATCGACGCGAACTCCGTGACGCCGATCCCGAACGAGCCCGTCGCGAGCGCGAGGATCGCGAAGGCGGCGACGCGGCGGGGGACGGGCGCCTCGGCGGTGTCCGTGGGTGTCGTCACCTGGGCCGGCGCTGGGGCCGTCGGGTGCTCGGGCGGGCGGGACGAGGGCATACGTCTCCTGGGGGAATCGTCGTCGAGGGGTGCACGGTGGGGCCCGCCGGTGTTCGGCGCTCGCTGGTGATCGATCGACACGGACCGTGCCCGTCCAGGCTACGCGCGAGTGCCTGCCGTGCACACCGTCCCGGACCGGGGGAGTCACATGACATCCCACACGTGCCCCGGGTATTGCCCGCGTCCTCCCGGTCCCGTTAGGTTGTTCAACAATTTGCGCCCACGTGGTCCCGCAGCGGCCCCACGACCCACGGGCGCTTTCTTCTTTCTCCCGTTCCCCCTGCGAAAGTCACCGTCATGCCCGACGACACTCCTGTGCGCCCAGGCGCCACCGACACCTCCGGGGACTCGCCCGGCGTGGAGCCCGCCGACCGGTCCGTGACGGATCGGGTGAAGGCCGGGGCCGGGCGGTCTGCGATCCTCGGCGCGATGTTCCTCATGGCCACGAGCTCCGTGGACCCCGGCTTCATCACGCAGACCACGGTCTTCACCGTCCAGCTCGGTGCCGCCTTCGTGCTCGCGATCGTCGTGTCCGTGGTCGTCGACATCTGTATCCAGCTCGACGTGTGGCGGGTGATCGGTGTGACCGGCCTGCGCGCGAACGAACTGGGCAACCGTGTCCTGCCGGGGATCGGCTGGGTGCTCGCCGCCCTCGTGTTCATCGGTGGCGTCGTCTTCAACATCGGGAACATCGGTGGGACGGGGCTGGGCCTCAACGCACTCTTCGCCTGAGCCGGCCGAGCTTCCTCGGGATTGCGAGGTCGATGTCGTTCGACGGGTCATTTGTCTCGTAGTCCTGCGTGACTGCGAGACAAATGACCCGTCGAACGACGTTTTGGTCGTAGGCGCGGGTCGGCCCCGTCGGCTCCGGCGACTCAGTCGGGCAGGAGCGTGAGGAGTTCCGCGCGGGCGCGATGGAGATAGTCACGCATGCGCTCGGCCGCCGCGGCGCGCTCGCCCGCTTCGAGGAGGTCGACGATCGCGGCATTGCGCTCGACATAGGGCTCGTGGAACCCGGTGGACACCGCGGCCGCCCGGTGGAAGGCCAGTCGCATGAGCGCGAGTGCCCGTCCGGCGACGGCGTCGACGTACGCGGACCCGGCCGCCGCGACGATGGTGCGGTGGAACTCCTGGTTCGCCTCGGCGAGGGACGGAACCGTGGAGCCCGCCACCGTGTCGGCCTCGGCGCCGTCGGGGGCGAGGGAGTGCCCCGAGGACGGGGAGGACGTGCCCGGTCGACGGTTGTCGGCACGGTCACGGGCGGCGCGGGCCGCGTCGACGCAGGTGCGGAGGGCCGGGACGTCGAGATCGGGCGCCCAGAGGAGAGCCGCGGGTTCGAGCAGGGTCCGCAGGCGGAACACTTCGTCGATGAGGGCGCGGCCCGGCGAGGCGACGAACACCCCGCGGTGCGGAACCCGGTCGACGAGTCCGTCACCGTCGAGGGCGGCGAATACCTCCCGCAGCGTGTTCCGGGAGACCTGCAGGTCCGCCGCGAGCCCCACCTCGCCCAGTTTCTCGCCAGGGCCCAGCGCGCCCGAAGCGATCCGCTCCCGGATCACCCGTTCGGCCACGCTCGCTGCCGAGTCGCCCGGCGACGTCCCGACATCCGTCGACCTTTCCGGTGTGCTTCCGGGTGGGACAGGACTCGTCGCGGCGGTCATCACCGGGTCGCTTCCGGGTCGTCCACGGGTTCGACGACCGCGAGGGTCGTGCCGAGTTCGACCGTGTCCCCCGGGGACAGATCGGCACGCCGGACACGCCCCGCGATCTCCGTGGTGACGGGCGATTCCATCTTCATCGCCTCGATGACGGCCACCGTGTCACCGGCCGACACGGTCGCTCCGTCCTCGACGGCCCAGGACACGAGCGACCCCGCGTAGGGGCTCGTGACGGTGTTCCCGTCGCGACGGGCACCGGACGCCCGGCCACCTGTTCCGGATGCTCCACCGGCCGTGCCCGCTGCCAGCGCCGACACGAATTCCGGGGGCAGACCGAGTTCGTGGCGCTCGCCGTCGATCTCGATCGTGAACGTCGCACGCCCCGAGTCGCCGGTGCCGACCCCGTGGTCGGCACGCCGCGCCCGCTCGGCCAACTCCTCCACGGCGTCCGCGAAGTCCGTCTCGATCCAGCGCGTGTGCACCCGGAACCGGGAACCCTGTTCCCCTGCTCCCGGTTCCCCGTCTCCCGGGGCACCCGCGGCGGGGGAGTGCCCGGGGGAGGACGCCTCGGCGGCGGTGGTGCCCCGGGCGGCTGTGAAGTCGGGGTGGTCGACGAGGGCGCGGTGGAAGGGCAGGACGGTCGCCACGCCTTCGATGACGGTCTCGGCGAGGGCGTCGCGGGCGCGGGCCAGCGCCTGCTCGCGGGTCGCACCCCACACGATGAGCTTGGCCATGAGCGAGTCGTAGAAGCCGGGCACCGTGCCGCCGCTGGTGACACCGGTGTCGGTGCGCAGGCCGGGGCCGGTGGGCGCCTCGAAGCGGGTGACGGTGCCGGGGGAGGGGACGAAGCCGCGGGCGACGTCCTCGGCGTTGAGGCGGAACTCGAGGGCGTGGCCGGTGGCCGGGACCATGCCGGTGTCGGGGTCGACGGGGAGGTCCAGCCGCTCACCGGCGGCGATCCGGAACTGCCAGGCGACGATGTCGACGCCGGTGGTCGCCTCGGTGACGGGGTGTTCGACCTGGACGCGGGTGTTGACCTCGAGGAAGGAGACCGTGCCGTCCTCGGCCACGAGGAACTCGACCGTGCCGGCGCCCACGTAGTCCGCCGCGGCGACGACCTCGCGGGCGCCGCGGACCACGGCCGCCCGCTGGTCGGGGGTGAGGAAGGGGGCGGGCGCCTCCTCGACGAGCTTCTGGTTGCGCCGTTGCAGGGAGCAGTCCCGCAGGCCGAGGACGACGACCTGGCCGTGGGTGTCGGCGAGGACCTGCGCCTCGACGTGGCGGGGGCGGTCGAGGAACTTCTCGACGAAACACTCGCCCCGCCCGAAGGCCGCCTGCGACTCCCGGACCGCGGAGGTGAACGCGTCCTCGACGTCCTCCATGCGCCGGGCCACCCGCATGCCGCGCCCACCACCCCCGAAGGCGGCCTTCACCGCGATCGGCAGGCCGTGTTCGGTGGCGAAGTCACGGGCGTCCTCCCAGCCGGTGACGGGGCCGTCGGAGCCGGGAGCGAGCGGTGCGCCGACCGACCGGGCGATCTCGCGGGCGGCCACCTTGTCGCCGAGCACGTCGATCGTCTCCGGATCGGGCCCGATCCACGTGAGCCCGGCCGCGCGGACGGCCCGGGCGAAGTCCGCGTTCTCCGCGAGGAACCCGTAACCGGGGTGGACGGCGTCCGCTCCCGCGCGGGCCGCCACGTCCAACAGCGCCGGGACGTTCATGTACGTGTCCGCCGCCGAGGTGCCCTGTAGTCGGAACGCACGGTCCGCGACCCGGGTGTGGAGGGCGTCGGCATCGGCGTCCGAGTACACCGCGACCGAGGTGATCCCCGCGTCACGGGCCGCGCGCGCGATGCGGACGGCGATCTCGCCGCGATTGGCGATGAGGACGGTGGTCATGGGGGACTCTCCTCGGGGTGTGGGGCGGGACGTGGGGTACGGAGCGTGTGCGGGGGTGGCAGTGTCGGTCGGGGGAGCGTCCCACGTGAAGGTGAGGGTGTCGCCGGGTGCGAGCCCGGCGGCGGCGTCGACCTCGGAGGCGACGAGCGTCGCGATGACGGGATAGCCACCGGTGACGGGGTGGTCACGGAGGAACAGGACCGGTTCACCCCCGGGCGGGACCTGGAGACAGCCGGCCACCATCCCCTCGCTCGCGAGTTCGACTCCCTCGTACCCGTCAGCGCGGCGGAGAGGTGCCGCCTGATCGACTGTGCGCAGATCGGCGTCTGCGGGGGACTCGGACGCCGATCCGCGCACACTCGATGAGTCGGATGCGCCCTCCTGGGGCGTGGGGCCCTGAGGTGAGAGGCGGAGTGCGGTGCGGTTCGAGGCGGGGGAGACACGCCAGGTCGTCGCGCAGAGTCGATCGAGTTCCCCGGGGGCGAACCAGTCGTCCCGCGGTCCCGGCACGATCCGGAGGCGGGCGGTGGACCCTGCCGCGGAGGCGCGGGAATCAGGTGCTGAGGAATCGCGGGTTCCGCCGGCGGACTCCGCTGAGTCTCCAGCACATGATGTGGCGGGATCAGCGATCGCGACCACTTCGCCGGGTGGGCGTCCGACGCGGAGTTCCTGACCGGCCCTGAGCGGGTCGGGGCCGAGGCCGGAGAGGACATCGGTGGCGGCCGATCCGAGACTCCGACATGCCTCGACCCCACCGCGGACGGCCACGTACACCCGTGCACCGGCGGTGGTCCGGCCGATCGACAACCGGGATCCGGCGGGCACGACGAACGGGGTGCCCCCCAGGACCGGGGCCTCGTCGAGGTGCAGTTCGGCGCTCGCCCCCGTGACGGCGAGGACCAGGTCGTCGACGGCCCGGACGACCAGGCCCCCGAGCGGGTTCTCCAGGACGGCGGCACCCGCCGGATTGCCGACGAGTGCGTTCGCCCGGCGGGCGGCGGACCGGTCGGCCGCGCCTCCGGGGCTCACCCCCATGTCGCCGGCCCCGGCGCGGCCCAGGTCCTGGACGAGGGTCTGCAATCCGGTCGCCTCGATACGGAAACCGGGGCGTGCGGGGGTGCCGGAACGGTCGCTGTCGTGGGCGTCGGGCCCCGGAGGTTCTGTGGAACCCGTGGCGGGTATTCCCGTGTCCCGTTCCTCCGGGTTCCGGCCCTCGGCATGAGACGACGTGGTGTGGGGAGTGGAGGGCGCCTCGGCGGAGTCGGCGCGGGTCCGGAGCGATTCCCGCACGGCGCGGTAGCGGACCCGGTCGCCGGGTGCCAGGAGTGCGGGCTCGGAGCGGGACTCGTCCCACATCGCCACGTCGGTGCGCCCGATCAACTGCCACCCGCCAGGAGAGGCCAGCGGGTAGACGGCGGAGAATCCGCCGGCCAGGGCCACGGACCCGGCGGGCACCGCGGTGCGGGGCGTGGCGCGCCGCGGCGTGTCCCAGGTGAGAACGGGGTCGACGGGGCTGCAGTAGGCGAACCCGGGTGCGAACCCGCCGAAGGCCGCGACCCACACCTGCTCCTGGTGGCGGGCGACGAGCGCCGGGGCAGACATGTTGTAGTGGGCGGCGAGGTCCGCGAGATCCTCCCCGTCGTAGACGACCGGGATCTCGACCTCTTTCCCCGCCGCCGAGGCGCCCGCGGACACAGGACGGCGCCGCACCTCGTCCAGCACCTCCGCCAGGCGACGGGGGCCGTCAGCCGTCACGAGGACGGTGCGGGCGGCCGCGACCAGGTCGACGACCCCGGCAGGCCTGCGTGCGCCGAGGTCGGCGTGCCAGGCCATGACGGCCTCGAGGTCGTCGAACTCCAGGAGGGCGGCACGGTCCCCGACGGGTCGGACGCCGCGGAGGGGGAGGGTCATGCGAACGCCTCGATACGGATACCCGCCTCGGTGAGGGCCGCGCGGACCTCGCAGGCCATCGCGACGGCGCCGGGGCTGTCGCCGTGGATGCAGATCGAGGAGGTGTCGAGGTGGACGACGGACCCGTCGCGGGCGAGGACCGTGCCCTCGGTGGCCATGCGGACCACGCGGTCGCGGACGGCGGCGGGATCGGTGACGACGGCCCCCGGTGAGCGGCGGGAGGCAAGCGTGCCGTCGGGTTCGTAGGCGCGGTCGGCGAAGGCCTCGCGGACGACGGGCAGGCCGGCATCCTGCGCGAACCGCGCGGCGACGGCGCCCGGGAGAAGGAGGAGCGGGAGATCGGGGGAGAAGGCACGGACCCCCTCGACGACGGCGCGGGCGTGGGCCTCGTGGTGGACGATCGTGTTGTAGAGCGCGCCGTGTGGCTTCACGTAGCGCACCCGGGTACCGGCCGCGCGGGCCAGCGCATCGACGGCGCCGACCTGGTAGAGGACCTCGTCGGCGAGTTCGGCCGGGTCGTAGTCGACGAACCGGCGGCCGAAACCCACCCTGTCCTGGTAGGCGGGGTGGGCGCCGACGGTGACGCCGCGTGCGGCTGCGGCGCGGAGGGTCCGGGCGATGCCGTGGGGGTCTCCGGCGTGGAACCCGCAGGCGACGTTCGCCGAGGAGACGAGGTCGAGCATCGCGGCGTCGTCACCGACGGACACGCCCCCGAAGGACTCCCCGAGATCGGAGTTGAGGTCGATGGTGGGGGTGGGCACGGGGGATCTCCTCGTCGAGACTCACGGGTGGGACGGTGTACGCGGGTGGGACGGCGCACGGTCGAAAGATTGTTCAACAATCCTACTCCTCGACGTGATCTGTGCAACCCCTGCCGGGCGGCGTCCTACTCAGCCCTGAGCAGCGGTGGGGTGCCGGGGATCGGGCGGCGATGAACTCAGCCCAGGAAGGCGCGGATCTCGTCGAGATGGGCGGCGGTGAGGCACTCACGGGCCCAAGGGGCGAGGATGAGAGTGGAGGTGTCGGGGCCGGCCTCGGCGGAGACCTCGGCGGCGAGGGCGGCCCGGGTCTCCGGGTCCTTGGAGTGGTGGTCGTCGATCCACAGGATCCGGTCAGGGATGGTGTCGTCCGCGGCCGCGCTCGTCAGGTGGGCGCTCACCGCCGCGCGTTTGCGCTCCATGATCTGCGGGGAGTTCGAGTAGTCGATCGGCACCTCGGGCAGGGTCAGCCAGAGAACTTCCGGGAGGCCGAGAGTGCGGAAGAGTGCGGGTGCGTCGTGTTCCCAGGTGCTCACGGTCGTGACGGTGGTGTCGGGGTGGGAGAGCCGTGCGCCGAGGTCGGCGATCACCCCGTCGTCCCAGGACACCGGGACGAACCTTCCGTCGGCCACGCGGACGTCCGCCGACCGACGGCCTGGTGGGAGGGGCGGGGTCGGCTCCATCACGAGGACGCCGTCGATGTCGAGGAACACATGGGTACGCATCCGTTCAGGATGACCCGGAACCGGGGTGACGGGAAGGCCGGGCCCGCGTGGCGAGACCAGGCGCACGGGCCGGCCCGTGGGATCTCCGCAGGCCCTGTCGGAACCGGCCACGACCTGGCATGCTGAGCAGGCCGGGCCGTCGGTGGGAGATCACCCCTCGTATCATCCCCTACCGATGGTTCCGGGGTGTGTTCCGCGGTGAAGTGGACACGCCCGGGCGCGTGGTGAACGGTTCCCGATGTAGGTGATTTCACAGGGCGGAGCAGGCTCACCGGCGGTAATATCTCTCAAGTGATTACCCATATGTAATTATCTTTCCGGTGGAAAGCAGTTGAACCGGACGTACACCACGACCGACCATCCCCGGCGGCCGTCCACCGCAGTCCTCGACCCACAGGTGACAACCCATGCAGACAGACGCACCCGTTCTCATGAACTCCGCGACCTTCCGTGCGACCCGCGAATTCCTCGGCCTCTCAGACAGCTGGCTGGCCGATCATCTCGGCGTCTCCCCGCGTACCGTGCGCAAGTGGGGGACCGGCGAGTCGCCCGTGCCCGTCTCGGTGTCCGAGGAGCTCACGGTCCTCGCCGACCGCACGTCCGAGGTCGTCGAGCGCTACACCCGGCAATTCGCCGACAACGAGGAGCGCTGGCCGATGACGATCCCGCGCAACGCCGACCAGGTCCACCAGTGGCACCACGATCCCGGCATGCCGGTCGACTGGTGGCGCAACCTCGCCGCCCGCGTGTGCGAGCGTGTGCCCGGCCTGTGGCTCGACTGGCCCGAGGCCCGCTGACCGAATCGCCGCCCGCGCCCCGGCACCCCACCGCTGAGCCCGACGCCGCCCGCGCCCCGGCACCCCACTGCTGAGTCCATCGCTGACCCTGCCGGCGGCCTCGCCGCCCGGATCGCAGCCCTCCCCTTCCCGCTCCCGAGGCGCCTGCCGAGTGCGCGTCACATGTGCACTCCGCAGGCGCCTCGTTGGCGTCGTGGTGCGGCCCGACGGGCCGTCTTGAGCTGATGAGGGGGCTGTGGCGCAGGCCGGGCCCTTTTCCCACTATGTGGACCGATGTTCACTTCGTGAGACGTCGGCGTACTGTCGTGCCTCGTCCATTCCGCGCCACTCACGCTTCCTCGAGGTACACATCCATGTCCGTGACGAACGACCAGGCCTCTGCGGAGGTCACGACGACCGGCGACAGCGCCAAGGTCGCCGCCGCCCGCAAGGCGAACACCCCGGGGCGTGTCCTCACCGCCTCGATGGTCGGAACGACGATCGAGTTCTTCGACTTCTACGCCTACGCGACGGCATCCTCGCTCGTCTTCCCGGCGCTCTTCTTCCCCAACCAGACGTCGACCACGCAGTTGCTCGCGTCCTTCGCGGTCTTCGGTGTCGCCTTCGTCGCCCGGCCGCTCGGCTCGGTGCTGTTCGGGCACTTCGGTGACCGGATCGGACGGAAGAAGACGCTCGTCGCCTCGCTGCTCATCATGGGCCTGGCCACCGTCCTCATCGGTGTGCTGCCGACGGCACATGCGCCCGGCTGGTTGATCCTCGCGCCACTGTTCCTCGTGATCCTGCGGTTCGCCCAGGGGCTCGGTCTCGGTGGCGAGTGGTCGGGTGCGGCGCTCCTGGCCACCGAGAACGCGCCGAAGGGCAAGCGTGCGCTGTTCGGCATCTTCCCGCAGCTCGGTGCGCCGGCCGGCTTCATCGGCGCGAACCTCGTGTTCCTCGCGATCGCCGCCCTGGTCTCCGAGGAGGCGTTCCTGAGCTGGGGTTGGCGTGTGCCGTTCCTGCTCTCCGCGCTGCTCGTGGCCGTCGGTCTGTACGTCCGGTTCCAGCTCATGGAGACCCCGGCCTTTCAGAAGGCCGAGGAGGCCCAGAAGGTCGCCAAGGCGCCACTCGGTCAGGTGTTCCGGACCAGCTGGTGGCCGCTGATCCTCGGCACCATGGCGATGGTCGGCACCTACGTCGTCTTCTACTTCATGACCTCGTTCACCCTCACCTGGGGTTCGTCCCCGGCGACGGTCGAGCAGGCCGCTGCGGCCGCCGCGGCTGCCGGGAACTCCTTCGATCCGACCGGTTTCGTGCCGGGTCTGGGGTACGAGAAGACCGAGTTCCTCACCTACCTCATCATCGGCGAGCTCGCCTTCGCCGCGGCGATCTTCGCCTCCGGGTTCCTCACCGACCGGTTCGGCCGCAAGAGGATCCTGCTCATCGGCACGGCCCTGTCGATCGTCTACGGGCTCGTCGCCCAGCCTCTGTTCACCGCCGGGACGGCAGGGGTCGTCGTCGCGCTCGTCGTCGGTTTCGCCTTCGTCGGCCTCACCTTCGGCCCGATGGCCGCCTTCCTGCCCGAACTCTTCCCGGTCAACGTCCGCTACACGGGTTCGGCGATCGCCTACAACATGGGCTCGGTCATCGGCGCGGGCCCCGCGCCCTTCGTGCTCATCGCCCTGTGGCAGAACGAGGGCGGGTCGATCTGGTCCGTCGGTGTCTACGTCGCCCTCGCCTCCGCCGTCTGCGCCGTCTTCATCGCGCTGTGCCGCGAGACGAAGGACGCCGACTACGAGAACGAGATCGCCTGACGGTCTCCCCACCGTCGACCGGGCGCTTCCTGCTGTCGAGCGGGCGCTCCCTGCCGTCGACTGGGCAGTAGATCCCGCCGCCGAGGTGCCCTGCACGTGACATGCCACGTGCAGGGCACCTCGGCGGCGGTTCTGTGTCGGGCAGTGCCCAGTGGGCGGGAGGGAGCGCCCACTCGATGGGAGGAACTGCCCAGTGGACGGCTCTGGTCGCTTCTGTCGTTCCACATGACGGTTTGCGCGCGTGGTGCGGGTCGCGCGGCGTGACGGTACCCACCACTCGTCGTCACGTGTTCTTGGTCACAGGCGAGTGCGCGCGGGCCTTGTTACTCGCGAGTAAGTCTTTCCGGTCTGTGGAATGCGGATGAATGGAGGGTGAGCCGATGTTGTCCTCGGGGCATCGGACGGAGGTGCGGGAACTGCGGCTTCGCCTGTCCTGACCTGCATAAATGCCACATTCTGCGGCCGAGGCCGGCGCCCCGGGGCGGACGCGGAGCGCGCGGGGTGTGAGTGGGGGTGGGGCGCCTCGCCGGCGGGAGGGCGGATCCTTCGGATTTGGAAGGGTTGCCCGCGATATGGGCTGTGAGCAAGGCGATGCCTGTTCCGGGTCCCATTTCGGCCGAACCAGTCGTAACGTCGATTTCACACGACGGAAACTTTCGACCGCGGTCCGGCCGCGCTCGGGTCCCGTGAGGGGACAGGACGGGGAGAGGGAGCGAGATGGCTGTTCTGGTGGCGGTGCTCGGTGTTCTGGCAGGTCTGCTGGTCATCACGTGGCTGGGGAACCGGTTCGTGCGGCAGCTGGCGGAGCGGTCCGCGCAGGCGCCCTCCGGCGTCCGGAACCGTGACCGCGGGAGCGTGACGATCGGCGGTAGCGCGGGACCCGACGCCGTGGTCGCGACGGTCGGGGCACCTGCGCCGGTCCGTTTCACCGGTCGGTCGTGGCACTATGCGACGGACGTCGACCCCGACCTGTTCCGCACCCAGATCCACCGGTTCATCCTCGGGGAGGACGAGCACTTCGACGGACTCGAGATCATCGAGGAGACCGAGCAGCACATCCGCTACGGACTGCTCGGGCGGCCGCGCAGCACATTCTCCCGTGCGCTCGGGAAGCTCACCGGCCATCTGCCGCGCTACGACTGGGAGGCCGTCGTCGTCATGCCTGACGAGCGGAACCATCGCGTCGTCTTCGGGTTCACCGACTGGCACATGGACGAGGGCAAGGAGCGCGGGCAGTACGCCATGCGCAAGATCAAGTACCGCGTCGACGCGACCGTCCGTGCCTGCGATCCGGCCGCCTTCGTCACCGAGAAGGACGCGACGCCGATCCTCTGGATGTGACACCGCGCGGAACGTGAGTTGCAGGAAACGGTGTGAGATGTCGTGTGCGCACA
>NZ_JBDIUY010000036.1:0-3313 GCF_040212315.1 Brevibacterium litoralis | reverse complement strand
GTGCGACACGCGGGTGAAATAGTTGGCCTGGAGACCAATTGTTTGGCACCATCACGAATGGAAGTACTAGGTACGCTATTGAGTTCTCAAAGAACAGACGCTCACCACCACTACCCCCGCACATCCAGACGCATGGACCTGAAGGTTCATGTCCTGTTCGTGTCGGCCTCGTGGTGAGGCAACTTCTCCATCCTAGACCCGGACCGGCATCCGGTCCAAATCCTGCCCGTGTGACCCTGACCACACGATGGTGGCCGGCACCCGGGCTGACCAGGAGAAACACGGACTCGGAAGTCCCTGCCCGTCACCCGGTCGGGTGGAGATTCGATTGTCGTTCCCCGCCTACCGTGGCGGCGAACGAGATAGAACTCTATGCGTTCGGCGCAGCCAGGAGCAAACCGAAAGAGGGTGAACTGCCTCACCCGTTCTGGCCGCGCAGGTACCGCCCGAAATGCGGCACCGTGAATGCGATCCGCCCACGCTCCGCGGAGTACACGAGTCCCTTCTTGATGAGACCGTCGCGAGCCGGGGACAGGGACTGGGGCTTCCGACCCAGATGTACGGCCAGGTCCTTGGTCGCCACCCCTTGGGGCGCCTCGGCGGGCCCACCATCCGCGGCCTCAGCACCGCCCCCGTCTTCGGCACCCGACCGAGCCTCGTCCGCGGAGTGCGCGTGCGCCTCGGCAGCGGGGTCCTCCCCCGACGTACCCGCCTTCCCGACCACTTCGAGGTCGGCGAGGGCCCGCATGTACTCGCGCTCCGCGGGCGTGGCCCGCTCGTAGCGGGATCCGAAGAACCCGACGGCCAGCTCCGCCTGGGCACTCGGGGCGCCGACCCGCACGTCCTCGGCGCTGATCGGGCTGCGGGGCGCCACGTCCCAGGCCGCCTTCCCGTAGGCCTGCACGAAGTAGGGGTAGCCGTCGGTGGCGGTGTAGAGGGCGTCGAGCGCCTCGGCGGTGAAATCTGCGCCCTCCTCCAGGGCGGGGGTGCGGAGAGCGCGGTCCGCCTCCTCCCGGTCGAGGCGATCGATCCGGCGGTACCGGAACAGGCGTTCGGAGTACGACTTCGAGGCGGACAGGACCGCCGGCAGGTGCGGCAGCCCCGCACCCACGACCACGAAGGGCAGTCCCTGCTGGGAGATCTCGTGGCAGGCAGCGCACAGTGCGGAGACGTCGTCGGCTCCCAGGTCCTGCATCTCGTCGATGAAGACCGCCACCCCCTTGCCCACGTCGAGGGACAGGCCGGCGATGTCCGAGAAGAGTTCGACGAGGTCGATCTCGATGTCCCCGGAGTCGGCCCGTCCCGACACGGCCGGCACGTCGATGCCCGGCTGCCACTTGTCGCGCAGCTTGGCGTCGGACGGGGTGCTGCGCTGGGCGAAGGACTTGAGGATGCCCAGCACGTGCCGACGCGATTCCTCGTCGCGGATCCCGAGCTCGCGGATCGCCTGGTGGAGGGCCGCGGACAGCGGTCGGCGCAACTCCGCGCCGGGACGCGCCTCGATCTTGCCCGTCCCCCACCGCGCCCGCACCGCCGACGACCGCAGCGAATTGAGCAGCACCGTCTTGCCCACGCCGCGCAGGCCCGTGAGGACGAGCGACCTCTCGGGTCGCCCGCGCTGGATCCGTTCGAGCACGACCTGGAACATGTCCATCTCGGCGTCGCGCCCGGCGAGCTCCGGCGGACGCTGCCCGGCGCCCGGTGCATAGGGGTTGCGAATGGGGTCCATGGGCCCACGCTACGAGGGATCGGGCCGATTCGGGTGGATCTACGCCGCACGACATACACGGCGATACGGTTCCACGCGTGCCGTGCCCTCCCACCCGGTACCGTGGCCGGGCACCCGACGACCGATGCACCATGCCACCCACTTACCGCACGAGGACCCCCATGCCTGCTCTGTACCCCGGCCTGCACGACGAGGCCGTGAAGAAGCGCCACCTGCGTTACGCCCGCTCGCTCGTCGACGCCGGGTACTCCTTCGACATGCTCGTGGACGAGGGTCGCGCGGACGCCCAGGAGCTCGTCCGCGACGCCCTCGCCCTCCCCGACTTCACCCTCGGCGACCAGGACTCCGGCACCGTCGTCCGCACACCCGACGGTGAGCTCGCCGCGGTCGCCGTCGTCACCGCCGTCAACTACGACAACGGCACCGCGCTGTTCGTCCGGGCCCTGGCGACCGCGCCGGCCCACCGCAGCACGGGCATCGCCACGGTGGTCCTGGGGCTCGTCCCACAGATCCTCTCCCAGGTGGGGATGCCCACCCGCAGTCTCGTGACCGGGGCCTGCCCGCAGGAACGCGGCAGTTTCTTCCACCGCGCCGGCTTCCTGGTCCTCGAACCCGGGGACCCGCTGCCCTACGACTTCGGCGGGATCGAGGCCGAACTCCTCGACGCCACCGTCCCCACCGATCGGTGCTGGTTCTTCCGCGACGTGAAGTGAGGGGTCACCCGGACATCCGCCCCCGAGGCGCCTCGGCCCACTCCCGGCACTCCCCTCGGGCACGCCGATCCTTGTAGTGTGGTGAACGTTCGTTCGGGTCGACTTGCGAGCACCGATCCGCGCTCCCTGGCACGACCCCGATCCCCGACTCGAAGGAGAGTTCACATGAGCACCACCGCAGCCCGGTTCGAGGGCAAGACCGCGATCGTCACCGGCGCCTCGCGCGGAATCGGCCTGGGAATCGCCCAGCGCCTCGTCGACGAGGGTGCCCGCGTCCTCATCACGGCCCGTGGCCAGGAGGCCCTCGACGCCGCCGTCGAGCAGCTGGGCGGCCCCGAGAAGGCCATCGCGCTGGCCGGCAAGGCCGACAACCCCGACCACCAGGACGAGGCGATCGAACTCGTCCAGAAGACCTTCGGCCCCCTCGACGTGCTGGTGAACAACACCGGCATCAACCCCGTCTACGGCCCGATGGTCGAGCTCGACCTCGGCGCGGCCCGCAAGGTGTTCGAGGTCAACGATCTCTCCGCACTGTCCTGGACCCAGAAGGCCTACCAGGCCTCCTTCAAGGAGCGTGGCGGCAGCATCGTCAACGTCGCCTCCGTCGCCGGTCTCGGCCAGCCCGAGGGCATCGGCTTCTACGGCTCGTCCAAGGCGATGCTCATCCACATCACCAAGCAGCTGGCCATGGAGCTCGGCCCGGACATCCGCGTCAACGGCGTGGCGCCCGCGGTCGTGAAGACCAAGTTCGCGGAGAAGCTCTACGAGGCCGGCGAGGAGAAGGTCGCAGCCTCCTACCCGCTCAAGCGCCTGGGCGTCCCGGAGGACATCGCCGCGGCCGCCGCCTTCCTCCTGTCCGACGAGGCCTCCT
>NZ_JBDIUY010000035.1:0-178857 GCF_040212315.1 Brevibacterium litoralis | reverse complement strand
AAGCTCTACGAGGCCGGCGAGGAGAAGGTCGCAGCCTCCTACCCGCTCAAGCGCCTGGGCGTCCCGGAGGACATCGCCGCGGCCGCCGCCTTCCTCCTGTCCGACGAGGCCTCCTGGGTCACCGGTCAGGTGCTCACGCTCGACGGCGGCAAGGGTCTGGTCGGCGGGGTCTGAACGTCCCACGAATCGACTGTGCGCAGTTTGGCGTCCTGACCCCTGTCGGACGCCAAACTGCGCACAGTCGTTTCGCCTGACGTGCTGGGCCCCAGAAGCCTTCGCACCTCGGCGGCGATATAGGCGATCGATTCGCCTTTGGTCACATGGATGACGGTGTACCCGGCCGCTTCCAGCGCGCGCTGCCGGCGGAGATCGCACAGCCGCTGCTCCGGGTCCTCCCAGTGATGACTCCCGTCGTACTCCACGACCACCTTCGAGTCCTCGTAGACGAGATCGGGATGGGCGACGCCGAAACCCGGGAGATGGATCGCCGGAGCGACCGTCGGTTCGGGAAGACCTTCGGCCATCAACGCCAGACGTAGGCGTGACTCGCGCGGCGACGCCACACCCGTACGGACCCGATCGACAGCGTCCAGGAGTCGTCGACGCCCGCGTGCCCCCTTGGTGCCATTCGATTTCACGAAACCACGAAGAGTCGCGAGTCCGACGAGTGGTTCTTCCCGCCGCCACGGGCCCACGAGCCCTTCCATGAGGACCACCAGTTCGTCCTCGTTCAGATCAACGGCACACTCCGTCACGATCCAGGCGACATGATTGACCGGCACACCGAAGAAGTCCTGCACGTTCCTCCGCTCCGACCGTCGGACCCGGAACCCCTTCCTCCGAAGCGTCGATCGGGCGAGGACTCGCAGTGGACCTTCGCGGAAGTGTGCGGGTACCGAGAGTCCCACGAACTCCGCTGCGGACACTCCCGTCAGGGCGACGTCGGGCCGCGTGGTCTCCAATGCCCGCACCGCGGCATAGGTGTTCTCCCACCAGTCGTCCGCCCAGAACGGGACGAGGCGCCTCTCCGTGGGAAAACCGGGGTCGTCGTCCCGCGGACGACGACCTCTCCGGAGACCGCCTCGGCCGCCTCGGCCGCCGTCGCCCCGGCGCGGCACGTCACCGACGGGGTGATCATGATCGCCCCACTGTCGGTAGTCCCCGAAACTCCGGTCGATCGTCCGCGTCACGCTCCCACCGCGCGTCCCGTAGATGCTCAGATCCGCGCCGCCCCGCGACCGGTTCCGGTGGCTGGACACCCCGTACTCTTGTGCATCCCCGGGCGCGAAGACCACCGGGAGCTCGCGGGACACCGCTTTCACACCCGTCTCACATTCATGCGCACGACGCGATTCGACCACAAACACAATCTAATCGCATTAAACGAACATACGAAGAGTTGTGAATCGACTGTGCGCAGTTTGGCGTCCGACAGGGGTCAGGACGCCAAACTACGCACAGTCGATCACTACGAGAGGAGAGAGGCGCTAGTCCTCCAGGGGGCCTCCGATGAGGACGACCGCCCAGGCGAAGAGGGCCACCAGCGCGGCGCCCACGAAGAGGAGCACGAACCCGCCGGTCGGGTAGACGAGCGCGGCCCAGGCGTAGCCGATCGCCATGCCCAGGAACCGTGAGGTGTTGTGGATCCCGAAGGCCATGGGGTTCCGCGCGGTCTCCGACCGGGAGATCGAGTAGGCCGCGGTGCTCTGGGCGGCGTTGAGGGCCGAGCCCATGAGCGCCAGGAGCACGACGATGCCCGCGATCTGGAGCACCACGTCGCCGGCCACCCCACCGGACCCCGCACCCACGCCGAATCCTCCGGCACCGCCCGCGCCGGCACCACCGGTCGACAAGAGCACCTCACCGCCGCCGGCCTCGAACCGCCGGAAGCCCGCCCGCGTCCAGAACCCGAGGACGAGCGCGGCGGCACCGAGCACCAGGAGGCCGGCCTCCGCCTCGACACGCAGGGAGTAGCGCCGTCCGAAGGTGGCGTTCATCCGCCCGGAGGCGGCCATGGCGAGCGCCATCGTGAACATCACGAGGCCCACCCACCCGGAACTCAGGCCCACGATCTCGGCCAGGTACAGCGGCAGACTCACGAGCGTCACACCCATGACGAGCATGGGTGCCCACGCCCCGACGGTGGCGCGCAGGAACCGCTTCTCCAGCAGTGAGCGCGGGGTGGGCAGGGACTCCGGGTGGCGCACCGACAGCAGCAGGAACGCGACCATGCACGCCGCCGCGACCACACCGGACACGATCTCCCAGGTGAGCCCCGCCCGCTGCCCGACGAGCGTGACGAACACGCTGGCCCCGCCCATGGCGAGCATGAGCGCGAGCATCCCCGCCCGGTGCACCGGCGTCGGCCGCCCCGGCCCCCGGGGGACCTGGGTGAGCACGACGAGCGCGACGACGGCGCAGAAGACCGCCTGGACGACGAACACGCCGCGCCATCCGACCAGGTCGGACACGAACCCGCCGAGCGGCGGCCCGATCGCCTGTCCCACCCCGATCGCCGAGGCCCAGGCCGCGAGCGCCGCCGGCCCCTTCGAGGGGAACAGGTCGACGAGCGCACGCTGCACGCCGGGTGGGAAGGTCGAGCAGGCCGCACCCTGGGCCACCCGCAGGGCCACGAGCATCTCGAGGTTGACGCTGAAGACGGCGAGTCCCTGCGCGAGCACCATGAGCACGATGCCCACGAGCAGCACCCGGATCGACCCGAACCGGTCACACAACCAGCCGGCCAGCGGCACGAAGACGACCATCGCGAGGGTGAAGGCCGCGACGGCGAGCACCGCCTTGTCCTCCGCCACCCCGAAGTCCGCACGGATCGCGGCGAGCGGCGCGTTGATGACGTTGCCGGACAGGGTGCCGATCATGGTGGTGGCCAGGAGCGCCAGGTACGCGAGCCTCCCCGGCTCCGGCCTCACGCCCTCCGGGCCCCCACCCGCCGACGAGGCGCCCCGGCCCCCGCCCTCACCCGCGCCGGTCACCGCCGGTCCCACTCCTGGGACAGCCACTCCTTGACGGCCTCCGAGTCCTGCCCGAGGGCCGGCGGCGCCAGGTCGTAGGTGACCGGCGACTTCGACAGTCGGATCGGGTTGCGCACGGTCGGGATCTCCCGCTCCCCCGTGCGTGTCATCGCCACGGGTTCGAGGCCCAGCTCCTCCGCGTAGTCCACGCCCTGCCCGATCGTGTTGATCGGCGCGCAGGGCAGTCCGGCCTCGGAGAAGATCCGGTACCACTCCTGGGCGTCCTTCTGCGCGAGCGCCTCCAACAGGATCGGGTCGAAAACGGCCCGGTTGTCGATCCGGTCGTGCGCGCGGGCGAACCGCGGGTCCTCCGCCCATTCCGGGTGGCCGCAGCAGGCGGCCAGCACCGCGAACTGCTTGTCGTTGCCGCACGCGACGATGAGCTCACCCTCGGCCGTCGGGTAGGGCTGGTAGGGGTAGACGCTCGGGTGTGCATTGCCCATCCGCTGCGGCACGACGCCGGCGGCAACGTAGGCACTCGTCTGGTTCGCCAGTCCCGAGAGCGCGGACGACAGCAGGTTCGTGTCGACCTTCTGCCCCTCCCCGGTCGCGTTCCGGTGCTGGAGTGCGGCGAGGATCCCGATCGTCGTGTGCAGTCCGGTCATGACGTCGAACATCGCCACCCCCGCCCGCTGCGGTTCACCCTCCGGGTCGCCGGTGATCGACATGAAGCCGGAGAGCCCCTGGACGAGCAGGTCGTAACCGGGCATCGGGTTGTGCGAGCCGAACCCGGTGACCGAGGAGTAGATGATCGAGGGGTTGGTCTTCACGACCGTGTCGTGGTCGAGCCCGTACTTGGCGAGGCCCCCGGGTTTGAAGTTCTCCACGAGCACGTCCGCCCGGAGGGCGAGCTCCCGGGCGAGCGCCAGGTCGTCCTCGTCCCGGAAGTCGAGGACGACGTCGATCTTGTTCCGGTTGACCGACAGGTAGTAGGTCGCGTCGTCGTCCCGCACCGGCGGCTTCCACGCGCGCGTGTCGTCACCCCCGGGTGATTCCACCTTGATGACGGTGGCACCGAGGTCCGCGAGCATCATCGTCGCCATCGGTCCGGCGAGCACCCGGGCGAAGTCCGCCACGACCAGCCCCGCCAGCGGCCCGTTCCCGGTCCGCCCGAACATCTCCCGCACCTGCTGTGCCTTCTCGTCCACTCCTGCTACCTTCTCTTCTCTTCCGTCCCCCGTGGTCCTCCCACGTGGGCTCGTCGTCGTACTCCGCGCCGCCGAGGCGCCTGCGGGCAGCCGCCCTACCCCGGACCCGTCCACTGGGCAGTCTCTAACCTTCCACTGGACAGTCTCTAACCGTCCACTGGGCGCTCCCTACCGCAGGTACAACCGCACCGTGTCGATCTCCTCGCGCAACAGTCGCACCTGCTCGGTCGTCGGTTCCGCCGTCGTCCCCACCGTGTCGGCGACCGCCAGGTCCCAGCCGGTGGCGGCGCGCACCTGGTCGACCGTCACACCCGGGTGGGTGTGGGTGAGGACGAGCTCGCCGTACGTGTCCGTGCGCTCCAACACCCCGAGCGGGGTGATGACGACCGACACCCCGTGTCCGGCCGGCTGGATGCCGACCCCGGACTCCCGGGCGGCGACCGGCGAGGGCGAGGTGACGAAGTCGAGAGCGGCCGGGAACGAGTCCGGGTCGTGTCGACGCATGACGACGAACACCTCACCGGCGTTGCCCATGATGTCCGAGGCGCCCCCGGAGCCGGGCAGGCGCACCATCGGCTTCTCCCAGTCACCGATCACCGTCGTGTTGAGCGAGCCGTGCCGGTCGATCTGGGCCGCACCGAGGAACCCGACGTCGACGTTGCCGCCCTGCAGCACGTACCCGAACAGGGCCTGCATGCTCACGACCGCCTCGGCGCCGGAGACGACGACGGAGTCGGCGATCCCCTCGGCCATCGCCTCGGGATGGGCACCGGTGACGCCGGATTCGTAGACGAGCTGGATGTCGGGGTTCACCGTCCGGTGCGCGAGGTCCACGGCCAGCGTCGGCAGGCCGATCCCCGCGAACACCGTCGACTTCCCCTCGAGCATCGCCGCCGCGGCGCACACGATGAGCTCGGTCTGCGAGTAGTCGGCGGCGACGGTGGGGTGGTCGTGCGGGGTCATGCGGGGACCTCCTCGGTCCGATCGGCCCGGGTGGTCCCCGGGGTGATCCGGCGGCCGTAGTCGACGACGCCGGAGGGGCGGGGTGCGACGGCGAGGCGGGCCATCCGGTCGCGACCGAGCACGTCCAGGTACTCCGCGTGATCGGCGGTGTTCCGCACGTGGGTGTCGAGCCACGCCTGCAAGCGGGCCGGGTCCTTGGAGATCGGCGTCCACTCGCGGTAGAAGGCGCAGTCGCGGTCGTAGGAACCCTGCACGTAGGAGGGGTGGGCTCCCTGAGGGACGACGCAGACGGCGTCGACGGCGTGGGCCGGGACGAGGGTGCGGTTGGGATCGGCCCGGACCACCTCGGCGTCGACGACCTCCTCGACGACCACGATCACGCGGTCGGCGGCGTAGACGGCTTCCTGCTGGCACCCGGTGATGCCCCATATCTGGACGTTGCCGGCCCGGTCGGCCCGTTGGGCGTGGATGATCGTGACGTCCGGGTTGAGAGGCGGGACGACGTAGGTGGAGCCGCCGGTGTAGGGGTCCTCGACGACCTTGATGTCGGGATTGACCTTCGGCAGGTCGGACCCGGCGAAGGAGCGGATGGGCACGAAGGGCAGGCGGGCGGCCCCGGCGTGGTAGCGCAGGGTCATGGCGTGGTGCGAGTACTCCTCGACCTCCAGTGGGGCGGGGTCGTGGTGCTCGAGGCGGCGGCGCACCTCGTACAGGGACCCGGCGGAACCGCTGGCGAAGAAGGAGCACACGAGCTTCGACACGCACCCGGCGGCGAGCATCATGTCGCAGATGAGATCCGGGGTCATCCGGCAGAAGGTGAGATCGGTGAGGCCCTGTCGGATGATCTCGTGTCCGGCGGCGAAAGGGATGAGGTGGGAGAAGCCCTCGAGGGCGACCGTGTCACCGTGGTGCACGTGCTGTTCGACAGCCTGCGACAGGGAGACGACTTTGTCCGTGGTCATGACTGCTTCCGGTGGGGATGGGAGGATGCTTTCGAGGGACCAGGACTCCGCGCACGGTCGTGGGTCGTTCGGAGCACGCGTGCGTATGACCTGGGCCACTCGTCGGTCCGCTCCAGATTAAGTCATCCCGAACACGAATACCACTGGGATTTGTGCCCGTTTGTGCAATAATTCCGGGATCCAGCCCCCTCCCGAAGAGGACCACATGGAGATCCACCAGATCCGAGCCTTCCTCGCCGTCGCGGAAGAGCTGCACTTCGGCCGCGCCGCCGAACGCCTGGGCATGGCACAGCCGCCACTGAGTCGGACCATCCGGCAGCTCGAGCGCGAACTCGGCGCCGACCTGTTCCGCCGGACCACCCGCTCCGTCACCCTGTCCCCCGCCGGCCAGGCCCTCGTGGCACCCGCGCGCGAGGTGCTCGCCAGCTGCGAGACCGCCAAGGAGTCGATCAAGCTCGCGACCCTTGGCGACATCGGGCACGTGCGCTTCGGGTTCGCCGGGGCGAGTTCCCACACGATGGTCGCCCGCATCACCGAGCTCTCGCGCCGCCGCCGACCCGGGATCTCCCTACGCCTGGAGTCCCAGACCTTCGCCCACGAGGCGCTCGCCGGCCTCATCGACGGCGAGCTCGACCTCGCCCTCGTCCGCTGGCAGGCGGCACCCCCGCGGATCACCGGCCGTCCCGTCATGACCGAACGCCCCGTCGTCGTGGTGCCGGCCGACCACCACTTCGCCGGGCGCGCGCGCGTGGACCTCGCGGAACTCGCCACGGAGGAACTGATCCTCCTGCCCACGAACCCGACCTCGAACATGCGCGAGCTCATCCAGCACTGGGCGTTCCGCGCCGGGTTCACCCCGAACGTCGTCCAGGAGGCGCCCGACTCCTGGATGGTCCTCTCCCTCGTCTCGACCGGGCTGGGCATCACGATCACCTACGACTCGGTGGTCGGCGGGTTCAACGACCCCAACCTCGTGACGATCCCGCTCGACGTCGAGCACGACCCCATCCATGTCTACCTGGCCCACCGCGAGGACGACGACAACCCGGCCCTCCACGAGGTGCTCCGCGCCGCCGAACAGGCGGTGCCCACGGTCGGTCCGGAGGACTGAGTTCAACGCCGCCCCGAACCCGGCACCCCACCGGCTGCGCAGGGCTGAATCCAACACCACCCGAGCCCCGGCGGCGGGGTCCGCGGACTTCTTCGGGAGGGCAGGGCGCCTCGGGGGCGGCTCCCACATGCATTTATTCCGATTGAGTACATAATTCTCCTCGACTTGTCACTTGCACCGGAATAATCCGCGTGCCAGAGTAGGCATTGAACGGTCGATAAGGACGTCACACGGACGTGGCGATCCGGCCGCCAGTGACCTCACGACACACGGGCCTCCGCCCCGGCGGCCCACGACCCCTGGAGGAGATCCCATGTCGTCCGAAGACATCGTCATCTGTGAGCCCCTGCGTACCGCCGTCGGCGGCTACGGCGGGCAGTTCAAGGACATCGCACCGGAGGTCCTGGGCGCGACCGTCGTCAAGGAACTGGTGAACCGCACCGGCATCGATCCGGAGGTCGTCGACGACGTCATCTTCGGCCAGTGCTACCCGCAGATGGAGGCCCCGGCCATCGGTCGCGTGGTCGCACTCGACGCAGGCCTGCCCACCTCGGTGCCCGGCAAGCAGGTCGACCGCCGGTGCGGCTCCGCACTCCAGGCCGTCGTCGACGGCATGGGCGCGATCGCGACCGGCGCCGCCGAGCTCGTGATCGCCGGTGGTGCCGAGACCATGTCCCGCGCCCCCTTCTTCAACGAGGAGATCCGTTGGGGCGTGCGCGGCGGCAACGTCGAGCTCAAGGACGGCCTGGTCCGCGGTCGCCTCACCGCCGGTGGCAAGAACTACCCGGTCCCCGGCGGCATGCTGGAGACCGCGGAGAACCTGCGCGAGGAGTACGGCATCAGCCGTGAGGAGCAGGACGAGCTGGCCGTCGAGTCCCACCGCCGCGCGACCGCCGCCACCGAGAACGGCACCTTCGCCCAGGAGATCGTGCCCGTCACGATCCCGGCCACCCGCAAGAAACCCGAGCAGCAGATCACCACGGACGAGCACATCCGTCCGGGCGCGACCCTCGAGTCGCTCGCCAAGCTCAAGCCGATCATGGCCAAGCAGTTCGGCGAGGCCGCCACGGTCACCGCCGGCAACGCGTCGGGGCAGAACGACGGCGCGGCCGCCACCATCGTCACGACGCGTGCGAGGGCGGAGGCACTCGGCCTCAAGCCGCTCGTCAAGCTCGTGAGCTGGGGCGTGGCCGGTGTCGAGCCGCACCGTATGGGCATCGGCCCGGTGCCGGCGACCGCCAAGGCACTCGCCAAGGCCGGCCTGGAGATGAAGGACCTCGACCTCATCGAGCTCAACGAGGCCTTCGCCGCCCAGGCCCTGGCCGTCACCCGCGAGTGGGGCTTCGGGAAGGACGACTTCGCCCGGATGAACGTCAACGGTTCGGGCATCTCGCTCGGCCACCCGGTCGGCTGCACCGGCGTCCGCATCCTCACCACCCTCGCCCGGGAGATGGAGCGCCGCGAGGCCCGCTACGGCCTCGAGACCATGTGCATCGGCGGCGGACAGGGCCTGGCGGCCGTGTTCGAGCGCGTCGAGGCCTGACATGCCCGTCCGCCCCCTGGACGGCATCACCGTCTTCGAGAACGACTCCTTCGTCGCGGGTCCCTCCTCCACGCTGGCCCTCGGTCAGCTGGGTGCGGAGGTCATCAAGATCGACCCGATCAAGGGTGGACCCGACATCGACCGCTGGCCGATCACGCCCGAGGGCCGCTCCATCTACTGGAACACCCTCAACCGCTCCAAGCGGTCGGTCGCGATCGACCTGCGCAGCGAGGAGGGGCAGGAACTCGCGCAGGCGCTCATCACCTCCCCGGGGGAGGGCTCCGGCGTGTTCGTCGAGAACAACGTCGGCCGCCCGTTCCTCTCGGACCAGGTGCTGCGCGCCCGCCGCGAGGACCTCGTCCACGTGAAGGTCCAGGGGTCGGCCGACGGCGGTCCGGGCGTCGACTACACCGTCAACGCCGAGGTCGGCATCCCGCTCGTCACGGGTCCCCTCGGGGTCGACGGCCCCGTCAACCACGTGCTGCCGGCCTGGGACCTCGTGTGCGGTCAGGCGGCCGTCACCGCGGTCGTCGCGGGCCTGCTGCACCGGGCGGGCACCGGGCGCGGGATCTACGAGGAGATCGCGCTCAAGGACGTCGCCCTGTCGGCCGTCGCGAACCTCGGCTGGTACTCGGAGACCCTCCAGCCGGCCGGGGAACGCACCAAGCACGGCAACCACATCTTCGGGTCCTTCGGCACGGACTACCGCACCGCCGACGACCGCCACGTGATGATCACGGCGATCACCAATCGGCAGTGGGGCAACCTCGTGCAGGTCACCGGGATGACCGAGGTCGTCGCCGCCCTGGAGACCTCGCTCGGCACGGACTTCGCCCTGGAGACGAACCGGTACGAGTACCGGGAGGTCCTCCAGGCGCTGTTCCGCCCGTGGTTCGCCTCCCGGGCGGCCGCGCAGGTAGCCACCGACCTCGAGGGCTCGGGCGTCCTGTGGGCGCCCTACGCCTCCATGGGGGAGGTCGCCGCCGAGGCGCTCGCCGAGGGTGGCACGGGGGATCAGGGCGCCTCGACCGCGGACCGGGCCGGGAACGGGCGGTTGCGTCGGGGATCAGATCAGGGCGCCTCGACCGCGGGGGTCCTCCGGACCCTCGACACCGAGGCGCTCGGCACCCTGCTCGTCGGCGCCAACCCGATCCGGGTGGACGGCGAGTACCTGGCCGACGCCCGCCCCACCGTCTTCGGCGCGGACACCGCCCGGGTGTTGTCCGAACGGCTGGGCCTCGCCTCCGCGGAGATCGGCCGGCTGGCCGATGCCGGGGTCGTGAAGGCCTGACACACGGCCCGCGCGGCCGGGAGATGACGGCCACCGTCCTTCGGTGTCCGAGGTTCTTGGTAGCGTGAGCCCCACAGTTGAATAACAATCGATATGTCTTGCGTATGATCCCCGGCCCCGGACGGCACCGACCCCGTGTCGACACCGTCCGAGGCTGGGAGCTCGCGCAGAACAGACTGCGGTCGCATATGTGATGATGTCGTGCGGATCACGTACCGTGCGGCGCGCGCCCGCGGCCACAGCCCACCCCTGGTCCTCAGGAAGGAAGACCCACTCCCATGCGGATTGTCACTTTTGTCAAGTACGTCCCGGACGCAGCCGGTGACCGTGCCTTCGAGTCCGACAACACCGTCGACCGCGAGGCCGACGGTCTGCTCTCCGAGCTCGACGAGTACCCGGTCGAGGAAGCACTGAAGCTCGCCGACGAGGACGACGACGTCGAGGTCATCGCACTCACGGTGGGCCCCGACGACGCCGTGGACGCCGTCCGCAAGGCCCTCCAGATGGGCGCCGACTCCGGCGTGCACATCTGCGACGACGCCCTCGAGGGCTCCGACGTCCTGTCGACCGCCAAGGTGCTGGCCGCCGGCGTCAAGAAGGTCGAGGAGGAGGAAGGCCCGGTCGACCTCGTGCTCACCGGCTTCGCCTCCACCGACGGCCAGATGTCCGTCGTGCCGATGATGGTCGCCGAGATCCTCGGCCTGCCGGCAGCCACCCAGGCCAACACGCTCGAGGTCGCCGACGGCAAGGCCAAGATCCGCCGCGACGGCGACACCGCCTCGCAGTTCATCGAGGTCTCCCTCCCGGCACTCGTGTCCGTGACGGACCAGATCAACGAGCCGCGCTACCCCTCCTTCAAGGGCATCATGGCCGCGAAGAAGAAGCCGCTCGAGGAGTACGAACTCGATGAGATCGGTGTCTCCGAGGACGAGGTCGGCTCGGCCGGCGCCTCGACCGAGGTCACGGGCATCGAGGAGCGTCCCCCGCGTACCGCCGGTGAGATCATCACCGACGAGGGCGACGGCGGCACCAAGCTCGTCGAGTGGCTCGCCTCGAAGAAGCTCGTCTGACACCCGTCCCCCGAATCACGGAAGAGAAGATATTCATGTCCGAGATCATCGTTCTCGTCGATCACGTGGACGGCGCTGTCCGCAAGTCCACCCTCGAACTCCTCACCCTCGCCAAGGCGCAGGGCGAGCCCGTCGCCCTCTTCATCGGTGACGAGGCCAAGGGCAACGAAGCCGCCGCCAAGCTCGGTGAGTACGGCGCGGAGAAGGTCCTCGTGGCCGCCGACGCCGTGTACACCGACCACCTGGTCCGTCCGGCCGGTGAGCTCCTGGCCGACCTCATCTCCACCCGCTCCCCCGCCGCCGTGCTCGTGCCGGCGACCGGTGAGGGCAAGGAGATCGCCGCGATCGCCGCCGTGAAGACCGGCTCCGGTCTCATCACCGACGCCGTCGCCGTCGACGCCGGTTTCGAGGCCACCCAGTCCGTGTTCGCCGGTTCCTTCACCGTGACCGGCAAGGTCACGAAGGGCACCCCGATCATCGCGGTCAAGGGCAACTCCGTGGCACCCGAGGCGAACGCCGGTGCCGGTGCGGTCGAGGTCGTGTCCTTCGCCCCCTCGGAGATCGCGACCTCCGCGAAGATCGTGTCCGTCGAGGAGAAGCCGGCCTCCGGTCGTCCCGCCCTCACCGAGGCCGCCATCGTGGTCTCCGGCGGTCGTGGCACCGGTGGCGACTTCGCCGCCGTCGAGGCCTTCGCCGACTCCCTCGGTGCCGCCGTCGGTGCGTCCCGCGCCGCCGTCGACGCCGGCTGGTACCCGCACACCTTCCAGGTCGGTCAGACCGGCAAGACCGTGTCGCCGCAGCTCTACGTGGCCAACGGCATCTCCGGTGCGATCCAGCACCGTGCCGGCATGCAGACCTCGAAGAACATCGTCGCCGTCAACAAGGACGACGAGGCCCCGATCTTCGAGCTCGCCGACTTCGGCGTCGTGGGTGACCTGTTCACGGTCCTCCCGCAGGCCACCGAGGCCGTCCAGGCTCGCAAGTGAGGTCCACCCTCGCGTGAGGCACTGAGCTCACAGCTCCTCCGGGCGCCCGCCTCCCCTGCACGTGATGTGCAGGGGAGGCGGGCGCCTCGTGCGTGTGGGGTTCGGCGGCCTGCGTGTGGGTTCATGTGGTCCGACAACGGGCTGTTGTGATCCGCGAGATACCCGGGATATGGCCTCCGACGTGGTCTTTCTCAAAGTCCTGTCTCAGAATGAGATACGCGTTCCGACTGCTGACATCTGTGAGTGTGTGGGTCTAGTGTTGTTGTCGTAATCACGAGATCCTCTCTCACAGGAGACATGATCAGTCATGAGCACTGACAAGGGATCGACGGCCGGCGCGGTCCGGACCGCCTCCTCCGCGGCCGCCGGTGCCGCAGCCCCCGCCGGCACCTCCTCCGCAGGCGCCTCGTCCGCGGGGAGGAAGAACCACTCCTGGATCTGGCAGACCGCCCTCGTCCTCGTCGTGACCGTGGCCATCTGGCTGGTCCCGCCGCAGGCGGACATGGATCCGCGCGGCATGCACATGCTCGCGATCTTCGTCGGCACGATCCTCGCCCTCATCTTCCAGATCCTGCCCACCCCGTCGATCTCCCTCATCGGCCTGTCCGCCGCGATGATCACCGGATCCATGAGCGTCGGCGACGGTGAGGCTCTCCAGGGCTTCGCCAACTCGACCGTCCTCCTCATCGTCGCCGCGTTCTTCATCGCCGACGGGTTCCTCATCACCGGTCTCGGGCGGCGGATCGCCCTCGTGTTCGTCTCGCTGCTCGGCAGGACCCCGCTCGGTGTCTCCTACGGCCTGGCGATCACCGACCTCGTGCTCGCTCCCGCGACCCCCTCGAACACCGCACGTGCCGGTGGCGTCGTCTACCCGATCATCCGGTCGATCGCCGGCACCCAGGGCTCGACCCCGGAGACCGAGGAGTCCCGCAAGAAGGTGGGCGCCTACCTGGTCTTCACCGCGGCCTTCGTCAACACCATCACGTCCGCCATGTTCGTCACGGCCATGGCCGGCAACCCGGTGGCACAGTCCGCCGCCGCCGACCTCGGCATCGAACTGACCTGGGGCGGTTGGGCCTGGGCGGCGCTCGTTCCCGGCCTCGTGTCCCTCGTCGCGGTCCCGTGGGTCATGACGAAGATCTACCCGCCGACCACGAAGTCCACTCCGGAGGCCCCGCTGCACGCACGCGCTTCGCTCGTGGAGATGGGTCGTATGTCCGCCCGTGAGTGGATCATGTCCGGCACGTTCCTCATGCTGCTCGTCCTCTGGATGTTCGGTGGCACCCTCGGCGTCAACGCCACGGCCGCCGCTTTTCTGGGCATCGCCGTCCTGCTCGTGACCAAGGTCCTCACCTGGAAGGACATGGCCGGCAACGCGAGCGCCTGGAACACGTTCATCTTCTTCGCGGTCCTCGTCGGCATGGCCACGCATTTGGCCGACCTCGGGGTCATCGCCTGGGTCGGTGTCGTGGTCTCCGGGTGGGTCTCACCGCTGCACTGGTCCGTGGCCTTCGTGGTCCTCGCGCTCGTGTATTTCTACAGCCACTACCTGTTCGCCTCGAACACCGCGCACATCACCGCGATGTACGCCGTGTTCCTCGGAGCCGCGGTCGCCGCCGGTGCTCCCCCGCTGTTCGCCGCCGCCTTCTTCGGCTTCCTCGGCAACCTGTTCGGCGCCCTCACCCACTACGCCTCCGGCCCGTCCGGTGTGGTCTACGGCTCCGGCTACGTCAAGGTCTCCGAATGGTTCCGGGTCGCGTTCGTCATGTCGATCGTCGTCCTGGTCATCTGGGCCGTCGTCGGCGGCGCCTGGCTCAAGCTCCTCGGCTGGTGGTGAGCGCCGGCGCCAGCGCCGGATCCTGAAATCACGGGGTTTGTCGCAGATACCGAGTGTTGTTCCTCGGCATCTGCGACAAACCCCGTGATCTCTTTCGTGCACGTTGCGCTGTCCAGCAGACGAATCCCCGACCACACGCATTCTCACCACCGCGGCACGACGATCCGGGCCTCCCGGAGCATCCTCATGAGTCCCACGGGTCGTGTGGTCTCGGACCCGCCGCCGAGGTGCTCGTTCGTCACCCGCTTCACCACCCCTGCATGACCCGCCAGTCGGTTCTGTCGCTCCTTCTCCGAATCGAAACTGCCCGACCGGGGATCGAAGTCCGCTCCGTACTTCTCCTTCCCGTCCGCCTCGAACACGGCCCTCTGCTTCTCGAACCAGATGTCCACCCGGGCATCGAGCTCGCCGGTCTCACTGTCGAAGAACTCCTGTTGCTGGACCCATCCCGTGACCCCGAGCCTGTGGAGCACGTAGGCCGTCCGTGCTTCGAGAGGCGAGCCCGACAATCCCGCACACTGCCCCAGTGTCTCGATCGCCGAGGACTTCACCTTTCCGTAGGTCCCACCCGTGAGGATCTCGTCGACACACTGTTTCCGGAGCTCACGGAGTTCGGCCGGCACCACGTCCAGCCCCCAACTGAGAGGTGCCCCGATCTCGCGCGGCCGGACCCAGTGATCCGGGACCGTCGCACCACGTGCGTGCCACTCCTGGAAGTTGAAGCCGTGGAACCCGGGAACGCGGCCAGGGCGATCCACGTCCCCCGAATGACCAGGCCCCGGATGGACATGCGCGAGGAAACTCTCGAGCGCGACGTGACCACATTCCTGGGACTCGGTGCGCATGAGGTCCGCGACCGTCCGCTCCGGCGTCGTGACGAGGAAACGGTAGGTCTCGCTACCGTCCAGGGACCGGATGTCCACCTCGGTCGCGGCATCCGCGGGCAGGGGGGCCTTGCGGACCCAGACGTGTCGGGTCTTCTCGCTCCGATGGGGAGAGGTGACCTCCAGCTTTCCCGAATCCCGGCCCGAGACCGCCAGCCCCCACACACGTGCGGCCGACCGATGGCTCACGATGGCGTCCACCCCGCCGGAACTCTTGGGCGAGCAGACCTCTCCGAGCAGGCGGAGGCGCTCACGGTTCCGACGTGCCGCCTTGTGGACGACACGCGGTCGGCCCCCACGATCGATGTCCACCCGCCCGAGAAATCCCGGTGCGTCGACGAAGGCGCTGGTCCACGCATGGTCCTCCCGTGGGCAACGGCCGACCACGTGATAGAGGCCCGGCCGGATGAGCACGACGCAACAGCCGACCACATCACTCCGGCGTCGCCCGGAGACTCCGTGGTGGGCTGCTTGAGCACGAGTGAACGTATTGAACATGGATCGATGATGAACGCATCGATGTTCGATACACAAGGGGACTTTCACTCCTGTGGATGAACAGAGGTGTCATTCGGCGCCGTCCACAGGGCCGGTCACACGGGTCACCTGAGACCATCACGGGGTTTGTCGCAGATGCCGAGTGATGTTCTTCGGCATCTGCGACAAACCCCGTGATTTCACGTTGGGTCGGCGGAGGCCGGCGCGCACCCGGCGACGCGCGCGGCGGGCGGCTCAGTCGTCGCGGCGGCGGCCCTTGAGGACCGCGCGGAGCTTCTCCTTGTTGACCCCGGCGATCGCGGTGAGCGGGATCCCGGCGGGGCAGACCTCCGCGCACTCCCCGAACACCGAGCAGGGACCGAAGCCCTCCTCGGACGCCTCGACCATGTCCCGGGCCCGCCGCGCACGCTCCTGCCTGGTCGTCGGCAGTACCGAGAGCTGCAGCAACTTGGCCCCGGTGAACAGGTTGGCCGACCCGTTCGGGCAGGCCGCCACACACGCCCCGCACCCGATGCACGCGGCCATGTCGAGCGCCGTCTCCGCCCTCTCGTGCGAGAGTTGGTGGCCGTCCGCGTCCGGTGCCGTCCCCCCGTCGATCGAGACGTACCCGCCGGCCTCGATCACCCGGTCGAGGTTCGAGCGGTCGACCGCCAGGTCCTTGACCACCGGGTACGACCCGGACCGGAACGGCTCCAGCCTCACCCGCGCGCCGTCGGCGAACGAGCGCAGGTGTTGCCGGCACGAGGGCGTGTTCGCCTGCGGCCCGTGGGGTCGGCCGTCGACCGTCACCCCGCACGATCCGCAGATCCCCTCGCGGCAGTCGGAGTCGAAGGCCACGGGGTCCTCACCGCGCTCCACCAGGTCGTCGTTGAGCTTGTCGAGGGCCTCCAGCAGCGAGAACTCCGGGCCGACGCCGTCGAGTTCGTAGTCGACGAACCGCCCGGCGTCCCCGGCCCCCTCCTGGCGCCACACCGTGAACGTGAGTCTCATCCGTTCCTCCTCGTCATCTCACGCCGTCGAGGCGCCCTGGCCGCCTGCACCACACGCGCGGTCCGCGCACCGCTCCCTCGCACCACGCGGCTCACCTGTAGTTCCTCGTCTCGGGCGGCACGGACACGAAGTCGAGCGGCTCCTGGTGCCGCACGTAGCGTCCGTCCTCGCCCTTCTCCCAGGCTGAGGCGAACTGCCATCGCTCGTCGTTCCGTTTCGCCTCACCGTCGGGGTGTTGGTGTTCGGTCCGGAAGTGCGCGCCGCAGGACTCGTCACGGTCCAGCGCGTCCAGGCACATGAGCTCGGCCATGTCCAGGTAGTCGGCCACCCGACCGGCACGCTCCAGCTCCTGGTTGAACCCGCCCGAACTGCCCGTCACCCGCAGGTCCGACCAGAACTCCGTCCGCAGGTCCTGCACGCCGGCCACCCCCGCGGCCAAGGACTCACCGTCCCGGGACACCCCGCAGTGGTCGTAGAGCAGGGACCCCAGCCGACGGTGGAACCGGTCGGGCCCCTGGGACCCGCCGATGTCGATGAGACCCTGCACGCCCGCCTCGGCCGTTTCCCGCGCGGCGACGACCGCGGAGTCGTCGGCGGCGAGCTTGTCCTCCCCGAGCAGGGGTGCCAGGTAGTTCGGCACCGAGTAGGGCAGCGTGAACCACCCGTCCACACAGGCGGACAGCAGCGAGTTGGCGCCCAGCCGGTTGGCCCCGTGGTACCCCCAGCCGGACTCCCCGCCGACGAACAGGCCGGGGATCGAGGTCATCATGTCGTAGTCGCTCCACAGGCCGCCCATCGCGAAGTGTGCGCCCGGCGCGATCCGCATGGGCACCTCGTAC
Organism: Brevibacterium litoralis; assembly: GCF_040212315.1. Classification (NCBI taxonomy): domain Bacteria; kingdom Bacillati; phylum Actinomycetota; class Actinomycetes; order Micrococcales; family Brevibacteriaceae; genus Brevibacterium; species Brevibacterium litoralis. Next base: position 161,703 of record NZ_JBDIUY010000035.1, on the reverse strand, counting down.
GGGTTCTCCCCGGTGGCGTCCTCGTACATCTCGAACAGGTTCCCGTACCGCTCGGCGATCACCTTCTGCCCCAACCGACCGATCGCATCGCGGAAATCGAGGTACACGGAGTTCTTCAGGGGCCCGACCCCACGCCCGGCCACGATCTCGTCCCGGGCCGCCCGGCTCGCCACGTCCCGCGGGGTCAGGTTGCCGTAGGCGGGGTAGCGTCGCTCCAGGTAGTAGTCGCGTTCGGCCTCCGGGATGTCACCGGGCGCCCGGGGGTCGCCGGGTTCCACCGGCACCCAGATCCGCCCGTCGTTGCGCAAGGACTCCGACATGAGAATCGTCTTCGACTGCCACTCGGAGCTCACCGGCAACGCGGTCGGGTGGAACTGGATGAAGCTCGGGTTCGCGAAGTACGCGCCCTTGCGGTGCGCGCGGAACGCCGCGGTCACGTTCGAGTTCTTGGCGAGCGTCGACTTGAAGAACACGTTGCCGTACCCGCCGGTCGCGAGCACCACCGCGTGCCCCGTGATCGTCCTGATCTCCCCGGTCACCAGGTCACGGGCGACCACACCCGCGGCCTTCCCGTCGGACACGATGAGGTCGAGCATCTCGGTACGTGTGTGGAGGTTGACCGTCCCGGCGGCCACCTGCCGCAACAGCGCTTGCGAGGCGGCGACCTGCAACTGCTGCCCCGTCTGCCCCCGCGTGTAGTAGGTCCGCGAGACCTGCACACCGCCGAAGGACCGCGTCGCCAACTGCCCGCCGTACTCCCGGGCGAAAGGCGCGCCGATCGCCTCCATGTGGTCGATGACCCGCACGCTCTCCTCGGCCAGCCGCCAGGCGTCGGCCTCTCGCGCCCGGAAGTCGCCACCCTTGACGGTGTCCTTGACGAACCGCGCGAGCGAGTCGTTGTCGACCTTCCGCCCGCGTGCGGCGTTGATCCCGCCCTGGGCCGCGACCGAGTGCGCCCGCCGCGGGGCGTCGTGGAAGGTGAGCGCCTCGACGTCGTAGCCGAGCTCGCCCAGCGCCGCCGCACACCCGGCTCCCGCCAGGCCCGTGCCCACGACGATCACCGTGAACTTCCGCCGGTTGAGCGGGGACACGAGCCGGTAGTGGAGCTTCCGGTCCGCCCAGTGGCGCGCGGGGTCCGTGTAGGGGTCCACGAGCCCGGACACGTCCGAACCCACCGTCCGCAAGCCGTCGAGCAGCTGCCGCGGTCCCGCGTGCCGCGCGGACACGTGTGCGGCCTCGCCACCCGTTCCCGAGGCGCCGTGGTCCGAACCCCGACGCACCCCCTCCGACCCCGCCCGGTCCGCGGTCGAGGCGCCCTCCTGGCCCGCTCCCTCACCTGCGCTCGCGGGGCGTCCCCGCCCTCTCCGCAGGCCACGGAGGAGGCCCGAGGTCGGGGCGCCTCGGCGGCGGGAGGGGGACCCGGTGTCCGGGTCGGTGTCGTGACGGGGCGTCATGTGAGGGCTCCGATCTGCACGGCGAGGGGGATGGAGACGTTGCCGAGGGCGATCACCAGGCCGATGAGGAGGCCGGCGACCTTGAAGACCGCGCGGGTGCGGCGGCCGGTGACTCCCAGGTCGTGGGCGGTCGTCCACACGCCGTGGGCGATGTGGGCGACGAGCACGAGCATCGCAAGGACGTAGACGGCGGCCGACCAGGGGCGGGAGAAGCTCGCGACGAGGTTCGCGTAGGCGGCACCGTGCTCGAAGACGTCGGTGGCGAGCGGTTCGACGGGCACCGTGAGGTCGAGGATGTGGAAGACGACGAAGAGCAGGATGACGACCCCACTCACGAGCATCGTGCGCGCCGCGAAGGTGCGGGCGGGCAGGCCCCGGCGACGGAACCGACCCCGGGCGCGGCGAGCGCGCACGACGATGAGGAAGGCGCACAACACGTGCGCCACCAGGCAGCCGAGGAGCACGATCCGCAGGATCCACAACAGGCCGCCGTAGGGCAGGACCGGCTGGAAGGCCGTGCGCAGCCAGTGGGCGTAGTGGTCGAACTCGGCGGGCCCGAAGTAGATGTGCAGGTTGCCGTACATGTGCACGAACACGAAGGCGACGAAGACGAGGCCGGTGAGGGCCATGATCGTCTTCGCCCAGTAGGTGGACAGCGGGAACCTACGGTGGTGGACGGGCGGCGTGGGGCGGGCGCCGGGTCGGGAGGGGAGGGTCGCGGTCATCGTGTGCCTTCCGATCGAACCGACACCGAATTGATTGCTCAGGTCACACGTTACGCCCCCATCACTTCCCTGAGAAGGGTGCACACACGCCATCACGGCCGTCTGTCGTCCTCACGGTGGAAGAACACCGTGAGGACGACAGACGGCCGTGATCTCGGGCGAGCCCGCCGCGTGGCGCGGAACCCGTCAGTGCTGCGGAACCCGTCAGTGCTTGGGTTCGCCACCCGCCTCGGTGTCGTCGGAGGAGCTGCCCGCGGACGGGGTGTCGTCGACCGGGACGTCCTCGCCGGCACCCGGGTCCTCGACGGCGGCGGCCTGGTCGCGGGTGACCTCCTCGGACACCTCGTCGACGGCCTGGCCCTCGGCGTAGACCGTCTCGCCCTGGGCGCGCTTCACCGCGTCCTGGGCCTTCGAGCCGAGGTCCTGCGCGCGAGTGCGCACCTGGTCCGCCGTCGACTGCACGGTGGACTGCACGCGGTCGACGACGTCCGGCCCCACCCGGTCCTTCACGGCATCGGTCGCGCGGTGGACGCCGTCCTGCACCTTCGGGTCCGACCACAGGTTCTCCACCTGGGTCTTGAGTCGTTCGTAGCTCTGACGGCCCGCACGGGAGCCGAGGATGAAACCGGCACCCAGGCCGGCCAGGAGGACGAGTCGCTTCTTCATGGTCGATCTTCCTTCACGTCGGAGGGCGGGTGCGCGACGCCCCGGCCCCGTCGGGAACGGCACGGGTCCGGACGCCGAGACACGGGCGTACTCCCCCATCATTTCCCGCCGCACCCGATGTGACAAGACACACACCTCCGCGGGTTCGTGGTCCACCGTGTGGCCATGCCCGATCCCCACTCCCCCGCACCGTCCCCCGGATCCCCGACCCCGTCCGCCTCCGCCGCTCCCACCGGCACCGACTCCAGCGGCTCCGGCCCCACCGACGCCGCCACCCGCGCGCGCATCCTCGCCGCGGTCGACGCCGCCTTCGACGACCAGATCGCCTTCACGCAGCGCATGGTCGCGTGCGCCTCCCAACACGCGGACGAGGAGGCCGCCCAGGACCTCATGGAGGCCGCCTACCGCGAGCGCGGTTTCACGATCGACCGCTGGCACCCGGACCCCGAGCGCCTGGCCGCCCACCCCGGCGGCGGCCCCGTGACCGTCGACTACTCGACGATGACCAACGTCGTCGGCGTGCTCGATCCCGCGCCCGAGGCGCCCGCCGGGTCCGCACCCGAGGCGCCCTCCCCGGCCCGCTCCCTCCTCCTCAACGGCCACATCGACGTCGTCCCCACGGGTCCGGGGGAGACCTGGAGCCGCGACCCCTACGACGCCGCCGTCGAGGACGGCTGGTTGTACGGCCGCGGTGGCGCCGACATGAAGGCCGGGCTCGTGGCCAACCTCTTCGCCTACGACGCCGTCCGTGCCGCCGGCGTCACCCCGCGGGGGCGGCTGACCTTCGAGTCCGTCGTCGAGGAGGAGTGCACGGGCAACGGCTCCCTCGACGCGTTCCTGCGCGGGTACACGGCCGATGCGGTCGTCATCCCCGAGCCCGAGGAGGACATGCTCGTCCGTGCGAACGTCGGCGTCATCTGGTTCACCGTGCGCGTCTCCGGCCGGCCCACCCACGTCCGCGAGATGACCGCGGGGTTCAACGCGATCGAGGCGTCAGGCGCCGTCATGACGGAACTCAAGGCGCTCGAGGCGGAATGGAACGCCGAGAAGCACCTGCACCCGTACTTCGAGGACCTCGAGCACCCCATCAACATCAACCTCGGCGGGATCAGCGGCGGCGACTGGCCGTCGAGCGTGCCGAGCTGGTGCGAGCTGCAGATCCGCGCCTCGATCTATCCCGGGACCACCGCGGACGAGGCGTGGGCCCGGATCGAGCAGGCACTCTCCACCGCCCAGGCCTCCGATCCGACGGGGAACCTGCAGGTGAACGCCGAGCGTACGGGCTTCTACGCCGAAGGCTACGTCCTTCAGGAGGGCACCGAGGCCGAGACGGTCCTCGCCCGCGCCCACCAAAAGGTCTTCGGCACTCCCCTGCAGTCCTTCACCACCCCGGGCTACCTGGACGGACGCGTGTTCTCCCTCTACGCGCAGGTCCCGTGCCTCACCTACGGGCCCGTCTCCGAGGCGATCCACGGTTTCGACGAACGCGTCGACGTCGAATCGGTCCGGCGGATCACCAAGTCGATCGCGCTGTTCATCCACGAGTGGAGCTGCTGAGCGGGGCATGCGCTGCGGCGGCGGCACCGGTCACTCCCGGACCCCGCCCTACACTTGTGGGGTGCCTGAAGCAGACGATCACCTCCCGTCCACCCCCGCCGAGGCCGGGGACGCCGCCGAACCGCAGTTCCGCCGCACCCCGGTGTCCTTCGTGCGCCGCAGCCACCGGATGTCCGACGCGCAGGAGCGTGCCTGGGCGGAGCACTCGCCGAAGTACCTGGTAGACGTGCCCCGCCACATCGCCTCCACCTCGGTCGACCCACAGGCCCGGCTGGACCTGCAGGCCACCTTCGGGCGGAGTGCGCCGGTGACGATGGAGATCGGCTCCGGGCAGGGGCACGCGATCGTCGCCGCGGCCACGGCGCACCCGGAACGGGATTTCCTCGCCGTCGAGGTGTACCGCGCGGGTCTCGCCCGCACCGTGTTCAACGCCGAGGACGCGGGCCTGACGAACCTTCGACTCGTCGAGGCCAACGCCCCCGAGGTGCTCGACTCCTTCCTCCCGGCCGGTTCCCTCGACGAGCTGTGGATCTTCTTCCCCGACCCCTGGCACAAGAAGCGCCACACCAAACGCCGCATGGTGAAGGAGGGGTTCGGCCCCTCCCTGCGCCGCGCTCTGCGTCCCGGCGGGCTCGTCCGCCTGGCGACCGACTGGGAGGACTACGCCATCCAGATGCGTGAGGTCCTCGACGGCGCGCCCGAGGTCGAACGCACCTTCTCAGGCGACTGGGCACCCCGCTACGAGGGCCGCGTCATGACCGCCTTCGAACGCAAGGGACTGGAGAAAGGCCGCGTGGTCCGCGACCTCACCTACCGCCGCGTCTGACCCGTCTCCCCGCCGCCGAGGCGCCCTGCCCGCGATGTGGGACACGGAAACTTCCCCGCCGGAACGTCTTCCCCGGTGAGGCCTCCGGGGGCGACACTGGTCACATGACCGTTCTCATCGCACACCTACCCTCCCCCGAAGGCAACGCCGCACTCGAACTCGGTATGGCCGAGGCCCGTCTGCGCGGCACGAAGGCACTCGTCGTCACCTCCCCGCGGTCCGGCGGGCGGGAACCGTGGAACCACCTCACCAAGGCCCAGCGCACCCGGATCGACGAACTCGGCGCCGCGCACGGGGTCGAGATCGATCTGCGCACCCCGGAGCACGGGCCCGATCATCACCTCACGGACGTCCTCAACGAGATCGCGGACGCCGAGCACGCGCAGGTGCTCGTGATCGGCATGCGGCAGCGCAGTCCGCTCGGCAAGTTCGTGCTCGGGTCGATGGCCGAACACATCCTCATGAAGTCCCACGTCCCGGTCCTCACCGTGACCGCGGAGTACGACGGCCCGGAGTACGACGGCCCGGAGTCCTGAATGTCAGATGTCGGTTCTGCCTTGAGATGCAGTTCGCGCGCATTGCATCTCGAGGCAGAACCGACATCTCATCATGTGGTTCCCGGGTGGACGGGCCGGTGGCGGCCCGCCGGTGGGTCACTCGCCGGTGTCGACACCCTTGGTGCGCCGCCACAGCAGGGCGAGGATCGCGATGACGACGGCGAGGCCCGCGATCGACAGCAGGACGATCATCGGCGTCGACATACCGCCGGAACCCTCCTGGGCTTCCGTGGACCCGTCAGCGGCGGCCGGTTCGTCCACGGCACCACCGGAGACGTCCGCGGTCTCCTCACCGAAGGCCGGCGCCTCGGACTCCGCATCGGCGGTCTGCTCCGAGGCCTCCATCGTCGCGCTCCCGGCGTCCACCGCGTCGTTGAGGGTGAAGCCGAACTCACCACTGATCGGGTGCCCGTCCGCACTGGTCACCCGCCAGGTGACGGTGTAGTCACCGGCCGGCATGCCCTCGGGCAGCGCGGAGGTGAGCGTCGCGCCGTCGACCTTGATCTCGCCGGCGGAGTAGTCCTGACCGTCCTCGTCGTGCTCGACGACCACCTCGGCGCCCAGTTCCTGGACGTTCCCGCTGAAGGTGAACTCCATCCACCCGGGCTGGGTGTCGAGCTCGTCCCCGTCGGCGGGGTTGCTGCTCACCAACTGGTCGTGCGCCTGGACGGCCGGGGCGAGGACGAACGTGGCCGCCAGCGCCAGCAGGACCGCACCGATCAGGGCGGACAGGCGCAGGTGGACGGGTCGGGTGGGCCGGGCGATCGCGGTGTGCATGGGTTCTCCGTTCGTCGGGGGAAGGAACGTGGTCGACTGCCCCCAGGGTAGACCTCGCACCTGGATTACGGTGGGAACCATGACCGAAGCCACACTGCCGCACGGCGACCCCCACACCTCCGCCCGCCAGGACCTGTTCCGCCACGTCAACGGCGCGTGGATCGACTCGTTCGTCATCCCCGACGACCGCGCCGCCGACGGCGCCTTCCGCACCCTCCACGACACGGCCGAGGAGAAGGTCCGCGACATCGTCACCGGCCTCGGGTCGACCGACGGGACCTCCGGGGGCCCTGCGCCGGAGCCCGGCAGCGAGGCGCAGAAGGTCGCGGACCTCTACGCCTCCTTCATGGACACCGCCCGGATCGAGGCCGCCGGCGCAGGACCCCTGCAGGAGGACCTCGACGCGATCGCCGGAGCGCACGACCACTCGCAGCTCGCGCACCTCGTCGGTCACCTGGAGCGCACCGGTGGTCCCTCCGTCATCGGTGCCTACGTGAGCGCCGACGCCAAGGACTCGGACACCGACGCCCTCCACCTCGTCCAGGCGGGACTCCACCTCCCCGACGAGTCGTACTACCGCGGCGAGGACAATGCACCGATCCGCGAGAAATACCTGACCCACGTCGCCGCCGTCGCCCGCCTGGCCGGCCTCGACACCCGCACCGGACGGAGCCCGGAGGACCTGGCCGCGCTGGTCCTCGACCTGGAGACACGGCTGGCCGCCCACCACTGGGACCGGGTCACCAGCCGCGACGCGGAGAAGACCTACAACAAGGTCGACCGCGCCGACCTCACGGCGCTCGCCCGCGGTTTCGACGTCGACGCCTGGCTGGCCGGCTCCGAGGCGAACCACGCCGAGTACCTGCTCGTCTCCCAGCCGTCCTTCCTCACCGGGCTCGGCGAGGTGTGGGCGGGTACCGACCTGGAGGACCTCAAGGCCTGGCTGAGCTTCGGTCTCGTCGAGTCCTTCGCCTCCCTCCTCACCGAGGAGTTCGTCGAGGAGAACTTCGACTTCCACTCCCGGACCCTGTCCGGCACCCCGCAGATCCGCGACCGCTGGAAGCGCGGGATCGGACTCGTCCAGGGCCTGCTCGGCGAGGCCGTCGGCAAGCTCTACGTAGCACAGGAGTTCCCGGAGTCCGCCAAGACGGCCGTCCGTGCCCTCGTCGACGACCTGCTCGAGGCGTACCGCCGGTCCATCACCGACCTCGACTGGATGGGAGCGGAGACCAAGCAACGGGCCCTGGCGAAGCTCGACCGGTTCACGCCCAAGGTCGGGTACCCCGACGTCTGGCGGGAGTACCCCTTCGAGGTCGACCCGAGGGACCTGGTGGGCAACGTCAAGCGCGCACACGCCGCCGAACACGCGCGACAGATCGCCAAGATCGGGCAGCCGGTCGACCGCACCGAGTGGCTCATGACCCCGCAGACGGTCAACGCCTACTACCACCCGGTGCTCAACGAGATCGTGTTCCCCGCGGCCTTCCTGCGTCCGCCATTCTTCGACCCGGAAGGGTCCGACGCCGTGAACTACGGGGCGATCGGCGCGGTCATCGGACACGAGATCGGCCACGGGTTCGACGACCAGGGCTCCCGCTACGACGGCGACGGCAACCTGGTGGACTGGTGGACCGCGGAGGACCGGGAACGGTTCGAGGAGCGGACGAGGGCACTCATCGACCAGTACGAGGCGCTCGTGCCCGCCGGACTCGATCCGAACCACCACGTGAACGGGGCCCTCACGATCGGCGAGAACATCGGCGACCTGGGCGGACTGTCGATCGCATGGAAGGCCCTGCACATCCGGGCGGAGTCCGAGGGCCGCGAGGTCACCGCGGAGGAGGGCCGGGACTTCTTCCGGTCCTGGGCCGCCGGATGGCGCACCACGATGCGCGAGGAGGAGCGGGTGCGCCGCCTGGCGATCGATCCCCACTCCCCCGAGGAGTTCCGCTGCAACCAGGTGGTGAAGAACATCGACGCCTTCGCCGCCGTCTTCGAGGTGCGGCCGGGCGACCCCATGTGGCTCGAACCAGAAGCCCGCGTCACCATCTGGTGACGAGCGGCACGGGAGCACGGCCAGGGCGGCGTTGTCGTCGCTCGAAGTACCAACCCCACGTACGTCTTCGCTCCTCCGCCTTGCCCTGACCGCACTCCCGCACCGCTCGTGCGGGAGTGCGGGATTCAGGTGGTGCGGAGGAACTTGGCGAAGCGGGAGGCGAGGGTGAGCCAGGGAGCGCGCTCCTCGGGTGCGGCCTCGCGGGGCTGTTCCTGGTGCAGGTCGATCCCCTCGATCGCGACGACCCCGGTCCCCACCGCACGGGAGACGAAGTCCTTGACCCCACCGAGTTCCCCGAGGTCCTCGGTCACGACGATGACGCCCTGCGGGAGTCGCACGTCACCCGTGGGATCACCCGGGGTGGCGTCCTCGCCGACGACCGGGATGAGGCCGGTCTCCGCGGCGGACACGGAGTCCTCCGCGGCCACCTTCGCCGCCGCCAGCAGGACGGGTGCGGCCGTGCCGATCGCGACGACGGGGCGGCGGGCGGCGAGCGCGTCGACGAGTTCCGGCTCGAGCCCCGCGTCGGCCGGGCGGTCGTGGGAGTCCCGATCGGCGTCGCCGACGAGGACGATCGCGTCGAAGGCGGACACGGCGGGCACCCCGGCCATCCCCGGGAGGTCCACCCGGGTGAGGTCGAGACCCTGTGTGTCCCACACGGCGAGCAGGGTGTCGATCTCCAGGTCGTCCTCGGTCTCGACGAGGAGGACGGGGGTCGTCACCCCCTCGGTCGTCATGGTCTGGAGCGGACGCCGTTCCCCCGCCTCGACCAGCAGGTCCACCCGGTTGTCCTCGACCGGGGCCGGACACGTGGCGTAGGGCGTGAACGCGAAGGGGTAGTTGACGGCCCGGTTGAAGTCGAGGAACACACGGCCCTCGGCGTCGGGTACCCCGAGCGACAGGCGCCGCCAGGCCGCCGTGGACTCGCCGTTCGTCCCGTCGTGGAAGGTGAGATCGAGTCCCTTGGCGGGGTCGCCACCGACATAGAGCGAGTATTCGCGACCGCCGAGGGTGAAGGTGACGGTGCCGGTGAACCGGGCGTCCAGGTCGAGTCCGCAGGCCGCGGTGTCGATCCGGCGGGTGACGGGCGCCTCGAAGGCGGTGAACCGGCCGGCGACGATCCAGTCGGGCGAGAGCGGGAAGGTCGGCACGTCCAGGAACCCGGCGAGCAGCGGGGAGGTCGAGTCGTGGCGGCGGATCGCCACGTGACCGCCGCGGTTGAGGACCTCGTACTGGACGGTGTCGACGAGGACCCACAGGAGGTCGGCGCCCTCACCGATCCGCACGGACATGACGCCGTCGGCTGAGTCCACCTCGACGTCGTCCGTCGGGTGGGACATCGCGTCGAGCGCGGCGGGAGCGGGCCCCGCGGACACCCCGGGTGCCAGTTCCAGGGTCACCCAGGTCTCCGGGTGCGACCGGCGACCGGCTCCGGGCCGCTCCTCCAACCGGAAGACGCCGGGCGCGCCCTCCCAGGTGGTGTCCTCGCCCGGGCACAACCAGGTGAGGCCCGTGATGCTCAACCAGCCGAAGGGGCGGGCCAGGTCGGACAGACGGGCGTCGTGCCAGGTGTGCCATTCGGCGCTGTACTGGTCCACGGATTCGTCTCCTCGCTGGGTCGTGTCCGGCCCCGGAGGGCGCGGATCCCACGGTGGGTGCCGGTCCCGGCGGGTGACACGACCCGCAGGGTCCCGGACGGATCGCCCGGGCCGGACACAGGGTAGTTCAATCTTCAATACTTCGAGCCGTCCGCCCCCATCGTAGGGTGCCCGCCGGACCGATGGGCCGCACGGCGCGCGGCCGCTCGACGTTCCGCCCGGAGTTCGGCGGTGGTGCCCGCGAGCAACCAACGGACCACCCCGAACAGGACAAGGCAGATTGTCGCACCCAGTGTGACGACGAAACCCGTGTGCGGGCCGAACAGATCGATGGCGGTGCCCGTGAGCCAACTGGAGATCGCCTGACCGACGACGAGGCCGGTCGACATCGAGGCCATCACCGTCGTCGTCCGCCCGAAGGGGGCCACGCGGGAGGCGATCGAGAACATCGTCACGAGCGCCGGACCCACGCCGCACCCGCCGATCAGGAGGGAGACGACGAGGAAGGTGAGCGACGGGTCGGCCGTGACGGTCGGCACCGCGCCGAGGACCATGAGCCCGGCGAACACGATCCATCTCGCGGACATCCCGAACCGGAGGGGCAGCAGCGGCACGAGCATGGCGCACGTGGCCGATCCGATCCCCAGGATCCCGTACAACAGTCCCGTGCTGTCGCCGGACCCCCGGGCCTCCATGTACCCGGTGAGGCTCGCGAGCAGCGACCCGAAGAAGTACCCGATCGTCACCATCCCGAGAATCGGCAGCAACACACGGGCGCGGAACAGCTCCCGGACGGGGTCCGGGTGGATCCGTTCGAGCGGGTCCGCCGACTCGGGGACGTCGTCCGCGGCCGAGAGGCCCCCGGGGGTGCCCACGGACCCGCCGGGGACGGCGGGCTGGTCGGAAGGGGAGGGCGCCTCGGCGTGCGTGGTCGGCACCGGGCCGGGAGCGGCCTGGGCGGACTCCCGGGCGAGGGTCCGGCCGCGCGCGTACACGTAGGTGGGGTGGAGGGCGTAGGCGACGACGGCGCCGGCGGTGAGCAATGCCGCCACGTAGAGCGGGACGACGATCCCCACGAGCGAGGCGAAGAGGCCGGTGAGGACGGGGCCGAAGACGAAGCAGATCTCGTCGGTCATCGACTGGTAGGACAGGACCGTCGAGGTGGCGCGTTCGCGCTCGTCGCGGGCCTCGATGCGGGCGCGGAGGATGTGCAGCCAGCGGGCACGGACCATCGAGGAGGCCTGCGGGGCACTCGCGCCGATGAGGAAGCCGCAGAGCATGACGGTCGTGACGGGCACCTCGACGCCGAGGGTCTCCGTGCGGAGGACGAGGGCGAGCGCACCCATGGCCAGGGCGTTCGCGACGGCGCTCACGAGGAGGACCGGGCGTTGGCCCCAGCGGTCGGCGGCGGCCCCGAAGAGGGGACCGGACAGGGCGGTGCCGAGGCCGACGAGGGCGGCGGTCGCGCCGGCCTCGGACATGGACCCGCGGACGGCGCTCACCGAGGTCATCACCGCGACCGTGCACATCGCGTAGGGGAGTTTGGCGAGCACCTCGATGACGAGGAGGGGCAGGCCGACGAGGTGGAGCAGACGGGTGAGCACGGGCCCAGGCTAGGGGATGGGCCTCGGGGCGGGGCCTGGTGAGGGCCGGGCGGGAGGGAACCTGCGGGAGGTCACCATGGGAGTTCCCCGGCGGGAGGTCACTAGAGTGGCGGGTATGACACGACTGAGCACCGACTCCCCCGCCCGCGCGGTCGCCGAGGACCTCGGCGCCTTCGTCGCCGCCTCGCCCACCTCCTACCACGCCGCCGCGACGGCGCGGGAGCGGCTGGTGGCCGCCGGGTACACCGAGCTCACCGAGGCGTCCTCCTGGGACCTCGGCCCGGGCGGGAAGTACGTGGTGGTCCGCGACGGCTCGGTCATCGCCTTCGCGCTGCCGGCGGGCGCCTCGGCGGCGGGCGGTGCCGGTGCGGCCGTGCCCGGGTTCCACGTGTTCGGCGCGCACACCGACTCGCCGGCCTTCAAGCTCAAGCCCTCGCCGGACTTCCTCACCGAGGGCACCCACCAGGTGGGGGTGGAGATCTACGGCGGGCCGCTGCTGAACTCCTGGCTCGACCGGGAGCTGTGCTTCGCCGGTCGGCTGGTGCTGCGCGACGGGACGAGCGTGCTCGCGCGCACGGCGCCGATCGGGCGGATCCCGCAGCTGGCCATCCACCTCGACCGCGAGGTCAATCAGAAGCTCGCGCTCGACAAGCAGCGGCACCTGCAGCCGGTCATCGGGCTCGCCGACCTCATGGGGCCGGACGCGACGGCCGAGGGCGTGCTCGGGTTGCTCGCGGACTCCGCCGGGGTCGCGGTCGCGGACGTGGCCGGGTACGACGTCCTCACGATCCCCGCACAGGAGCCCGCGCTGTTCGGCGCGCACGAGGAGTTCCTGGCGAGCCCGCGGCTGGACAACCTGTCCTCGGTCCACGCGGGCGCGGCGGCGATGGAGCTCGTCGACCCGGCCGCGCTCACCGCGGTGCCGGTGTTCGTGGCGAACGACCACGAGGAGGTGGGGTCGGGGACGCGGTCGGGCGCCTCGGGACCGTTCCTGGAGAACGTGCTCGAACGGATCGTCACGGCCTCCGGTGGGGACCGGAGTACGTTCCTGCAGGCACTCGCCGCTTCCTTCTGCATCAGCTCCGACGCCGGGCACGCGGTGCACCCCAACTACCCGGAGCGACACGACCCCGTCGCCCGCCCGCGCCTGGGGCACGGCCCGCTGCTCAAGATCAACGCGAGCCAGCGGTATGCGACCGATGCCGCCGGGACCGCCCGCTGGGCCACCGTGTGCCGCGCGGCCGGGGTGGAGTACCAGGAGTTCGTGTCGAACAACGCGATGCCCTGCGGCACGACGATCGGCCCCCTCACCGCCACCCGGCTGGGGATCACGACCGTCGACGTGGGACTCGCCCTGTGGAGCATGCACTCGGCGCGCGAGATGTGCGCGATCGAGGACGCCGCAGGGCTGTTCCGTGCGGCCACCGCGTACCTCGGCTCCTGACCCGCACCTCCCCTCCCTCAGCCCCTCCGCTCCTCCACCCGAAAGGCCCACCGTGCCGCTCACCCGCGCCCAGAAGTCCGCCGTCCTCCACGAGCTCGCCTCGTACCTCACCTCCTGGGTCGACTTCCAGCAGGAGTACACCGGCGTGCCCGGGATCCAGGTCGCCCTCGGGTTCGACGGCGAGACGGTCCTCGACCACGCGGCGGGCCGGGCGGACGTCACGACGGACGAACCGCTGACGACCGACCACCTCTTCCGCATCGCCTCGCACTCGAAGACCTTCACGGCGGTCACGCTGTTCCGGCTCGTCGAGGACGGGGACCTGCGCCTCGACGACACCGTCGGCCACTGGGTGCCGGAGCTGGCCGAGTGCCCGGCCGGCGACCTCACGGTCCGCGAACTCCTCGGCCACCAGGGCGGCGTCGTCCGCGACTCCTCCGACGGCGATTTCTGGCAGCGCGGCTCGGACTTCCTCGACCGCCGGCGGCTGGTCGACGTCGTCCGTCGCGAGGGGGCCGTCTACCCGGCGAACACCCATTTCAAGTACTCGAACGTGAGCTACTCGCTCCTGGGTCTCGTCATCGAGGAGGCCACCGGGCTGGGCTACGCCGAGGCGACCCGCCGTGCGATCGTCGAACCGCTGGGTCTGCGCGACACCGGCGCGGAGTACGACCCCGCTCGGGGCACCGAGTACGCCGCCGGACACACCGGGCGGCTGACCCACGACGACACCCGACGCGTCATCCCCCACGTCGACACGCAGGCGATGGCCGCCGCCACCGGCTGGTACTCGACCGCCGCGGAGATGACCGTCTACGGCTCCGCCCTCGTCATGGGCGACACCCGGCTGCTCTCCGACTCCTCGAAGCGGCTCATGCAGCGCGAGGAGTCCCGCCTCACGGCACCCGGGGGTGAGGTCCGCCGCTACGGCCTGGGCCTCGACCTGGAGACGGTGGGCGAGCGGGAGCTGGTCGGCCACTCCGGCGGCTACCCCGGCCACATCACCCGGACGTGGATCGACCCGCAGGACGGCCTGGTCGTCAGCGCGCTCACGAACGCGATCGACGGCCCGGCGGGCACCGTCGCGACCGGGATCGTGCAGATCGTCGACGCCGTGTTCGCCGCCGTCGACTCGGTGCTCACCGGCCGCGCGGTCGCAGTCCCCGAGGACCTGCAGTTCTCCGGCCGCTTCGCCAACCTGTGGGGCTCGCTCGACGTCGTGTCCGTGGGTGCGTCCGTCCACGCGCCCGCGCTCCTCACCCTCGGCCCGCGCGCTCCCCTGCCGGTGCCGACGCTCGGACGGCTGGTCGTCGGGACGGCCGCAGGTGAGCCGGTCGAGGCGGGTGCGGAGGTGCACGTCCCGGCGGAAGGGAAGGGCGCCTCGGACGCGGGGACGGACGCCGCCGAGGCGCCCGCCGGGTGGATCCTCCTCACCGAACCGGAGCCGGGCTTCCACGCCCACGGCGAGCCGGTCGAGCTCGTGCGGGACGGGGACGGGAGCATCCGGAGTGCCCGGATCGGCGCGATGACGAGCTGGCCGATCGAGACCTACCGCGCGGCGCTCGCGACGGAACGCCCCGACCGGCTGCTCGACGGCAGGCTCTCACTGCACTGAATCGATCTCACGGGTGGGTCGCTGCACGGTCATTGTCGTCTGCCGTACCGATGCCCGGCAGTCCTGCCTGGTTGCCGGGCATCGGTACGGCAGACGACACGGAGCCTGCAGTCCCCGGCGACCCGATCACGTCCACCCGGCCCGACCCCTCGCGGATCCGGCTCTGGTCACACCCGCCCGTCGGTGACAGGCTGGGGACATGTCGAACCGGCTCGCACGATCGACCAGCCCGTACCTACGCCAACACGCCGACAACCCCGTCGACTGGTGGGAATGGGGCCCGGAACCCTTCGCCGAGGCCCGCCGCCGCGACGTGCCCGTCCTCGTGAGCATCGGGTACTCGACGTGCCACTGGTGTCACGTCATGGCCGCCGAGTCCTTCTCCGATGCCGACATCGCCGCGCAGATGAACGCGGGGTTCGTGAGCATCAAGGTCGACCGCGAGGAACTCCCCGCCGTCGACGCCCACTACATGGACGCCCACCAGGCCGTCCGCGGGTCCGGCGGCTGGCCGCTCACCGTCGTCGTCGACCACGAGGGGCGCCCCTTCTTCGCCGGTACCTACTACCCGCCGGCTCCCCGTGCGGGCACCCCCTCCTTCCCCCAGGTGCTCGCGACCGTGAGCGGTCTGTGGCACGACGAGAGGCCCCGCGTCGACGCGATCGCCCGGGAGCTCGGCCAGGCACTCGCCGACATGGGCCGCAAGGTCGACGGCGCCATGGACGGGAGGGACGCCACCCCCACGCCCTCCGCTCCCGAGGTGCCCCACACTCCCGGCACCTCCGAGGCGGGCACCTCGGCGGCGGGTCCCCTCGATGCGGACCTGCTCGACCGGGCCGTCGCGCAGCTGTCACGGGAGGCCGACCACGAATGGGGCGGGTTCGGGACCGCGCCCAAGTTCCCGCCGTTGCTCACCGTCCTCCAGCTGACCCGGCACGCGGCGCGGACAGGCGAGCACGGGGCGCTCGACCTCGTACGGACGACGCTCACGCGGATCGCGACCGGGGGCATCCGGGACCAGCTGGCCGGTGGGATCGCGCGGTACGCCGTCGACCGGGAGTGGACGGTGCCGCACTTCGAGAAGATGCTTTACGACAACGCGCTGTACCTGCGCGCCGTCACGGCCTGGTACCGGCTCGAATCGGCGATGGCGCAGACGACCTCCGCCGTGCTGCCGGGCAGGTTCGCCGCGCTCGCCCGCCGAGAGGCCGCCGACACGGTCGCCTTCCTCGACTCCGACCTGCGGCTTCCCGACGGTGCCTTCGCCGCCGGACTCGATGCCGACGCACCCGTTGCCCCGGACTCCCCGCAGGCGGCCACCCACGGCGCCGGTGCGCACGTCGAAGGGGCCCACTGCACCTTCACCCGCGACCAGGTCACCGCCGCGTTCGAGGCGGCGCGGTCCACGGAAGGCGGGATCGACGACCTGGGCTCCATCGACCGACTGAGAACTGTCGACGACCTGCTCCTCGGGCTCGAAGGGGACGTCGAGGGCGCGCAGGTCCTCACCCGTCCGGACGTTCTCCGCTGGCTCGAATCGTCCGGCGGGACGCCCGCCCCCTGGGACTCCCCGAGGGCACAGGCCCAGGTGAGCGCCCTGCGGAAGGCCCGCGCCACCCGGCCGGTCCCGCACCGGGACACGAAGGTCGTCACCGAGTGGAACGCGCTGGCCGTCACCGCGCTCGCCGAGGCCGCGGCCGTCTTCGACCGCGCGGACTGGGCGGCACTGGCAGAACAGGCCTTCGCTCCCCTCGTCCGCTGGCTGCCCGACCTGCCCCGCAGCTACGAGGGCGTCCGACGCGGTCCGGCGGCGGCCGGACTGGTCGACTGGGCCCAGACAACCCGGGCCGCGCTCGCGCTTGCCCAGGTGCCGGACGGGCTGCGTCGCGGTCACGCCACCGGCTGCGATCCGATGCGGGTGGCCACCGAGGGTGTGCGTGTCATCACCGACCGGTTCGTCCGCCTCACCACGGACGGTCTGCGCGTCGTCGACGCCGTCGATCCGGTCGTCGGGGTCGAGCGGACGGACCCCATCGACGGCGTCACCCCGAGTGGCCGCACCGCCGCCGCCGAGGCGCTCCTCCTCCACGCCGAACTCGCCGATCCCGTCACTGCCTCCGCCAACGGTGCGGCCGGCGCCGGCACCGACCCCCGTGACCTCGCCTTCCGTCTGTTGCGCGGCTATCGCGACATCGTCGCCGGCAGCCCCCGGGGCGCCGGCTGGGCGCTCCACCTCGCCGAGGAATGGGCGGCCGGTCCCCTCCGCGTGGACACGGCCGACCCCGCACTCGCCGCCGTCGCCGCAGCGCACCCCGCGGTGTTCGCCCTCGCCTCGACGGGCGCCTCGGGAGCCGTCGTGTGCCGGGGCACCGAGTGCTCGCTACCGGTGCACTCTTCGCAGGCCCTGCGCGCCGAACTCGACCGGTTCACGACCCGCATCACCTGACCCGCGGTTCCAGTGTGGAAAGAATGGCGCGGACGAGGTCTGAAACGCCATTCCTTCCACACTGGAACTCCCCGTTGGCGGCGCGGCGGCATCTACGTCTCGCTGCTCAAGGCTGCGGTCATCCCGCTCGTCTTCACCGCGATCGTCGCCTCGATCTCGAACCTGCGCCAGGTCACGAACGCCGCTCGCCTGGCCGCACAGACCCTCCTGTGGTTCGCGATCACCGCGTTCATCGCCTCGATCGTGGGCATCGCCGTCGGCTCGATCATGCGGCCGGGCACCTCCGCGGGTGTGACCGCCGAGGACGGCGTCGACACCGGCGGTCGCGGCTCGTGGATGGCCTTCCTCGACCAGCTGGTCCCCGGGAACTTCCTCGGCCTGTCCGCCTCCTCCTCGCTGGGTGGCGACGGCTCCATCAGCACCGGTGTGAGTTTCAACGTCCTCCAGATCCTCGTCATCGCGATCGCCGTCGGCATCGCCGCGATGAAGATCGGTGAGAAGGCCGAGCCCTTCCTCGAGCTCAACCGCGCCCTCCTGGAGATCATCCAGAAGGTCCTGTGGTGGATCATCCGCCTGGCACCGCTGGGCACCCTCGCCCTCCTCGCCAAGGCCGTCGCGACCTACGGCTGGGACGCACTCGGCTCGCTCGGCATCTCCGTCGTGGCGATCTACATCGGCCTGGCGATCGTGTTCTTCGGTGTCTACCCGATCCTCCTGCGCACCCACGGCCTCAAGGCCCGCCAGTACTACAGCGCTGTGTGGCCGGCCGTGCAGCTGGGCTTCGTCTCCCGCTCCTCGATGGGCACCATGCCGCTCACCGAGCGCGTGACCGAGCGCAACCTCGGCGTGCCGCGGGCCTACTCGTCCTTCGCCGTCCCGCTCGGCGCCGTCACCAAGATGGACGGGTGCGCCGCGGTCTACCCGGCGATCGCCGCGATCTTCGTCGCCCAGATCTTCAGCATCGACCTCACGCTCGTCCAGTACGTGCTCATCGTGTTCGTGTCCGTCATCGGCTCCGCCGCGACCGCCGGCACCACCGGCGCGACCGTCATGCTCGCCCTCACCCTCTCGACCGTCGGCCTGCCGATGGAGGGCCTGGGCCTCATGCTCGCCGTCGAGCCGATCATCGACATGGGCCGCACCGCGCTCAACGTCGCAGGTCAGGCACTCGTCCCGACCATCGGCGCCAAGCGCGAGGGCATCCTCGACCAGCAGAAGTACGACGCCAAGCGGCTCTCCGTCGTCGACTGACCTCGACGCCGCCCGAACCCCGGCACCCCACCTCTGCTAAAGGCTCGACGCCGCCCCGGGTTCCGACGCGCCCGAGGCGCCCTGGAGTTCTCATGCGGACTCCGGAGCGCCTCGGGCGCAGTGCTGTCCGGGGTTCGTGTCCGTGGGAATGCGCCGTCTCCCGGTGACGAGTAACCTGTCTCACAGATTCCGTCCAGGTGAGGGGCCCATGACACAGACCGAAGCGGCGCAGTTCGACCTCGTCGACCCGGCCGTCGACCCGGCCGAGCGCCCCCACCCGGACCTCGTCCGGCGGCCGCGGGTGATCCCCGAGATCCTCGGGCTGCTCCCCGCGGTCCTCGCGTTCGCCCTGCTGCTCGCGGTGTTCGTCGACATCCCGGGACTCAGCGCGGTCGCCACGAGCACGATCGGTTTCTCGGCGTGGATCGCGTGCCTGTGCCTTTTGCTGCTCGCCTACGGGTTCGTGTTGCTGGCCCGCCACCGGACGTCCATGCGGTGGCTCACCGTGGCGCTGGCCGCGTTCACCCTCGTGGGGACCGGTGCGATCACGGCGCAGACCCAGGCCTTCGCGGACCAGCACGACATCGAGTACCACCCGTTCTCCGGCTACCTGGCCCCGCGACCGGCGGACCACGTGGCCGTCTACCGGGAGACCTCCGAGCGGGGCGATCTCCAGGTGGGCGTGTGGCTGCCCCCGGGCCACGAACGGAACGAGGACGACACGTTCACCGCGACCTCCGGGGCCCCGGCGCCGGTGCTCGTCCACGTGCCCGGGGAGCTCACGCCCTTCGGGGCAGAGGCACAGGAGACCTTCCGGTCGATGCAGAACACCGTCACCGATCTCACCGGCGACACCCCGCCCATCCCCGTCGAGGAGACCGCCGGCCCCGCGAGCCCGGGCGGCGCCGATGCCACCCTCGCCCGCTGGGCCGATGCCGGCTGGATGGTCCTCAACGTCGGGTACACCCCGGCCTCGGCCGACGATCCGACCTCCGTCGTCGCCGTCGACCAGGTGCAGTGCGCGCTGGCCTACGTGAATGCGCACAGCGAGCAGCTGGCGATCGACATGGACCGGCTGGCCGTCGTCGGGTCCGACACCGGCGGGCTCGTGGCCCTCGACGCGGTGTTCCAGCACGGGTCCGAGGAGGAGTTCACCGACTGCGGCGAGGTGCCCGCCACTGCCGCCTTCGCCGGTCGGTCCGCCGTCGTCGATCCGATCGACCTCGCCGGTTCGGAGGCACCCTTCGTCGGCGAGGAGGCCCGCACCTGGGCCCGGGACTTCCACGGCGGAACGCCCTCCGAGGTGCCCGAGGCCTACACCGCGAGCGCCCCGCACACGTACATCAACTCCGACGTCCCGCCGGTCGTCCTCTTCACCGCAGGCCGCGACCGCCTGGTCCCCGGGGACACCACCCGTGCCTTCGCCACCGCCGCCAACCGGGACGGCCGGTCCGTCACGACCCGCCCGGTCCCGCACGCCGGACACGGGTTCGGGATCTCACCCCTGGAGGACCGGATGGCCGATGCCGTCCACCGGTGGCTCACCGACACCCTGCCTGACGCCCCCGAACCCCCGGAGGACGACGCCGAGGGGTGAGTCCGCCCGGGCGCGGGCTCCGGGAGCTCGGTTGCGAGCTCGCGGTCAGCCCCTGGATCGGCTTCCCATCAGTTCTCCAGACGAGCGAGGATCTCCGCGACGATCCCGTCGACCCCGGCCCGTCCGGTCTCGATCTCCAGGTGCGGCTCCGCCCACGGGGCGTAGGAGTCCCGCCGACGCACCACCGCGTCCCAGGGCGGCTCACCGACATGTGTGAAGCCCCGGTCCCGCCCGGCCAGCCTGCGCACGTGTTCCGCCTCGTCCCCGACGACGAGATGGACGAGATCGAGCACCGCACCCGTGGACTCCACGGCCCGTCTCCAGGTGTCCCGTGCCTCTTCGCTGTCGTTCACCGCGTCGACCACGACCACGCGGTCGAGGCGCAGATTGAGTTCCGCGGCCGCGCGGACGACCTCGTACGCAGCGACTCCCGTCGTCCAGCCGGACGGGAGTCCTGCAGCGAGCATCGCTTCCTCGCACGCGTCGACCGACAGGTGCACGGCCCCGGTCCGGGCTGCGAGTACCCCGGCGACGGTCGTCTTCCCGACCCCGGGCAGACCCGAGAGGACGATCAGCCGTCCGGAAAGCGGGGAATCACCTGCTGAATGGTGAGAGGTTCCGGGCCGGAATCTCGCAGGTTCTCCAGCATCTGATCGCATGTTCCTCCTGTTCTCCAGCACCTGGATTCGCACTTCCGCACCGTTCGACCCGGTCACGGGACGATCGGGGCGGCGAGCGCCTGTTCCGAGAGGGCGCGGTCGCCGGTGACCTCGAGGTCGAGCTCGGCCGCCGGGACGCGGTGCCACAGGAGGAGCACCAGGTGACGGGCCGGACCGGAGACGGTCCCGACCGGGCGGGTCCCGGGGTCCCGTCCCTCCTCGTACAGACCCAGGACGAGCGGCCGAGGTGTCCCCGGCCTGCACGTGGTCCGGCCGCGGCGGGTCCTCGCCCTGCACGTGTCCGCCGGCCCAGTGGTGGATGCCGGCCAGGTGCTCGACGAGATCCCGCACCGTCCAGTCCGGGACCGCGGGGACCGGGGTGACCGGATCGACGTCCGCGAGCAGACGCTCGAACCCGACTTGGAGCGCAGCGAGGACGTCGAGGAGCGGGTCCGCCCCGCCGGGGCTCCCGGGACCGCCGCCCGGGACGGTCCCGCCCTCGACCACGGGATCCCCGCCGCCGGTGCTCATGCCTCCGACACCCTCATGCCTCCGACACCGCGGCCGCCGGGACGGATCCTTCGGCCACCGCGTCGGCGAGCGGGTGCTCTTCGGGCGCGGCCTGCGAGGAACACAGGCACACCTCGTTGCCGTCAGCATCGGCCAGCACCCACCAGGCCGGGGCGAACCGGTCGGTCACGAGGGTCCCACCCGCGGCGAGGGCGGCGTCCAGACGCTCCCGGATCGCCGACATGCCGGGATAGACGTCGAGGTGGAAGCGGTTGCGGCCCTCCCGGACCTCCGAGGGCTGGAACCACAGCACGGGCAACTGCCCCGTCGGGTCGACGACCGCGGGCATCGGGTCGGTCGCCGCCGGGTCCCCGGTCTCCAGGGGCGGCAGTCCGTACACCGCCCGCCAGAACGGCAGGATCCGCCCGGCGTCGGCGGTGTCGAGTCCGATCGTCATCTGCCCCGGCGCGCGGGGTGCCGTGAGCACCCGCGCCTCGCGCGTGAGGTCGGCGACGGCGCGGGCCAGTCGCAGGTCACGGGAGGTGGCGGTGCCGACGTCGTGACTGAGCGTCGAGACGATCACGTCGCCGTAGCTCAGGGTGATGTCCGGGTGGTGGTCCTGGGCGTCGGCGGCCGCGGCGATCGCGGCGACGAGTGCGGCTCCGGCCTGGTACGAGTCCGGGGTGTACCGCACCCGCAGCAACGGGCCGACACGGTGCCATCCGACGGGCAGGGCTGCGTCGGGGTCGAGGGGTTCACGAGGGTCCTGAGTCTGCGTGTCACCGGTCATGGTGCGAACGCTAGCCCTGTCACCGGCCGCTGGACAGACCCCCGGCCCCGGAACAGGACAACATCCAGCCGGTTCGGAGGTCGGGGTTCGCAGGTCGCAGTCCGCCCGTCGGACCCCCTCAGACCCCCGCGAGCACCTCGTTGAGCGCGGTCGGCCGGTCGGTGATGACACCGTCGGCCCCGGCGGCGACGAGGGCGCGCATGTCCGCCTCCGCGTTCACCGTCCACGGGAAGCACCGCATGTCGAGCTCGTGGATCCGTGCGATCAGCTCCGGCGTCGCCGCTTCGAAGTAGGGGTTGAAGGTGGCGACCCAGGCGGCGTCCTCGACCGGCGGTTCGACACCGGGCCCGGCCAGCAGCCCGGCGGGCACCTCGGGCAGCCGACGGTGGAAGCGGCGGACGAAGTCCCAGTCGAAGGACTGCACGACGAGCTTGTCCGCGGCGACCGCGGCCTCGACGTATTGTTCGGCGGCCTCGAACACGTCGGCGATCTCCTCCTCGATCCCCGGGTAGAGCGCGGGGTCCTTGACCTCGAGGAGCAGGCCGGTGCGCGAACCCTGCAGGAGGTCGAGGAACTGCGCGAGCGAGGGGATCCGCTCCCCCGCGAAGCAGGACCCCTTCCAGGAGCCCGCGTCCAGGCGCTGCAGCTCGTCCCAGGTGTGGTCCGCGACGGCGGTGGAGGAACGGTCGGGGAAGACGGTGGCGACGTCCGTCGTCCGGTCGAGGTGGTCGTCGTGGACGAGCACGAGGACCCCGTCGGCCGTGCGGTGGACATCGGTCTCGATGAGGTCGACGCCCTGGGCGACGGCGGACCGGAAGGCCGCCATCGTGTTCTCCGGCGCGGCGTCACTGGCGCCCCGGTGGGCGATCCTCACGAGGGTCGAAACAGGTGCGATGGTCATGGCGGGGACGGTACGCCCCCGCCGTGTCCGGCGCGGGTATTCCGGATGACGGAACGGGAAACGGAGATCCAACAGTGGCCGTGCACGAACTGTGAAAGACCTCGTAACACCCCGTGTCGTTCCTCGGCGTAGCCTGGCACCATGTACCCCTCCCCCACCTCTCCCCGGTCCCCCGAATCCGCCCCGGCATCCTCCCCCGCCCCCGAGGCGCCCTCCACTCCCGGCACCCCCTCCGCGGGCACCTCGGCAGCTCAGGGCACCTCGGCAGCGCCCGTCGGCCCGCCGACGGACATCAACACGTACGTGCTGGAGCACCACGGCAGCCCCATCCGGAACATCCTCGACCTCGTGCGCGGCGAGGACACGATCGCCTTCTCGGGCGGGCTGCCCGCGAACGAACTGTTCGACGTCGAGGGCGTGGCCCGTGCCTACCAGGACGTCCTGCTCGGACCCGACGGCGCCCGGGCCCTCCAGTACGGGCCGGTGATCGGCGAACCCGAGATGCGCGAGGCCGCCGCCAAGCGCCTGACAGAGTCGAGCTGCCCGGCGAGCCCCGACCAGATCCTCGTGACCTCCGGCTCCCAGCAGGGCCTGGGACTGGCCGGGCAGACCCTGCTCAACGCCGGTGACGTCGTGCTCGCGGAGAACCCCACCTTCGTCTCCGCGCTCTCCGCCTTCCGCCTCCAGGGAGCGGTGTGCCGGGGCGTCGAGTCCGACGAGCACGGCCTGGTGCCCGCGGACCTGGAACGGAAGATCCTCGAGCACTCCCCCAAAGCGCTCTACACGATCCCCACCTTCCAGAACCCCACCGGCGTGACGATGCCGGCCGCCCGCCGGAAGGAGATCGCCGACGTCCTGGTCCGCCACTCGATCTGGCTCATCGAGGACGATCCGTACTCGGAGCTGCGCTACGAGGGCGAGGCGGTCCCCGCGATCTCCGCCGATCCGCGCCTGGACGACAAGTCCCTGCTGCTCGGCACGCTCTCGAAGGTCCTGTCCCCCGGTCTGCGCATCGGCTGGGTGCGGGGCCCGGAGGAGATCATCGGGCACATGGCCAACGCCAAGCAGGCGGTGTCCCTGGGGACCTCGACGGTCGACCAGCTCGCCGCTGCCCACTACATCCAGCGCACCGACATCCCGGGCACCTTGGTGCCGGTCCGGGAGACCTATGCCGCCCGCCGTGACCGCATGTGGGAGGTCCTCCCGGCGGTCCTGCCCGCCGGATCCCACGTCACCCGGCCGTCCGGGGGCATGTTCATGTGGGCCACCCTGCCCACCGGTTTCGACACCTCGGCGCTCGTCGCCGACATCGCTGCCGCCGACACCGTCTACGTCCCCGGGTCCAACTTCTACGTCGAGGACCCCGACCACCGGACCATCCGGTTCAGCTTCGTCTCGAACACCCCCGACCGCATCGAGGAGGGCCTGCTGCGCATGCAGCCCGTCTTCGAGAAGGCGGCCGCGGAGCTGCGCTGAATCGCCGCCCGAGCCCCGGCACCCCACCGCGGCCGTCCAGTGAATTCCGGATGACGAGGGAGGGGGGGGAGGGGGGGGGAGGGGGAGGGGGGGGGAGGGGGAGGGGGGGGGGGGGAGTGGGGGAGGAGGGAGGAAAGGGAGAGGAGGGGGGGGGGGGGAGTGGGGGAGGAGGGAGGAAAGGGAGAGGAGGGGGGGGGGGGGGTGGGGCGGGGGTGGTGTTCCTTTTTCCCCCCCGCCCACGTCATCCCACTCCCCGCCGCCGAGGCGCCCTTTTCTTCCCACCCGCCCCCCTCACCTGCCCTGACGTCCGCGCGGGGACTCGCGGGAGGTGAATACCCGACCAACTCCGCCCGACGCACTGGTGACACCTGAGTCTTTCCTCATCCAGGGCTCATCCCGCACTCAAGCCCGGACAGGTCCCCTTGTCTCCCGGAAGCACCTTTCACCCCCTTCTCTTCCAGGAGACGCCATGGTCACCACCGACACGTTCCGCCACGAGTTCGAGGCCTTCGCCGACTCCCGCACCCCCGTCACGCACCACACGCAGGCCGTGGGGCTCCCCGCCGGCACGGATCTGCCGGCCGTCCTCGCCGGTTCCGTCCGGGCCCACACGACCGGCCGGGTCGACCTCGACCGCGCCGTCGACCTCGCGGTGGCCGGCGCCCCGCGGGTCGGCGACCTCGTCCTGGCCCGGGTCACCTCGGTCGGGCAGCACGCCCGTGTGGAGAACCCCTACGGCCGCAAACCCTCCATCCATCCCGGGGCCACGGTCGTCCTCGCCTACGGCCACCGCTACGCC
Source organism: Brevibacterium litoralis (assembly GCF_040212315.1). Taxonomy (NCBI): domain Bacteria; kingdom Bacillati; phylum Actinomycetota; class Actinomycetes; order Micrococcales; family Brevibacteriaceae; genus Brevibacterium; species Brevibacterium litoralis. The sequence continues at coordinate 136,395 of NZ_JBDIUY010000035.1, read as the reverse complement.
CCGGATCAGTTCGAGGCCGTCGTCCCCGACGACCTGGGCCCCTGCCACCTCGTCGCCGCGGGCGGGATCGCCTCCCGGATGATCAGCAAGAACCTGCGGGTGAAGAACGCGACGACGATCGAACCCCTGGGGCTCCTGCTCGACGCCGAGGGCCGCCGCCTGTCGACCTTCGACGGCGCCTGGGCGCGCCCCGTCACCGCCCTCCACGTCGAGCGGCCCGACCCGTGCGACGGTCCCGTCGTCCTCGTCGTCACCGGTTCCGGGATGAATGCCGGGAAGACGACGAGTGCCGCGACCCTGTGCCACGGACTGCGGGCGGCCGGTTACCGGGTCGGTGCGGCCAAGGTCACCGGTTCCGGGGCCGGCAACGACACGTGGAGCTTCCACGACCACGGCGCGCACACCGTCGTCGACTTCACGCACGCCGGGTACCCGAGCACGTGGAGGACCCCGGTGGCGGACCTCGTCACCGTCTTCGAGGACTCCCTGGCCCACCTCGCCGCCGACGGCTGCGAGGTGGTCGTCGTCGAGTTCGCCGACGGCGTCTACCAGGAGGAGACCGGTGCCCTCCTGTCCCACCCCGTGATCCTCTCCCGCACCGACGGGATCCTCTACGCCGCGACCGATCCGCTCAGCGGCACCGCCGGGGTCGACTGGTTGCGCCGGAACTCCCGGGACCCCCTGGCCGTCACCGGCCTGCTGTCCTCCTCCGTCCTCGGCACCCGTGAGTTCACGGTCCATGCCGACCACCCCGTGTGGAACACGGAGCTGCTGTCCGACGGCGCGCACGCCGGTCGCCTCGTCCGCGCCCTGCGCGAGGACCGCGCCGACCGGCGGCCCGTCCGGCACGCGCCCGGGGCCGGCCGATGACCGCGGGGTCCACCGCGACCCCACGTTCGCCCCGCCTGCCCGCCCCGATCTCCGGGGACCGGATCCACTGGTTCATCGTCCTCGTCGTCATCGGCGTCGGGCAGGCCGCCGGTGCCCTGGCACTCGCGCAGGTGGTCCAGTGGGTCTTCGACCGGCTCATCGCCGACCGGGCCGCCGACGGGGTGCTCACCCCGCTCACCTTCGAGGAGACCCGGTTCCTCATCGCCGGACCCGTCATCGCCGTCCTCCTCACCACCCTGTGCCGGGCGGGCGAGCGCGTGGTCGCCGAACGCGTGGGGCAGTCCTACGTCACCACGGTCCGCGCCCTCCTGTTCTCCCACCTCACGACCGTGCCCACCCGCGCGCTCGGGCGGAAGAAGTCCGGTTCGCTCCTCCAACGCTTCGTCGGGGACCTCTCCGCGCTGCGGTCCTGGGTGAGCCTCGGACTCGCCCGGCTCCTCGTCGCCGGTGTGGCGGTCGGGATCGTGCTCGCCCGCCTCGTGGTCCTCGATCTCGCACTCGCGGGGATCGTCGCCGGGGTCCTGTTCCTCGGGGCGCTGGCCACCCTCGTGACCTCCCGTGCCCTCGTGCGGACCTCCCGGGTCGCCCGGAAGCGGCGCTCCCGCCTGTCCGGCGAGGTGTCCGAACGCCTCCTCAACGTCGGCGTCGTGCAGACCGCCGGCCAGGTCGGCCGCGAACGCAAGCGCGTGGACCGCAAGAGCACCAGGCTCGCCGCGGCCATGATCAGCCGGGCCCGGGCCGCCGGCGCCGCCCGCGGTGTCGCCGAGGCGACGAGCGGCATCGCCACCCTCGGCGTCGTCCTCGCCGGCTCCCTCGTCGTCGCCCGCGGGGACACCACCCCCGGGGAGGTCGTGGGCGCCATGACCGTCGTCGGCATGCTCGCCGCCTACCTGCGCGACCTCGGCCGGGTCGCCGAGTACGCCTCGGGCGCGAAGGTCGCCCGCGAGGCGGCCCGGAAGTTCCTGGCCATCCCTCCCCTGGCCGACGACCCCACGCTCCCCGACCTCACCGACGGCTATGCCCCGGGGGCCGGGACCTGGCCCGCCCCGGACGCGGACCGCCCCGCCCCGCTCCTCGGGCACCTGGAGATGCGCGACGTCACGCTCGACCCCGGCGTCAAGGGGATCACGGTGAGTGCCGAACCCGGGCAGATCGTCGCGATCGTCGGACCCAACGGGGCCGGCAAGTCGACCCTCATGTCGCTGGCCGCCCGCCTCCTCGACCCCGATTCCGGGCAGGTGCTCCTCGACGGGCAGGACGTCCGGCAGGTGAACCTCACCTCCCTGCGGAAGAACGTGGGCGTCATGAGCCCCGATCTCCCCCTCATGAGCGGGTCCCTGCGCCGCAATCTCACCTACCGGAACTCGAAGGCTTCGAAGAAGGACCTCGCCGCGGTCGTCACCGCCTGCGAGATCGACACGATCCTCGACGTCCTGCCCGAGGGGTGGGACTCCCAGGTCGGTGAGGGTGGCCGGCTCCTGTCCTCCGGGCAGCGCGCCCGCGTCGCGCTCGCCCGTGCCATGCTCGGCGACCCGCGCCTCCTCGTCCTCGACGAGGCCGACGCCCACCTCGACCCACGCACCCGCGAGGTCCTCACGAACGCTGTGCGTGGCCGCACCGGTACGACGCTCGTCATCACCCACAACCGTGACGTCACCCGGATGGCCGACCAGGTGTGGCACGTCCGCGCCGGCCACCTGGTCGAGGCCGGGCCCACGGCCGACCTCCTGGCCGGGGACGGGCCCACCGCCCGCCTCTTCGCCGACGCCGAGGCGCTCTCCCCTCCCGTTCCTGCCCACTCCTGATCCCGACCGCCACCTCTCACGCACTGAAAGCGACCTGCCATGAGTCTCCTCCCGGAATCCCGCTCGCTCGCCCTCGCGCTCGGGACGGCCTTCCTCGCCGTCCTCGCCTCGCCCGTCTGCCGGAACCTCCGCCCGGTCGAGGACCGCCGCGACGGCTTCCCGCTCTCCCACTACCCGATGTTCAGCGCCCACCGGAAGAGGACCGGCCGGGTCGTCCACGCCCGTGTCCGGTACACCGACGGGACCTGGGAGGACGTCGGCTACATGACCATGGGCTCGGGCGGATTCAACCAGGTGCGCCGGCAGGTGGCCCGGCGGGCCGGGACACCCGAGGGTGCGCAGGCACTCGCCGCGCAGGTGCTCGCGACCCTGCGGGGCACGGGCGAGGAGGTCGACCGGGTCGACGTCGTGAAGTCCTCCTTCCGGTACGCGGAGTTCATGGCCGGGGACACGACCGCCCGGTCCCGCGAGGTCCTCGGCACGGCGGAGGTGGCGTGATGGGGTTCCTCGCCGATCTCACGCACACGGCGGCCTCCGCCTTCCGCGCCCTCGCCGGAGGCCCCACGTCCGCGGACTGGGCCCCTGCCGCCCTCCTCGACGGGGACGTCCGGCCCTTCCGGGCCGTGCGACCGGAGCGGCTGGCCGGGAACCGGCTGGTGCTGGGTGCCTACACGCTCTGGTACACGCTGCCCCGGTTCCGGATGTTCGCGAAGATCCACCGGACCGACCCGGCTCTGTTCGACCCGCAGGGGCCGGTGAAGGTGCTCGCGCGACCGCTCCCACCGCGGGTGGCCGATGGACTCGTCCTCGCCGACCAGGTGGCCTGTGCGGCCTTCACGCTCGGCATCGCCCACCGGGTGACGGGGCCGCTGCACGCCTCGCTGTTGTTCTGGAACCTCAGCTACCGCAACTCCTGGTCGATGATCTTCCACTCGGACAACACTCTCGTGTTCCACACGCTCGTCGCCGGGTTCTCGCCGTCCGCCGATGCCTGGAGCGTCGACGCCGTGATCCGGCGGGCGCGGACCGGGGAGGGCGCCCCGCAGGCGCACTGGCGCTACGGCTTCCCCGTCGAGATGCTCTCCGCGGTCACCGGGATCTACTACTGGCTCTCCGGGGTCGCCAAGGTCGCCGGTCCCCTGGGCTGGGGGTGGGCGACGGGTGACTCGCTGCGCAGCCAGGTGGCGGCGGACGCCCTGCGGAAGGAGGTACTGGGGTCGAGGACCTCGGCGCTCGGCAAGCGGCTGTACGCGCGGAAGGAGCTGTGGACGGCGACCGCCGCTCCCTCGCTCGTGCTCGAACTCGTGGGGCCGCTCGTGCTCGTCCACCCCGTGGTGGCACGCGTCTGGGCGGTGTCCGCCTACGGGATGCACTGGGGCATCAAGGCGCTCATGGACATCACCTTCCGGTACCAGCTCACCGGGGCGGCCTACGCGAGTTTCGTCCCCTGGGAGCGCGTGGGCGACGGGGTGTCCGGTCTGGTCAGCGCCGTCCGGGGCCGGATACCGGACCTCCCCGCCGGCCGCGGACGGGAGAGGAATAGCATGGGGGCATGAGTTTCCACCCCAGCAAGGACGCTGCTGCCGGAGCCGATGCGTCGACGCCGGCACCGAAGAAGCGCACCACCCGCCTCCACCACCTGCAGAAGTGGAAGGAGGAGGGCACCCCGTGGGCCATGCTCACCGCCTACGACTACTCGTCGGCCGCGGCCTTCGAGGACGCCGGGATCCCGGTCCTGCTGGTCGGGGACTCCGCCGCCAACACCGTCTACGGGCTCGACACGACCGCACCGGTGACGGTCGACGAACTCCTGCCCCTCGTCCGCGGCGTCGTCCGTGGTGCGCCGCACGCCCTCGTCGTCGCGGACCTGCCCTTCGGCAGCTACGAGGTGTCCACCGAGCAGGCGCTCACGACCGCCTTCCGCTTCATGAAGGAGGGTGGCGCCCACGCCGTGAAGATCGAGGGCGGTGTGCAGAAGGCCGCGACCATCCGTGCACTCGTCGAGGCCGGCATCCCGGTGATGGCGCACGTCGGGTTCACGCCGCAGCACGTCAACGCCCTCGGCGGCTTCCGGGTGCAGGGGCGCGGGGACTCCGGCGCCGAGAAGCTGCTGGCCGACGCCCGCGCGGTCGAGGAGGCCGGTGCCTTCTCCGTCGTCATGGAGATGGTGCCCGCCGACATCGCGAAGACCGCCACGGAGGAACTCTCCATCCCGACGATCGGCATCGGCGGCGGTGTCCACACCGACGCGCAGGTGCTCGTGTGGCAGGACATGATGGGCATGACACCCGGTCGCAAGCCCCGATTCGTCAAGGTCTACGCCGAGGTGGGCGCCACCATGCGCGAGGCCGCCGCACGGTACAGGGCCGAGGTCGAGGCACGCACCTTCCCCACTCCGGAGCACAGCTTCTGACGGGGCGCTTCCGCGCCGCTGAGGGCTCCATCTGATCTGGCGCTTCCCATGACCCACACTCCCCGGTTCCCCGACCCCGCGTCTTTGTTCACCGTCGACCGGTCCGGGACGTGCTACCGGCTCACGGACCCGCGCTGGCACGGTGACGACGGATCGCCGCTGTCCCTCGCACCCCTGCCCGCCTGCCGGCCGGAGGACATCGACACCGGCGAACGGTCCCTGTGGCGCTATGCCGCCGCGCTCCCCGTCGACCGCGCCCACCGGGTGAGCCTCGGCGAGGGGTGCACCCCGGAGGTTCCCCTCGACTGGGCGGGCGGCCGGGTCCGGGCCAAGCTCGAATGGTTCGCCCCGACCTCGAGCTTCAAGGACCGTGGCATGGCCGTGCTCGTCTCCCACCTGCGAGGATTCGGCGCGCGGCACGTGTTGGAGGACTCCTCGGGAAACGGCGGATCGTCACTCGCGGCCTACGCCGCGGCAGCCGGCCTGAAAGGGACCGTGTTGGTCCCGGAGGGCACCTCGGCGGCGAAGATCGCGATGGTCCGGGCCTTCGGCGCACGGGTCGAGGTCGTGCCGGGCACCCGTGACCAGGTCTCGGCGGAGGCCGTGCGCCGGTCGGCGTCGATCCCCTATGCCAGCCACGCCTGGCACCCGATGTTCCTCCAGGGCGTCAAGACCCTGGGCTACGAGATCTGGGAATCCGCGGGCTTCCGCGCGCCGTCCGACATCGTCATGGTCGCCGGCGGTGGCAGCCAGGTGCTCGGCTGCCACCTCGCCTTCTCGGAACTGCGCGCCGCCGGACTCGTCGACCGCCTGCCACGCCTGTGGCTGGGACAGCCGGAGCACTTCTCCCCGATCGTCCACCTCGTCGAGGGGACCCGACCCGCCGAGGCGCCCTCCGGTTCCGTACCGCCACCGCGGACCGTCGCGGAGGGTGCCGCCATCGACTCCCCGGTCCGCGGACCCGAGGTCGCCGCGGCCGTCCGGGAGTCCGGCGGCGGGGCCGTCGCCGTGGGCGAGGAGGAGATCCGGGAGGCCCTCACCGGGCTACTGCGCCGGGGCCTCTACGCCGAACCGACCGCAGCGGTCGCGGCGGCGGCACTCACCCGCCTGCGCCGGGAAGGGCGCCTGCCTGCAGCAGGCGGGGAAGGGCAGGGAAGGCCCCGAGGGCAGGGCGCCTCGGGAGCGGGAGAGGGCACCGTCCTCGTGCTCTCCGGGACCGGGCTCAAGGCCGCCGACGCGATGGCCCGGGCGCTCGGCGCCGCCTGAACCCGCCTCACCTCACCGGTACTGCGGCGCGGGTGGTTCGAAGGCCAGGTTGCCGTCGGTGTACTCCAGGGCCTCGGTCATGAAGTCGCTCCAGGTGGCACCGGAGAAGGTCGCGCCGTAGACGTGGCCGCGGACCACGCCCTCGGAGTTCTCCCGCCAGTCGCGGGTGCCCTTCGGGTCACCGGTCCACACGGCCGTCGACATGCTCTTGGTGAAGCCCGCCAACCACGTATGGCCGACATCGAAGTTCGTGGTGCCCGTCTTGGCACCCGCGGGCTTGCCGGGGTACAGGCCGTTCGTCGTCCCACCGTCGAACCCGAGGCCGAGCGTCGAGGCCACCGCACCGGCGATCTCTGGGTCGAGGACCTCCTCGCAGGAGGCGTCGGGGACGTCGATGTCCTTCCCGTCGTTCGTCGTGATGCTCTCGATCGGCGTGGGCTCGCAATACGTGCCGCCCGAGGCGAACACGGCGTAGGCACTCGCGAGGTCGAGCGGGGTCACCGGCGTGACGCCGAGGACGGAGGACGGCGAGAGAGCGATCGTGAATCCGTTGTCGTCGGCCTCGTCGAGCGCGTCGCCGTTGCCCTGCTCGATCCCCAGGTCCATGGCGGTCTCCATGGTGCCGCACATGTTCAATTGGTTCGCCATCGCCGTGTAGGCCGTGTTCACCGACTGCTTGGTCGCCGTCGCCGCGGACATGGTGCCGGAGTCCGCATCGGAGTCGCTCGCGTTGCGCGGCCCCCAGTCCTCCCCGTGGTTCGTGCACCCGTTGTAGTTCCACGAGCTCGCCGGGAAGTTCCGCCGGGTGGCGTCGACGGTCTCACCGAGCGTGTGGCCCTCCTTGAGCCACTCGGTGAGCACGAAGGGCTTCCACGTCGACCCGACCTGGAACCCGTTCGTCCCGTTGTGCGCCCGGTCGACGTTGTAGTTGAGCTGTGTCTCGTAGTTCTCGCGGCCGTCCTCGGCCGGGCTCACCGTGTAGTTGCGGTTCTGGGCCATCGCGAGGACCTTGCCGGTTCCCGGTTCCACGGTGGTGAGGGCGTGGCCGGCACCGGAGGGGTCACCTACCGGGATCCGGTCCTTCACGCTCCTGTCGGCCACCGCCTGGATCTCCGGGTCGATCGTCGTGTTGATGGTGAGACCGCCACGCTGGAGGAGCTCGTGCCGCTCGGTGGAGGTCTCCCCGAAGACGGGGTCGTTCTCGATCACGCGCTGCACGTAGTCGCAGAAGTACGCCATGTCCTCCGCCGACAGACATCCGTTGGGAGTCGAGTGGATGTCGAGCTCAAGCCCCTTCGAGGTCTCCTCCTCGTGCTGCTCGGGCGTGATCATCTCCTGCTCGAGCATGAGGTCGAGGACGACGTCCCGACGGTTCTGCACGCCCTCCTCGTTCTGCTGCGGGTTGTACAGGGACGGGTTCTTCACGATCCCCGCGAGCGTGGCTGCCTGCCCGATCGACAGGTCCTTCGCGTCGATGCCCCAGTACCGGTACGCCGCGGCCTCGACCCCGTAGACGTTCGGTGAGCCCGAGTAGTTGTTGATGTTCATGTAGCGCTCCAGGATCTCGTCCTTGGAGTACTGTGCCTCGACGGCCGCCGCGAGCTTGACCTCGCGCAGCTTGCGGGCGTACCCGTCGGTGCCCTCCGACTCGGTGGCCGCGTCGACGCCCTCGTCGTCACCCGCGGAGTGCGCGTTCTGGGCGAGCACGTTCTTCACGTACTGCTGGGTGAGGGTCGAACCGCCCTGGGTCGTCGGTGCCAGCGCGTTGTGGATCGCGGCCCGCGCGATGCCCTGGAGGTCGACGCCACCGTGCTCGTAGAACCGGGCGTCCTCGACGGCGACGGTGGCCTGCTGCATCTCCTCGGACACCTCGTCGATCGGGACCTCCTCACGGTTCTGCCAGTAGAACTCCGCGATCACGGAACCGTCCGCGGCCTTCATCGTCGAACGTTCCGCCAGGGGCCGCTCCTCCAGTTCGGAGGGCAGGGCTGCGAACACGTCGGCCCCCGCCTCCGCCGCCGCGGCCGAGGCGCCCACCGCCGGGATCGCGAACCCGGCGGCCACCACGCCCGCCACGAGGCTGAGCGCGATGAACTGGAAGAAGGACCGCACGGGCAGGTTCTGTGACAGGTCGCGGGTGTCCATGCTCCGAGTGTCGACAGGCTCCCAGACCCTGTCCAAGACGCATTCAGCATGTCTCCATACGGATCCCGCATGATTTCACCCGGCGCCGGAACCTCTCCGGCGTGAACAAGGGACCTTGGGCCGGATCCATGTCCCCACCTGGGAATTCCCTGGGTCGACCGGGTCCGCTCCCGTCCTGATACCCGAGAGGTGCACATGGATCTCGTAGCCCAGGCGGACGCCTTAGTCCGCGTCGCCCGTGAAGGTGGTTTCACCGCCGCCGCGGAGGTCTGCCACGCGCCCCAACCCGTCCTCAGCCGTCGCGTGGCCGCCCTGGAGAAGGAGGTCGGGGGTTCGCTCCTGCACCGGGGCCCGCGCGGGGTCGAGCTCACCGAGTTCGGCACCACCGTCCTGCCGCTGGCCCAGGACCTCGTCGCCACCGCCCACCGGCTGCGCCACGTCGGGGACGCCGAGGCCGCCGACTGCCCCCACACCGTCCACGTCGCGTTCCCACCTCTGGCCGATCCCCGGGTCCTCGCGCGGGTGAAGAAGGACCTGGCCGGTCGCGGGCTCACCGTCGTCTTCGACGACGCCCCGGTCTCCGAACGCGCCGACCTCCTGGCCGCCGGTTCCGTTCAGGTCGCTTTCCTCCCGCAGGAGCCGACCACCGCCGATCTCCGGATCCCGCTCGGTCTCGCCGGCTCCGACGCGCCCCTGCTCACCGGTGCCCTGCCCGTCACCGATCCCCTCCCCGCGGGGCAGGAGCCCCTGCCGGAGGACACGCGCCGGGTCCTCGTCGGGCCGGAGGACGACACCCCGGCCGTACGACAGGCGCTGGCCCATGCGGTCGATCCCGCGCGGATCGTCACGGGGCTGTCCCGTACGGAGGCCGTCGCGAGCGTGTACGACCGGGGCGATCTCCTGCTCGCCGGTGTCCACGAGGCCCAGGGGCTGGGGCTCACCTTCCGGCCCCTCGACACCCCGGTCGTCCGGGGCCTGCGGATCGCGGTCGCCCCGGACCACCCCTGCACGACGCTGCTCCACCGGGAACTGCCGCGCGTCCACGGACTGTTCGCCACCGCCCTCCACGCCACGGGGACGTGACCGGCCGGCCGATCGGACTGCGCGCCTGGCCAGGCCTGCGCGTCCGGCCTGTGCGGAGTAGCATCAAGGGGTGTCGGCCGTCACGGCGCGGTGGAGGCAGATGTTCCGCCTCCCATCCCGCGCGGCCCCCGATCGACGAGGAGACCCGATGCCATCCGAGACCGCGCTCCCGACCTTGCGGCGGCACGCACTTCTCGACTGCGACCCGGCCACCGCCCGCGCGGTGTTCGTCGACCGGATCGGCGACTGGTGGCCCTTCGTCGGGTTCTGAGACCCGACCGAAAGGCGCCCACGAATCGACCGTGCGCAGATCGGCGTCCGACCACGGTCGAAACGCCGATCTGCGCACGGTCGATCAGCCCGAGCCTCCGGCCTACACCCCCAGGAGGTCCGGCAACCAGTTGCTGAACCAGGGGACGTAGGTGACGAGCAGCAGGCAGACGAGCGCGGCGAGGAAGAAGGGCAGCACACCGCGCACCATGTCCTCGGGCCGCAGTTTCCCGAAGTCCGCGGCGACGAACAGGTTGAGCCCCACCGGCGGCGTGAACAGGCCGATCGCCAGGTTCACCGTCATCATGACGCCGATCGTCGTGATGTCGACCCCGACCGCCAGCAGTACCGGCACCATGACGGGCACCAGCAGGTAGAAGGCACTCACCGCGTCGACGAACGCCCCGACGACGAGCAGCAGCACGGTCGCCGCCAACAGCACGAGGAACCGGTTGTCCGTCACCCCGAGCACGGCCGTGCTCACCCGCTCGGTCACGTGCTCGACGGTGATGACGTAGGAGAACAGGCTCGCCACCCCGACGATGAACATGATCGCCGCCGTGCCGACCCCCGCCTCCGGCCGGTAACCGTGGCGTTGCGTCGCCACGCCGCCGAGGCGCCCTGCACTCCCGGCGCCACCGCCGGTGGCATCCGTGGCACCCGCTCCGGGGTGTGCACCGGCGCCCTGCGCGAGCAGGCGGGTCGTGGCACGCGCCGGGGCGGGTGTGGTGTCGTCTCCCCGTCCGCGCCGCGCCGACCCTCCACCACCGGCGACCGCGGCCCCGGCGACGACCTCGGCGAGCGACCGACGGGTCCGCGGCAGGAACATCGCCGCGACGAGGAAAGCGATCCCGAGCAGGATGCCGGGGACGACACCGGCGATGAACAGGCGGGAGATCGACACACGTTCGTACTCGGCGGCGACGACGGCGAAGACGATGAACGCGATGGACGGGGGCACGATGATCCCCATCGAACCGGAGGCCGCGACGAGCGAACTCGCGTGCGCCGGCCGGAACCCGTCCTTCACGAGGGCGGGGACGAGGATGCCGCCGATCGCGGCGACCGTCGCCGGGCCCGACCCGGAGATCGCGCTGAAGAAGAAGGCCGCGGCGATCGTCACGAAGGCCATGCCGTGGGTGAACCGCCCGAAGACGAGGAAGGCCAGGTCGACCAGCCGCTTCGAGATCCCGGTGTGCTGCATGATCACGCCGGTGAGGACGAAGAAGGGGATGGCGAGCAGGGTGGCCGAGGACATCGACGGGAAGATGACGCTCGGCACGACGTCGAGGACCCGCAGGCCGTCGGTGACGACGAGGACGAGGATCGAGGCGGCACCGAGTGAGAACGCCACGGGCACGCCGAGGGCGAGGAGGACGAAGAACGACCCGAAGAGGAGCAGCTCGATCATGCCGCCACCTCCGTCCCGGGCTTCAGCTCCCGGACCGTCGCGGTGACGGTGTGGAGGATCCCGAGCACGCCGACGAGCGGGATGCATGCGGTGAAGACCCACTGCGGGATCCCCAGCGCCGGGGTCGCGCGGCCACGGTCGGCCTGGGCGAGCACGAGCTCGGTCCCGTACACGGCGAAGACGAGGAGCACCGCGAGGACGACGAGGGCACAGGTCACGACGAGCACCCGGTGCAGGGCGCCTCGGGAGCGGTCCCGCAGGAGGGAGAAGCCCAGGTGGGAGCCCTCCCGGAGGGCGACGACGGCGCCGACCATGGTGAGCACGACCATGGTGTTGACGGTGATCTCCTCGGTGAACGACCAGGAGGCGCCGAGGACCGAGCGGGAGAACACGTTGCCGGCGGTCACGAGGACGATGAGCGCGAAGGACAGCACGAGAAGGGCGTCCTCGGCACGGTGCAGGACGGTGCGCAGCAATCGCATGTCAGTCCACCTCCGGGATGAAGTGCGCGGACAGGTCGGGACCCCAGATCCGGCGGTAGTGGTCGTAGAGCCCGGTGAGCGAGTGCTGGAAGGACGCGGTCTCCTCCGGCGTGAGGGTGTTGATCTCCATGCCGGCCTCCTCGAGCTCCTCCAGGTACTGCTGCTCGTTGGCCCGGTTCGTCTCGATCTGCCAGGCGGACGCCTCGGCGGCGAGGCGGGAGACGATCTCCTGGTCCTCGGTCGACAGGGAGTCCCACAGTTCGTCGTTCATCCCGAGGATGAGCGGGTCGTAGCTGTAGTTCCAGAGCGTGAGGTAGGGCTGGACCTCCTGGAGGGAGGAGGACCAGATGATGTCGACGGGGTTCTCCTGGCCGTCGATCGCACCCTGCTGGAGCCCGGTGAACACCTCGGAGAAGGGCATCCCGACGGGGTCCGCCCCGAGTCCGCGGTAGAAGTCGGTGTAGAGGCCGAAGCCGGGGATCCGGAACTTCATCCCGGCCAGGTCCTCCGGGGAACGGACGGGGCGGTGACTGTTCGTCAGCTGCCGCATGCCCGATTCCCCGAAGGCGAGCAGGTGGACGCCGTACTCGTCCAGCAAATCGGCGTAGAGGTCACCGCCGGTACCCTCGAGGGCGGCCGAGCCCTCGGCCGGGGTGTCGAAGGCGAAAGGAGCGGTGACGGCCCCGAACCGTGGGTCGACCCCGGCGTAGATGATCGGGGAGTTGAAGCTGAGGTCCTTCGCGCCGTCCATGAGCTGTTCCACGCCGGCGGTCGCGTTCCCGGCCGACAGCCGCTCGTTCGTGTAGACGTCGAGGACGATCCGCCCGTCGGTCTCCTCCGCCAGGTTCTCCGCCAGTCGCTCGGCGGCCATGTACCAGGTCGAGGTGGCGCCCACCGTGATCGTCATCTTCCAGCGGTAGCGCTGCTTCCCGTCCTCCGTCGTCCCGAAGTTCGTGCCGCAGGCGGCCAGCAGACACAGGGTGAGCAGACAGGCGAGCGTCGCGAGGCCGGACCTGAGGCGCCGGCGGGCGCGGGTGGTCACGGGGGAGCCCGGGGTGAGGGCGCCTCGGGAGCTGGGTCGGAGCGGGGGCTCCGGCACGGCGGTGTGCACGGGGAACTCCCGTTCGGGACGGGGATGGTGGGGTACGGCCGAGGGGAGGCCGCGACGGCTCAGGTGCGGGACGTCCCGGTGGTCGAGTGGACGAGGCCGCCGTCGACGGGGATCGTCGTGGCGTTGAGGTACCGGGAGCCTGGACCGGCGAGGAACACCGCGAGGTCGGCGACGTCCTCCGGGGTGCCCATCCGACCGGTGGGACTGGTGGCGTGCCGGGCGGCCAGCAACGCGTCGACGTCCTGGCCGGGGCGGGCGACCTGGGACCGGACGAGCGGGGTCTCGATGAGGCCCGGGGCGATCGTGTTCGCGCGGATGCCCTGATGGGCGTGGGCGAGGCCGACGGAGGCGGTGAGTTCGGCGAGCGCCGCCTTGCTCGCGGCATAGGCCGGGTAGTCGTAGCCGGTCCAGCGCATCCCGCCGATGCTGCCGACGGTGATGATCCGGCCGGACCCGGCGGCGATCATGCCGGGGAGCACGTGCTTGAGCACGAGGAAGGCACCGACGACGTTGACGTCGAGCGCGGCACGGAAGGCGGACTCGTCCAGGTCGACCACCGAGCCGTTCACGACGATGCCGACGTTGTGGTGGAGGACGTCCGGGGCGCCGAGGGTCTGCGAGCAGTGCGCGACGGCGGCGGCGACCGCAGCGGAATCCGTCACATCGGCGAGGGCCCCGGTGTGGGTGCGGCCGTCCGGGGTGGCGGGCAGAGCCGCCAGGGTGTGGTCGACGGCCGTGGCGTCCCGGTCGACCACACAGACCGCCGCGCCCGCACCCGCGAGGGCACGGGCGGCGGCGAGTCCGTTGTTCACGGCACCGTCGGGGCTGCCGCAGCCGACCGCGAGAACGGTCCGGCCACGCAGAGTGGCCGTGCTCATGCCTGCTGGAGCGGGGACGGTTCGGTGAGGACGTGATGGGTGTCGAGCACCTCGGCGGCGATCCGGCCGTAGGAGACGAGAGCCGGGCCGAGGACGTACCCGCCGTCCTCCGTGCGCGCGACCATGGCGTGTTCGCTCAGGCCGGTGAGGAGGCGGTGGGTGGTCGACTTGGCCAGGCCACTGACGGTCGACAGCTCGCCGAGGGTCATGACCGTGCGGCCCTCGACCGCCGCGTTCGCCAGCTCGTCCAGCAGCGCCATGGCACGGCCGAACGACTGGGTACCGCGTGCTTCAACCATGCCCACATCGTGTGCGACGTCTCACATCACGTCAAAGCGATATCACAGTGTGGGATAGTCTGTGTACCCCGCGGCGCCTCCGCCGTAGAACGTCGACGTATCGGCGGAGTTCTCCCCCGCGTCCTCCTGCCAGCGGCGTACGAGGTCGGGGTTGGCGATGAGCGGGCGGCCGACACCGACGGCCTCCCCGACGCCTTCCGCGACGAGGTCGTGGGCGACCTTCCGGGTGGTGACGACACCGAAGCCGGTGTTGACGACGAGCGGGGTGCCCGGACGACGGATCGCCTCCTGGACGACGGCGTCGCGCGGGTCGGCACGGAGGACGTCGACGAAGCCGATCCGCAGGTCCGCGAAGGTACTACCCAGGTGCGTGTAGACGGAGCGGACGTCCGCCTCGTCGGGCTCCAGGACGCCCTGGATGTCGTGCTGCGGGGACAGGCGGACACTCGTGCGCTCCGGGCCGATCTCCGCCGCGACCGCGCGGACGACCTCGACGAGGAGGCGGGCGCGGTTCTCCGGGGAGCCCCCGTACTCGTCGGTCCGCGTGTTCGAGACCGGGGAGAGGAACTGGTGGAGCAGGTAGCCGTTGGCCCCGTGGACCTGGATGCCGTCGAAGCCGGCCTCGACCGCATTGCGGGCGGCAACCCGGAAGCCCTCGACGACCCCGGCGATCTCCGGGACCGTGAGTGCATGCGGGACGGGGGCTTCGATTTTCGTCCCGTCGAGCGACCGGATGGGGTCGGGCAGCGCGAGCGCACTCGGGGCGACGATGTGGTCGGCGCGGGCGATCTCGGGATGCGAGACACGACCGCCGTGCATGACCTGGAGGACGATCGAGCCACCGGCGGCGTGGACGGAATCCGTCACGCGCTTCCACGCGGCCACCTGCTCCGGGGTCTCGATGCCCGGCTGGCCGCCCCAGGTCCGACCCTGCATGACGGGGAAGGTCCCCTCGGTCACGACCAGGCCCGCCGAGGCGCGCTGCGTGTAGTAGTCGACGTGCAGATCGTTCACCACGCCGTCGAGGTCCGCGCGCAGTCGGGTGAGCGGCGCCATGACGACGCGATTGGCGGCGTGCACCGCTCCCAGGTCGACGGGATCGAAGAGGGAGGCGGTGGATGCGGGGGCTGCCTGCGCGACCGGAGCGTCGGGCTTGTCGTCGTACATGGGGTCCTTTCGGAGTGGGGACGGAGCTGACACGGGGTCAATGGTTCCGACTGCGTCACTATTCCCGCAGGTGAGGGTGCGACGGGTCACGGTGGGTAGCAGGTCGAGGGCACCGGGAATGGCGTGGGCAGGGCGCCTCGGGAGCGGGGCCTGGAATTCACCTGCCGGTTGCACGGGACGCATAAGGTGGGGCGCATGAAATCCGTTGCTGCATACCAGGCCACTGCCGCCGACCAGCCCCTCGCCAAGGCCACCATCGAGCGTCGGGACCTGCGCCCGGACGACGTGATGATCGAGATCGAGTACGCAGGGATCTGCCACTCGGACATCCACACAGTCCGTGACGAGTGGGGCGGCTGCAAGTACCCGCTCGCGCCCGGCCACGAGATCATCGGCATCGTCAGCGAGGTCGGCGCGGACGTCACGAAGGCGAAGGTGGGCGACCGTGTGGGCGTCGGCTGCCTGGTCGACTCGTGCATGGAGTGCGAGTACTGCCTGGCCGGCGACCAGCACTACTGCGAGAACGGCGCGGTCGGCACCTACAACGCGATCGATCTGCACGACGGCACCGTCACCCAGGGCGGCTACTCGACGCACGTGCCGGTGCGCGAGGACTTCGTCATCCAGATCCCCGAGGGCATGGACCCGGCCGCCGCGACCCCGCTCCTGTGCGCCGGCATCACCACGTACTCGCCGCTCGTGAACTGGAACGCCGGTCCCGGCAAGAAGGTCGCCGTCGTCGGCATGGGCGGCCTGGGCCACGTCGCCGTGAAGATCGCCGCCGCCATGGGCGCCGAGGTCTCCGTCTTCTCGCACTCGCTGCGCAAGAAGGACGACGGCCTGGCCTACGGCGCGACCGGGTACTACTCGACGGCGGAGGAGGACTTCCACAAGCCCCACCGTCGCGGCTTCGACATCATCATCGACACGGTCTCCGTGCCGCACGACATCAACCAGTACCTCAAGATGCTCCGTCCCAACGGCGCGCACGTGCTTCTCGGCCTGCCCGAGGGCGGCATGGACATCGACCCGCGCATGCTCATCGGCGGCCGGCACACCCTGGCCGGATCGAACATCGGCGGCATCCGCGAGACGCAGGAGATGATCGATTTCTGCGCCGAACACGGCGTGCTCTCCGAGATCGAGCTCATCTCCGCCGACCAGATCAACGAGGCGTACGACCGCGTGGTCGCCTCGGACGTGCGCTACCGGTTCGTCATCGACGCGAAGACGTTCTGAGCGTCAGCTGCACGGGTTTCCAGTGTGGAAGGAATGGCGTTCCGGCAGGTTCCGGACGCCATTCCTTCCACACTGGACCGTGTCATCGACTGTGCCGCTGAATCCGTCGATGTACGGGTAGCCGAGCTCATCGAGAGCGCGCTCGATCACGAGGTCGTAGTTCGTCGTGAAGAGTCGGGGTCGAGGCAGGTTCGCCCGCCGGCTACGAACGATGCGCGAGATGAAGGTGCGATGCGCACGCATCGGATCGTCCCGATAGCTCGCATCGATCTTCGCGGGATCACCCGGCAGTCGACACGCGTACGCGAGGGCCGCACCGATCTTCCTTCGCAGAGCCTCGATGTCCGCAACCTTGAAGGCTCGCGCGGACGAGTCCTCCCCTAGCGTGATCGTGTCGTGATTGGTCTGGGCCGCCAGGGCGGCAGCCAGTTGGAGACCGTTGAGTAACTTCTCAAGGTCGCCACTATCAGCAGGGTTGAGCACGCCGAGCAACTCGGAGTCCGGAGTCTCGACGATCCCACCAGACTGGACGATGAGATCCTCGACTGCTTCGGTCTTGAGGTCTCGTGTTCGTGGCGAGCCCAGATGGAACGAGGCTCCGGAGCCGATGAGGATGACGAGGTTGTGAACCTGGAGTAGCGCCGCGAGGTGGTCCTCGACGACCTGCCGGCTGCCCTCGTCCAGCTGAGACTTGACCAGGCCACCGACGATGAAGAGTCCCAGCGCGTCGGCCACGATCTTGGTCATGGGTCAGCGATCCCACGATCAGGGCGAGGTCGCGGGAACCTCGCCCATCTGGTTGCACGAGCAGCGCCCCGACAGGCAAGGCAACGACCACAGCCCGAGCGTGAGCCGCTCTGCGGCTGACTAGTGTCGGTTCATGGCGCAGATCGTCCGCCCAGTGAAGGGCAAACTCCGGGTGAGGCTGCCTTATCGACCCGGGGGCAGCAACTACGGCCTACTGAAAGCAATCTGAGGCGAGCTAACCCGACCAGAGTGGAACAGGGAGCGTCGATGTCTTGATGTTGCACGCGAGCACCTTGCGAAGCTGATCGACCAGCTGCCCGGCGGGATCGGCAGCCCAGTAGAGGTAATCCTCCATGGCGCGACACAAACAAAGTGTGTCTCAGCGTGCTGGGCCGCCGACCCTGGAAACCGTTGGGAATGCGTCTGTGCATGCGCCGGGACGAACCACGGCACGGGACACCCGCTGCCCACCCACGCTTCGACAGATCTATCCATTGCGACCGATTACACCTCGGAGAGATATGTGATCCATCCGGGACGCTGAACACGGGTTGTAGCGCTTCGGTTTCCATCATCAAGGAATGGAAAGTACACCTCGGTTGGTGAGGGGCCCAGTCTATCAAGACTGCTCGGCCGTGCCCTCGTTCACTTGGGGAGCGTCGAGACGATATGCCGCACTCCTGGGGCGTGCGACGTGGACGCCTGACCCCGCGCTTCGGGTGCATGACTGTGCACCTGTTCCGCAGCGGTCATCGGCCGCGGACAGGAGCTGGGTCATGGAGCAGATCAGAGCTCTGGCGAGCGATGAGCGGACCGCGCGGATGCTGTTGGCAGCCGTCTGCGAACCGGATGATGGCACCACGGGCCGACTGCTGGTGAAGGCCGGCGCGGTCGAGACGCTGAACCTCGCGACGGCCTCGTCGCACGTGCGCGGGGTGGACGGGGCCGAGCTGACGCGGTGGCGACGCTATGTGGAGCCGCATCTGAGGTCGGATGATCTGTCGCGGGTGCTGTCCGAGACGGAGCGGCTAGGGCTGGATGTGCTGGTTCCGGGTGACCGGGCGTGGCCGCAGGAGCTAGCCGACTTGCAGGATCAGGCGCCGGTCGCGCTGTGGACGCGCGGCAACTCCGGCCTCCTCGCTACCCCGGACGGGATGCGGGTCAGGATCGTGGGCGCGCGCGCCGCGACCGCCTACGGCGAGCACGTCGCCGGTGAGCTGGCCGGCGACCTGTCCAACGGCGGACGGGTGGTGGTCTCCGGCGGCGCGTACGGGATCGACGCGACCGCGCACCGGGCAGCACTTACGGTGGGGCGGCCCACGATCGCGATCCTCGCCGGCGGGCTGGACCGGTACTACCCGGCCGGGAACCAGGAGCTGCTGGAACGCATCGGCAAGGACGGGCTGCTGGTCAGTGAGGCCGCGCCGGGAGCGGCGCCGAGCCGGTCGCGGTTCCTGCAACGCAACCGACTGCTGGCCGCGGTCTGTGAGGGCGTGGTAGTGGTCGAGGCCGGGTATCGGTCCGGGGCGCTGAACACCGCCTCACACGCCGCCCGGCTGGGACGCCCAGTCGGTGCCGTGCCCGGCCCGGTCACGTCGGCGGCGTCGGCGGGCTGTCACCGGCTGCTCCGCGAAGGCATCGCCGGCGTGGTCACCAACGCCGAGGATGTGACCCGGATGCTTACCGACCAGTCCGCCGCCGCGCGAGCGGGCCGAGCGAGCGGTCTCGCGGTGGAGTTCGACCGTGGGGTCAGTGGACCAGCGCGTCGGTCCGAGACTCCAGGGTTGTCTCACTGACCTCGACACGCTGCTGACGACGGCGCTCGGCACGCTCGCGCAGGCGCGCACCGATGAGAAGGACCACGCTGACAGGGCCGATCCAGAGCATTTTCAGGGCGTTCCAGATCGACCACAACACCACCAGATGCGGCCAACCGGGGCCGTTATCGGCGAGGGCCTGCACGGAGAGGTTGGCGATCAGCAGGTACGGAATGGCGAGCAGCATCGCCGGGATGCCCCACCGCAGCCCGCGCCGGGTGCGGATCGCGTCGAGCAGGATGTTGGTCGGCATCCAGGTGCGCAGGAACAGGCGGGTGCGGATGCTGAGGTTCCAGATCAGGCGGATCATCGCGGACAGTCCCACGGCCACCCCATCGACGTCGATGGCGGGCGTGTCGACGCCGGCGGTGTACTCGCGTTGCAGGAGGCCCACCAGGCTGGGCACAAGAGCGCCGTAGAACCATCGGTCGGGCACATACTCCCCGAAGGGGACCGGATGACGCTTGGCGTGCGTCGCCACGGGGCCTGTCGAGGTCCAGAGGAAGGACGTGTTGTAGACAAGGTCACCCTCTGCTGAGGCGGCGTTGAGCAGGATCGGCGCACCGAATCGATCTGCGGCGGCGTTGAGCACCTGCGCTGTCGGCTGGTCGGCGAGCGGGTCGGCGTCCACGCCGCCCTCTGGCCAGAGCACGATATCGACCTGCTCCTCCTCCAGGGCCGCGGAGGCGGCGAGCTGAGAGTCCAGGACCGCGCCCGCTTCGTGCTCATCGACATAGGCGGCGGGCCCATCGCCTTGCACGGCGCCCACCCGGATGCTGCCGGCATGACTGGTCGGGAACTGCGGCACCAGGAGCATCACCGCCGCGAGCCCGAGCGCAGGGATCGGTGCCGACCACCGCGCTGGCAACCTTGTCGGCTGCTCGCCGTCGCCGCTGGGGCTGTCGTCCCTGCGCTGGCGGGTGCGCGCTGCCCACCGGAGCGCTTCGATGGTGGCGACGCACAGAGCGACCATGAGGAATCCCAGTCCGGAGACGCCGACCCATGACGCCACCGGCGCGATCGGGCTCTCTGATTGACTCATGCCCACGCGTCCCCAGGGGAATCCACCGTAGGGCCAGGAGCCCATGATCAGCTCCCGGACCGTCCAGGTTCCCGATACCAGGGCCGGCAGTGCGAGCAGCCGCACCGCGGGGGCCTCGTACCGACGCGGCAGCCACCGGTAGGCCCACGCGATCGGCACCGTCAGCACGGCCGAGTAGATAGTCAGCGCGCTGGCCAGCGCCACCCAAGGAACCCAGCTCAGCGGGTGTGCGCCCAGGAACTGCGTCACCCAGGACGCATGTGGAAACCAGAACGCTGCGCCAAAGATTGCCCCGACCAGGACCGCGCCCCACGTGCTGCGACCGATGAGAGCGGCTAGGGACAGCGTCACTGAGACGAACGCCAGCGGCCACCACCCGAGCGCGGGGAACGCGGCGTCCATCGCGAGCCCGGCCGCTGTGGCGGCCGGCACCGCCGCCCACAGTGGCAGCAACGCCTGCCCTGGTGGAGGCGTCGCGCCGGGCGAGGGTTCGGCCCGTGCAGGATCACCAGTGGGGTCGCCCGTGTGATCGGCTGTGCGGGCGAGGGCCTGGGATGTCATCGGCTGCCGCGGGGTACGGGCGTCATGGTCCCGACTCGTCGGAGACGGGTTGCTCGGACACGGTGGCCAGGAGCGGACGGTTGCCGTCGAGCAGAAGAGCGGCTCCATTGATGGTGATGTGCGAGGGCACCAGGATCGGGCCATTCCCGTCGGGTTCGTAGGCTTGGGCGACATCACCGGTGATGACGTTGTGAACCCGGATCGACCCATCCACTCTGAGGTAGAGGAAGACACCGCCGAGCGCCTCGATGCTGGTCTGATCCTCGACCGACAGCGACCACAACGGCTGGTCGTCGGGGTCGTAGGCGTGCAGCCCGGCCTCGTCGAGGATCACCAGCGTCTCAGTGCTGGAGTCCACCGCCGCATCCTGCGCGGTCTCGCTAACCACGACGCCCGCTCCGAGATCGATGAGCGCACCGGTGGTATCAGAGGTCGAGAGGTGGGCGAGCCCGTCGGCCGGCGTCGCGTGCAGGGCGGCGCTGACTGACGATGCGGTCCAGCCGTGCTCGGCCAGTCCGATGCGCCACAGCTCTTGTGCCGTAGTGGTGTCGCGGGCGATGAGAGTGTCCTGTTGGGTGAGTAGGACGGTGCCGTGGTACTCGCCGATGATGCGGATTCCTTCAGCGTCTGCTTCGGAGGCCGCTACAGCGCCGGTGCCCGGGTCGAGCGCGACCCGTGGTCCGGTCTCACCCATGTATCCCTCCGGGGGTGCGGCGAAGACCAGGCCGGGACCCTGGTAGGGGCCGGGCACCTCGACCGGCCCCCACACCTGCTCTCCGGTGTTCAGGTCGTACGCAGTCGCGGTGGTCGCGGTCAGGGCATCAGCAGTGGTCTGCACATCGCTCAAGATCGCCAGGGCTCGTCCCTGCTGGTCGGTGGTGACGGCGAACCCGGTGCAGCTCGCGGGGCGTTGCGCTGCCCATAGCACGTCACCGTGCACGTCCACGGCCGTGAACTCCAGCACACCGTCGCGCTCGCCCGCGGAGAGGTAGACGCCGTCCGCGTGCTGCGGCGCAATCTCCCAGCCCGGATCCACGATCTCCAGCTCTTCGTACGGGTACGGCAGCCGCATGCCGGTGGTGTCGACCACCGGGAGGGGGTCGTCGACCCCGGACGGCTCGCGGACGGGCTCCGGTTCGAACGCCGCGCACCCGGCGACGAGCAGGGTGGCGATC
Source organism: Brevibacterium litoralis (assembly GCF_040212315.1). Taxonomy (NCBI): domain Bacteria; kingdom Bacillati; phylum Actinomycetota; class Actinomycetes; order Micrococcales; family Brevibacteriaceae; genus Brevibacterium; species Brevibacterium litoralis. The sequence goes on along the minus strand of NZ_JBDIUY010000035.1, from coordinate 114,593 downwards.
GCCAGGATCGCCAGACCGGGCAGGGACAGGCGCGAGCGCGCACGGAGGCGGAGGCTCATCCCCGCTCCACGTGCTGCTCGGGGTGTGGCTCGGCTGCCTGGGTGTCGTGGGCGTCGACGCGGGTACGGCGGCGCCTGGCCCACACCAGCAGCACGATCCCGGCAATCCCGAGGACGGCGAGGATGTCCAGGATCGGATTGGCCAAGATTGCGGTGTTCTCCTGGAGCCAGGCCTGGGCGTCCAGCGGGAGGAGTGCGGGGGCTCCGACCAAGCCGTTGGTGATCCAGAACAGCACGCCCACACCGATGATCAGCAGGCCGGTGATCACCGAGGTGGTGTGCAGCTGCCGGCCCAGGACGGTGAAGGCGCGGCCGCGCAGCATCCGACGCCCGCGGGCACCGAGGCGCTGCCAGAGCGCGGCGATCAGCAGCAGCGGCAGCACCATCCCGGCGCCGTAGACCGCAAGCAGGACAGCGGCGGCGAGGGTGTCGCCGCGGGCGGCGGCCAGGGTGAGGACGGCGCCCAGGATCGGGCCGGCGCAGAATCCGGCTATCCCGCTGGCCGCCCCGAGCAGCAGCGTCTTGACGATCCCAGTCTTGGACGCGGCCCGGGAGTGCAGGTCAGCACCGGCGGGCAGCAGCCGGGCGGGGTCGAACCCGAACCCGAGAGCCTGAGCCGTGCCGAGGACGACCAGCACGATCGAGGCGATCAGCACGATTGCCTGCCGGTGCGTGGCGAAAAGCGTCCCCAGCGCTCCAGCGCCGACCCCGACAGGGACCACCACGATCAGCAGCCCGAGATAGAACACCGCCCCGTGCAGCAGCAGCCGGGGCCCGGCACCGATCGTGGAGGCGAAGAACGCCGGCATCAACAGCGCTGCGCACGGGCTCAACAGCGCCAACGTGCCACCGGCGAACGCGGCTAGCAGCCCGATATCCATCCCGGCTCACTCCGCCGTATCGAGCGCGGTCTGGAAGGCGTCCTCGAACACCTCGGTCGGCTGCGCCCCCATGATCGGTTGCCCACCCAGGACGAACGCCGGAGTGGAGCTCGCCCCGAGGTCGAGACCGAACTGCTGGTTGGTCGCGATCACCTCGACTGTCTCCTCAGAGGTCAGGTCAGTGGCGAACTGCTCGGTGTCCAGACCCAGCTCACCAGCGAGGTCGATCAGCGCGTCCTCGCTCAGCTCGTCCGCGGAGCGGTGCTCCCCGCCGGGGAACAGCTCGTCGTGGTACTCCCAGAACGCCCCCTGCAACGCGGCGGCATACGACGCCTGTGCCGCCAGCTCGGAGGCGGGTCCGAACACGTTCACGTCACGCCACTCGATGCGCAGGTCCCCGGCCTCGACGTGCTCCATCATCGACGGCAGCGTCAGCTCGCTCCATTGGGCGCAGAACGGGCACTGGTAGTCGGAGAACACCACTAGCACCACCGGTGCGTCGACCGGGCCGGCCGCCAGCAGGTCCTCCTCGTCGCGGGCCTCGATCTCGGTCAGGTCCGGCTGCTCGGGGTTCTGCACCTCGGTCGGCGCCCCCTCACCGGACGGCGAGGCACCGTCCTCGGGTGAGGTGCCGCTCCAGTTCACCCATACGATCACCGCGATCAACACCGCGGCCACCGTCAGCACCGCGGCCGGCACGACCCAAGACGACCTCGAGCGATTCAACGACCTAGAGCGATTCGAGGATTTCGGGCGGTTCGTAGTCTCGGCGGGCATGAGTGGTCTCCTGTACGTGTGGCGGTCACCGGCCTCTACTATCTCAGATAGTCGACTATGCGTGGTAGTCGAGTCGTGGCAGAATGGGATGCATGACCACTCCTCCCACTCGATCGCGCCAGGGCATCGGCGAGAGCTTCCAGTTGGCCGGGCAGGCGCTCAGACTGTGGACGGGCAGGCAGGTGCTGGCTGCGGTCATCGCCGCCGTGGTCGTCGCGGTGGTGATCGGGGTGGCCACAGTGCTGATCCCCAACCCAATCTTCGGTCGGGAGATCCCACCCGTGTGGTGGAACTACCCGGTGTGGCTGGTCACCTCGGCGCTCTCGGGCATGCTGGTCGCCACCTATGTCCGCCCGCTGCGCGCTACCGCCGGCGCGCCGGCGATGACATCAGGCGATGACGGGGCCACCGCCGCAGACGCAGCTGTGAGCGCAGATTCCGGCGATGAGGTGCAGGCTCGGCGCAGCAGCCGGTTGGGGCTGGCCGGCGGCATCCTGGCCTGGTTCGCGGTGGGGTGCCCGGTGTGCAACAAGCTCGCCCTGCTCGCGTTGGGGTACTCCGGGGCGATCACCTGGTTCACCCCGGTCCAGCCGTTCCTCGCGCTCGGTGCCCTGATCCTGACCGGAGTCGCCCTGGTGTGGCGGCTGCGCGGCCAGGTCGCCTGCCCGGTACGGCCCGAGCCGGTCACGGCCGCCTCATGAGCGCCGCCGACGGCCGCTCGGGTGAGCTGCTGCGCCTGGGGGCGCTGGAGGCGCGGGTGATGGACGTGCTGTGGGACCACGGCCCGGCCACCGTCCGCGAAGTGATCGACCACCTGCCCTCCGACCCCGCCTATACCACCATCGCGACGGTGCTGGCCAACCTGGACCGCAAGCACCTGGTGACCATCACTCGGCAGAACCGGTCCACCCGGTACGGCGCCAAGATCAGCCGAGGCGAGTGGGACGCCGGTCTGATGGAGCAGATCCTCGACGCCAGCCGCGACCGCGCCGCCTCGATCCTGCAGTTCGTGGACTCGATGCCCGAGAACGACCTAGACCTGCTGCGCGACTACCTGCAACGCCGCGACCGGGACGGTCGCTCATGACCGTGACCATGCTCACCGTCGCGTTGATCGCCGGGCTGGTGGCCTTGGCGGTCTTCGGCCCGTGGCTGCTGCGTCACGCGGCACCGATGCTGGTGCGCGTCCCCCGGCTCGCGATCCTCATCGTGACCGGCGGCATCGCGGTCTGGCTGGGCACGCTGCTGGCGATCGGGCCGGTACTGGCCTGGGCCGGGTCCGGCCCCGCACTGCTGCCGGAGCGTGCGGCGGAGTTCTGTCAGCGGTGTCTGACCGCTGCTAACCCGTTCTCGGCCGACGCGTCGGTGACCATGATCCCCGCCATCCTCCTGCTGGCCCTGCCTGCCGTGCTGGCCCTGGCTCTCGGGATCGGGATGACCCGTCAGCTGATCCGCCGCAGCTTCCATTCCCAGCGTGCAGCACGGGCACTGCTCTCCGGCGCGTGCCCGGCGCGTCTGCACGGACACCACTTGTCGCTGGTCGACACCGAGCATCCGTTCGCACTGAACTTCCCCGCCCGCCACGGCGGGATCGTCCTGTCCACCGGCGCCGCGCATGCGCTGGAGGACGACGAGCTTGCTGCCGTCCTCGCCCACGAGCACGCGCACCTGCGTCAGCGCCACCACCTGATCTCCGCAGTCATCGAGGCCATCGCCGCATACCTGCGATGGGTGCCCCTGGTGCGCGCCGCCGCGGACGCCATGCCGCACTACCTGGAGATCGCCGCCGACAACCAGGCCCGCCGCGAAGCCGGGACACCCGCGCTGGTGAGCGCACTGGTCAAACTCGGCGAACGCACCCAACCCGCCCTACCGCACCACCCCTGCCCGGTCGCACTCCACGCCGCGGGCCCCGAACGCATCAGCCAGCTCGTCCGCCCCAGCGCCGGCCTGGCCGGCGCCCTCCCCGCGGTAGCGATCGGCACCTACCTGCTTGCCTTGGCCGCCCTCAGCGCGGCCGTCCACCTGCCCTACGCCTCGGCAGCCCTGACCGGCTGCTGAACAACGCCAAAAGCACAGCGCCAGAGGAAGCACGAACATGGACCAGAGCCGCCGCGAAGTCATCCTGCACGTCTCCGACGACCCCGACGACCTCCAGCGCGCGCTCGACGCCGCGGCCGGACTCCAGGCCACCGACCTCGGCGTGCGCGTGCGGGTAATCGTCAACGGCCCCGCCTTGGCGGGCCTGACCGGGACCGACGCCATCGAGATGCCCGAACACACCCAGGTCGCCGCCTGCAACATCGGGCTCGAACGGCGCGGCATCGACCCCGACGAACTGCGACCCGAAGTCCAGACCGTCCCCTCCGCCGTGACCACGATCGTCCAAGCCCAGCTCGACGGCGCCGCCTACATCCGGATCTGACTCGACGAGACCAACGAGCGGGCCACGGGAGATCGCCCGGGTCTCGCTGCGCGTGGACCGTCACCTGGTCTGCGCGGCGCTCAGGCGAGGGTCAGGAACAGCTTCTCGAGTTCCTCGGCGGTGATGTCGTCCTTGCGGTTGGTTCCTTCGGGATCGGCGATGCAGTCCTTCATCGCGGTCGAGATGATCGCGAACCCGGCACGATCAAGAGCCGAGGACACCGCGGCCAGCTGGGTGACGACGCCCCGGCAGGAGCCGCCACTCTCAGCCGCAGTGATGACCGCGTCGAGTTGCCCGCGGGCGCGCCGCAGACGGTTGAGGATGCGGCGCTGGGCGTCGAGATCACTGGTGGCCATGAGAACTCCTATTGATCGGAACGGTCACACGATGGGTGGCGGCAGGCATGGAGCAAGCCAGGAGTTCCAGGTTCCCTGCCCGATACCCAATATACCCTTGGGGGTATCGACTGCTGCCCATGCGATCGTGAACTCGCGGATTCGAACCCAGCGGGTCAGGGCTCTCGATAGCGCGGTTGTGAGCTGCGCAGCTGCTCGCGCACGTGGTCCATGTCGAGATCGCGGATCTTGCCGATCAGCGTGTGCAGCCCGGTGGCGGGGAGTGCTCCGGGTTGGGAGAAGACCAGCACGCCGTCGCGGAAGCCCATCAGGGTGGGGATCGAGGTGATCTGGGCGGCGGCGGCCAGGGAGGGTTGGGCTTCGGTGTCGACCTTGGCGAACAGGATGTCGGTGTGCTCGCCCGAGGCGGCCTCAAAGATGGGGGCGAAGCTGCGGCACGGGCCGCACCAGGCCGCCCAGAAGTCGATCAGGACGATGGGGTGATCGTTGATGGCGGCCGAGAATGCGTCTTCGGTGAGATCGATGGTGCTCATAGGTACAGGCTCCGGTCTGTGTTCTGTGTTCTGTGTGGGAAGTCAGCTCGGGGTGGATTTCCCGAGCCGGAAGGGGCAGTTGATCGCGGTGAACCGGCACACCAGGAACGCGGTCGTGACCAGCACGGCCAGGGCGGCGACCACCGTGGTCCCGATCGGTGGCAGCTCGATTCCGAGGACCAGGGCACCGGCGAGCAGCACGAAGACACCGAAGCCCTTCTGCAAAGAGCCGGCCGGGATGCGCCCGGACAGCTTCGCACCCAGGAGGGCTCCGATGACCGCGATCGCGGTGACCGCGGCGACGACAGGCCAGTCCAGGGTGACCGTGGTGAGGTAGCCGGCGAGCCCGGCGAAGGACTTCATGGAGATCACCAGCAGCGAGGTCCCGACGGCCACCGGCATGCTGAGCCCGCCCAGCAGCACCAGTGCCGGCACAATCAGGAAGCCACCGCCGGCCCCGACGACACCAGTGATCAGGCCCACCACGACGCCATCGACCACGGTCCGCACCAGCGGCAGGCGGTGACCCCCGTCAGGTGCGGCGTCCTCGGTGGCGGGCGGGGTGTCGCCGCGTCCGGGTCGTTTGAGGATCATCGCGGTCGCGGTGGCGATCATCATGAGTGCGAACGCGATCATCAGCACCGTGCCCGGTAGCTGGCCACCGAGGAGTCCTCCTGCGAAGGCACCGATCATGCCCGCGGCACCGAAGATCAGTCCGGTGCGCCATCTGACTCGGCCTCCGCGGGCGTGAACGACGAGGCTGGCGATGGAGGTGACGCCGACGACCAGCAGTGAGGCGGCGATCGCCTCTTTCGGTGGCATGCCTGCGACGTAGGTGAACAACGGGACGGTGAGGATCGACCCACCCCCGCCGAGCGCTCCCAGGGCCAGCCCGACCAGCGCAGCGAGCACGAGCGTGAGGATCAGTGCCCCGCTCACCGCCGCTCACCCCACCCGGTGCTCGGGGCCGCACCCGCGGCCCCGAGCAAAGTGACGACTCGGCAGGTCGATGCGTGAACGCGGACCCGGTTCACAGCTGCTGGGGCGCGACCGGGATGGACCTGATCACGCTCTGAGCGGTGGGGCTCGCCTTGACCTTGTTCCACGGCATCCTGGACAGGACTTGCCCCATCAGGCACGAGTCGGTGAGAGCGGCGACGACGAGTCCAGCGCTGATCGCGTACGCGACGAACCGTGCGCCGGGCCACAGGAACTCGGCCAGCAGCAGACTGGCCAGCACGATCAGCCCCGCGGTGAACCGCACTTGCCGTTCGATGCTCCATCGGGCCGTGCCGTGCACGACCTGCCCTCCCGCGGCCTCGAATGCGGGCACACCGCCGGTGAGCACGGTCGCGGTCTGTACGCCGATCCCGGCCAGTCGCTGCTGGGCCTGGGTGGCGCGGTTGCCGGTCTGACACACCAACACCGCGCGGTGCCCGAGGCGGTCGGCCAGGTCGGCGGTGTGCTCGGTCAGCAACGGCAGCGGCACGTTGTAGGAGCCGTGGATGTGCATGGCCTCGAACTCGGCAGGCGAGCGGACATCGATGATGGTCAGGTCGTTGTGCAGCTCGCACCACTGGGCGAGCTCCTCAGCAGAGATCGTCTTCAGCGCAGCGGAGTGATCGTCCATGAGCAGGGGGTTCCTTTCAGGTCGGAGACAGTGCCTGTCGGCATGACTAGGCGCGAGCGCGCTCCCGCGAGAGACGGCGCGGCGCGGTCGGTTGAGGGAGGCCGGGTCGGTAAGGGTCAGGACCGGGCGGGCACGGCCTGGGTCTGGCGCCAGGCGTTCCAGGCGTTATAGCTGCCGTCCAGCTCCACGACGTCGTGACCGGCGCGCCGCAGCGCGCTGGCAGCGACCGTGTTGCGCATCCCGGACTGGCAGTAGGTCACGATCGTCCCCGAACCGGGAAGTTCGTCCTGATGCCACAGCACGCGGGCGGCGCTGAGCTGGGTCGCGCCGGGGATGTGACCATCGGCGTACTCGCCGCGCTGGCGCACGTCCAGCAGTAGCGCGGCATCGAAGCCGGCCAGCTCGGCGGGGTCCATGAGCGGTGGCACGAAGTGGGGCAGTCCCTCGATCGTGGTGACGTAGCCGGCGGTCTGGTCGATCCCGACCCGTAGCAGCCGGTCCGCGAACCACTGCGCCGCGTCGTGGTCGTCGACCAGGACCACGAGCGGGCGGGAGTCGGTCTCGGGGTCGTAGGCCCAGGCGGCGTAGGTGGCGGACTTGGGGCCGTCAGGGATATTCAGCGAGCCGGCGACCGTGCCCTCGTGGGCGCGAGCAGGTGGGCGGGTGTCGACGAAGGTGATCTCGTCACGACCCAGCCGAGCAGCCACGTCCTCGATCGCCAGCTCCGGAACGGGAGTGCGGTCTCCGAGGACGGTGGGACCCTCGCGGTTCTGCTTCTTCATCCGGGCGAAGTAGGAGTGCGCGTCAGGCTGACCGTCCAGCAGCTCATCGATGAACCCCTGCTCGTCGTCGGCCGCGAGGTGCCGGCTCCACCAGGCGTTGGTCCGCTCGTACCCGACCGTGGTCGACGGCAGCGCACCGAGCGCCTTGCCGCAGGCGCTGCCGGCGCCGTGGCCGGGATAGACCTGGACGTGATCGGGCAGCGTCAAGAACACGCTCCGCAGACTGCTGAACAACTGCCGGGCGCCCTCGAAACGGGTATCCACGCCCCCGGCGGCCTCATCCAGCAGATCGGGGCGGCCCAGGTCGCCGGCGAACACGAAGTCGCCGGAGATCAGGTAGCCCGGCTCGTCGGCGAAGGCGCCGTCGGTGACCAGGAAGACCAGGTGCTCAGGGGTGTGACCGGGTGTGTGTCGTGCCTGGATCGTGATGTTGCCGATCGAGACCGTGTCGGTGTCATGGAGGCGTCGGGCGTCGAAGCCGTACTGCCAGTCGGCTCCGCCCTCGCCAGAGACGTAGACCTCTGCGCCGGTGGCTGCGGCCAGCTCGCGCGTCCCGGACAAGTAGTCGGCGTGGATGTGGGTCTCGGTGACCGCGACGATCCGCATGCCGTGCTTGGCGGCGAGCGCCAGATAGTCCGCGATGTCGCGGCGGGCGTCGATGACGACCGCCTCACCCTTGGCCTGGCAGCCGATGAAGTATCCGGCCTGGGCCAGGTCCTCGTCGTAGATCCGTTCGAGAAGCATGCGCGTCCTTCCATCGATTGGGTAGATACCCCTGGGGGTATTTCTAGGTTGCCATACCCCCACCCGTATTTCAAATACGGGTGATGGCCGCCCCTCGAGCCGCATCGGCTGCGCCGTCGGGACGGCGAGCTGTGCGGTCGGCAGTGATCGATGAAGACCGCACTGACAGGGAGCGTTGATGCGGCGCGGGAGGACCTATTCGGCGATCTGCCCACGGTGAATCTGGGCGCGACCGGTGGCGTGCGTGAGCTCGACGGGCGCGATGGCACCTTCACCGAGATGAGTTCGTACGAGCGCGACGGGGTTCCGCCAGTGTGGGCGGCGCATAACAACTGCCACGGCGACGTGCTGCTTGCGTGGGAGGTGGGCCAACGCGTGCAGATCGAGGGCAGCGATCAGGTATACGAGGTCACGGATATCCGCCACACGCCCAAGACATGGGCGACGACCGATGACCTCCTCGGGCTCGGTGGATCGCTCGCGCTGCAGACATGCTTCTACGGCGAGGACCGGATGAAGTTCGTGGGGCTCGAACCCGTGGAGCCGTGAGGGGGTGGATGGATCGCGCTAGCGATCGCAGGAGCCTAGCCCTGACGGACAGACTCTTGCCGGGTTCTGTGATGGAAACTGTGTGAACGCTGAGTCTGAGCACCCCACACCGCAGCCCGCCAAGGTGTTCTGCGGTCGCCGGCCGTTTGCACCGATTCTCGCTCGCACGCGAGTTGTCGAACGGCCGGTGGGCCCGTTCGCCTACGACTGCGTGAATTTGGTTGTTGTCAGGTCGGGTTCGGCGATTCTGTTCAGCGAGTTCGGACAGAAGCCGGTCCGTGTCGGTGACGCGGTGATTCTCGGGACGAGTCAGGAATCGTTCGCCACGCGGGGTCGTGCCCGGTTGGCGGTCGGGGAATACATCGAGGTGTTCTACAACCGGAAGCGTCCGCACTCGACGATCGGTTATCAGACGCCGGCGGAGGCGATGGCCGCGTTCTTCGACCGGACCGCGCCCGAGTTGCCTGCGGTGGCGGCCTGAGAGTCAGAAAGTTCAGTTTCACGGTCCACAAAAATTGACACAGCCCATCAGTCCGAATGGTCGCGGGCGAGAGTCCGCAGGAAGGCCTGCTGTTCGTCGCCCCGGTTGTCCTCCTCCTTCGTGGACAGACCGAAGCGGGGGTTCGCGGAGAGTTTGACGATCGTGGTCCGGGAGACCGGGTCGACGTTCACACCCTGGTTGTAGACACCGACGGCCGCGAACTCATCCCGGTCCCCCTCCGGGATCCACCACTGGTACCCGTAGCCCATCGCGGTCGGGTTCCCCGACAGTTCGGGGCGACCCGGGAGACGGATCGGGGAATCCACGTGGGTCGCCGCCTCCACCCACGCCTCGGAGACGATGCGGGTGCCGTCAGCCGCGACGCCTCGGCGGCGGTAGAGCTCACCGAGCTTCGCGTAGTCCCGTGCCACGAGGTTGAGACTGCCGAAGGCCCGCTCGACACCGTACGGATCCGTGATCCAGAAGCCCGGGGACTCGAAACCCAGCGGGTCGCACAACGTCCGCTGCATGTAGTCGGTGAGCGAGGTCCCCGTCGCCGCCGCGACGAGCAGACCGAGCGCCAGGGTGTCCCCGGAGGCGTACCGGCACAGTGTGTCCGGCTCCCGGTCCTTGACCATGTGCGCGACGAAGTCCGCATAGCTACGGGGACTGGACAGGGCGACCGCGTGGATGTCGGAGTCCGGGTCGCTGTAGTCCTCCTGCCAGCGGGCGCCGGACGACATGTGGAGGACGTCGACGATCCGCACCCTGTCATAGGCGGAACCCGGCTCCACCGGCACGTAGTCGCTGATCGGGTCCTCGACCGAGCGGATGTGCCCCTCGTCGATCGCAATCCCGACGAGGGTGGCGACGAAGCTCTTCGCGACCGAGAAGGACAGCCAGGGCACCTCGAGACCGCCGGTCAGCCGGTAGGACTCGTGCCGCAGCCGCCCGTCCTGGAGGACGAGGAGAGCGACCGTGCCGGTCTCGGAGAGGAAGTCCTCCGTCGACCGGGTGGTGCCCTCGAACTCGTAGGTGTCCGGAAGGGTGTAGGGCTCGCCCGCAGGGAAGGGCTGTGGCTCCGGCGAGGCGCGCAGGCGACTGACCGGGTAGCCGAAGGAGTCCATCCGGCAGAAGTTCTCGACCTGGGGCGCTCCGGAGTAGAGCCGGAGGTCGGTGACGGGCTGTGCGGTCGGGTCTGCCGCGGATGCGGCCGGTGTCGCCGGTGCAGGGCGTGGGGATTCGGACACGGGAACTCCTGGGAGATCGGGGATCAGGGGATTCTCGGGAAGAGCAGGGGCGGGAGAATGCGTGGTTCGACCCCTACCGACGCCACTGTCCGTAGTGGTCGACCCATCGCCGTCTCCTCCCGGTAGCACTCCCACCGTACTCCTCGGGACGTCCCCTTTTCCCGCGGGGTGACCTCTTCGTTACCCGGTCCGTTCGCGCAGGGCAGGGACGTGAGGACGCCCCGGGCGTCGAGTGCGAGGTGAGTGGCACTCACGGAGATCCGCCACTGAGCTCGCACTCGACCGCGGATGGGACTTCAGCACTCGACGACGTTCACCGTCACGGCCATGCCGCCCATCGCGGTCTCCTTGTACTTGTGGCTCATGTCCTCGCCGGTCGACCGCATCGTCTCGATGACGTCGTCGAGCGTCACGTGGTGCTTCCCGTCGCCCCACAGCGCCATCCGGGCCGCGTTGATCGCCTTGCCCGACGCGATCGCGTTCCGTTCGATGCACGGCACCTGCACGAGCCCTGCGATCGGATCGCAGGTGAGCCCCAGGTTGTGCTCCATCGCGATCTCCGCGGCGTTCTCCACCTGGGCCGGATCGCAGCCGAACACCTCGGCGAGCCCCGCCGCCGCCATCGAGCTGGCCGAACCGACCTCGCCCTGACAGCCCACCTCGGCGCCGCTGATCGAGGCCCGCTCCTTGTACAGCACCCCGACGGCCGCCGCTGTGAGCATGAACCGCACGATCGCGTCCTCGCGACCGCTCTCACCTCCGTCGACGACGGAGTCCACGTAGTTGAGCGCGTAGTAGAGCACCGCCGGGATGATCCCCGCCGCCCCGTTCGTCGGCGCGGTCACCACCCGCCCGCCGCTCGCGTTCTCCTCGTTGACCGCGAGGGCGATGAGGTTGACCCATTCCTGGTAGAACCGCGGGTCCCGGTTGGGGTCCTCCGCCTTGAGCCGGATCGCCCAGTCGTGCGCCCGCCTGCGCACCTTGAGCCCGCCGGGCAGGTACCCCGACCGGTCGAGCGAGGCCTGCGCGCACTCCTCCATCACGGAGTACACATGCAGCAGCTCCTCCCTCACCTGCGCTTCCGTCCGCGGTGCCTGCCCCGGGCAGCCTGCCACCTCGTTCGCGAGCATGAGCCGCCAGATCGGCTGCTCCGCCTCGGCCGCCATCCGAAGCAGTTCCTCGGCACTGGAGAAGGGGTAAGGGACGGCCACGTGCTCCTCCGCTCCCGAGGTGCCCTGGCCTTCCGACTCCCCCGCGCCGGCCGCGGCCGCTTCCTCGGCCTCCTCGGACTCACTCACCACGAACCCGCCGCCGACGGAGAAGTAGGTGTCCTCGAAGAGCACCTGCCCGTCGGCGTCGAGGGCGGCGAGCTTCAGGCCGTTCGTGTGACGGGGCAGGACGGTGAGCGGCCGCTGGGTCATCTCCGCCTCGCTCAGGCGGATCTCCGGCACGGACCGCCCGGTCGACGGCAGGGACTGCCCGATGGACGGGAGGGAGTGCCCAGTCGACGGCTCCAGGGCATCGCCGAGCAGGATCGTGCCGGTCTCCGCCATCCGGGCACGGCGGCGGTCCAGGTCGTCGGCCTCCACCACCTCGGGGCGGCAGCCCTCGAGGCCGAGGAGGATCGCGTCGAAGGTGCCGTGACCCCGGCCCGTCGCCGCGAGCGACCCGTAGACGTCCACCCGGACGTCGGCCACGTGGTCCAGCAACTCCCGGTCACGCAGGGTCTGCACGAAGGTGACCCCGGCACGCATGGGCCCGACGGTGTGGGAACTCGACGGCCCGATGCCGACGGTGAAGAGATCGAAGACGCTGATCACGGGGGTACCTCCCTGACGTGCAGTCGACCGGAGGGCCTCATCGCGGCCCGGCCGGTGCGGATATGACGGACGGGCCGACCACTCACCTGGTGAGCAGCGGCCCGTCCGGGAGGGAGCGGGGTGCTCCGTCTCAGAGCTTGTTGGCCGCGGCGTAGCCGGCCGCGTCCATGAGCTCGCCGGTCTCCGTGACCGCGACCTCGAACAGCCATCCCTCACCGTAGGGGTCGTTGTTGACGACCGAGGGGTCGTCGTCGGCGGCCTCGTTCACGGCCACGACCTCACCGGTGACCGGCGAGTACAGGTCCGAGACGGACTTGGTCGACTCGACCTCGCCGCAGGTCTCCCCGGCGGTGACGGTGTCGCCCACGGCGGGCAGGTCGACGTAGACGACCTCACCGAGTGCATCGGTCGCGACGGCGGTGATGCCCACGCGGACGGTCGCGCCGGCAGCCGCCTCGGCGGTCGTGTTGATCCACTCGTGCTCGGCGGAGTAGGCGAAGTCCTGGGGCAGTGCGGGCATGTCGGCCATGGTGTGTCCTTTCGGCGGTGGCCCCTCGGTGGTGTGGATTCGTCACCACCCGGGCCGGGTTCGGAAGTTTCTGGTACGGAGGTATCGGATCCGGAGTATCGGGTTACGTCAGCAGAGCGGCGAAGCCGGGAGGTCCCGGACTTCAGGAACGACGATAGAAGGGCAGATCCACGACGCGGAAGTCGTGCGCCTTGCCGCGGATGTCGACGCTCACCGCGGTCCCGGCCTCCGCGTGCGCGGTGTCGAGGTAGGCGAGCGCGATCGGGTGGCCGAGCGTCGGCGAGGGCTGACCGGACGTGACGACGCCGACCTCGGCCCCGTCGATCATCACGGCGGCACCCTCGCGAGCGGCGCGGCGGCCCTCCGAGGACAGTCCGACGAGAACGCGCGCGGGCGTCGAACCCGCGAAGGACTCCAACGCCTCACGGGCGAAGAAGTCGCCCTTCTTCTCGAGTGCACGCTCGACCATCTTCCCGAGTCCCGCGTCGACCGGGCTGGTCTCCACGGTCAGCTCGTGGCCGTAGAGCGGCATGCCGGCCTCCAGGCGCAGCGAGTCCCGGGCGGCGAGGCCACAGGGCACGAGCTCGTGGCCCTCACCTGCGGCGACGAGTGCCTGCCAGAGCGTCACGGCGGCCTCGTTCGGCACGTAGAGCTCGAACCCGTCCTCCCCGGTGTACCCGGTGCGGGCGAGCATCACATCGACTCCGGCGATCACCACGGGCGCCCACGCGTAGTACCCCAGCCCCGTGACGCGCTCCGGGTCGACGCCCGCGTCGAGGGCGGCGAGCACGATCGCCTCGGAGGCGGGACCCTGCACGGCCACGAGCGAGGTGCCCGCGGACTCGTCACGCACCGTCACGTCGGCACCCGGGGTGGAGGGCGCCTCGGTGGCGGTCCCCGCTCCCGAGGCGCCCGTGCGGAACTCCTCGGCCCGCTCGGTGAGTGCCGCGGCGACGACCGCGGCGTTACCGGCGTTGGGCACGACCAGGAACTCGTCGTCGGAGATCCGGTATGTGATGAGGTCGTCGAGCACGTGGCCGGTGCGATCGACGATGACGCCGTACTTGGCCTTGCCGACCTTCATGGCGGAGTAGACCGTCACGAGGGCGTGGTCGAGGAAGGCGGCGGCGTCCGCACCGGTCACCCGCACCTCACCCATGTGGGAGAGGTCGAAGAGACCGGCGGTGGAGCGGACGGCGCGGTGCTCGGCGAGCTCGGACCCGTACTTCAGCGGCATGTCCCAGCCGCCGAAGTCGGTGAAGTTCGCACCGAGCTCCGCGTGGACCGCGCGCAGCGCGGTGTGCTTCGGATCAGTCATGTCAGGCGTCCTCTCCGGTGGTGCCGGCCAGTTCCTCCGGCGTCGACTCGAAGGCCTCCGGCGGCGGGCACGAGCAGACGAAGTTGCGGTCGCCCCAGGCCTGGTCGATCCGGCGGACCGGCGGGAAGTACTTGGTGTGCTCCAGGGTCGGGACGGGGAACAGCGCGGTCTTCCGCGAGTACGGCCGGTCCCAGTCGTCGAGCGCACTCATGGCGGTGTGGGGTGCGGCGTGCAGCGGCGACTCCTCGTAAGAGTAGTCGGTACCCACGGCGTCGATCTCCCGCTTGATCTGCTTCATCGCGGTGATGAAGCGGTCGAGCTCGCCCTTGTCCTCGGACTCGGTCGGTTCCACCATGAGGGTGCCGGCGACGGGGAAGGCGAGCGTGGGTGCGTGGAAGCCGTAGTCGATCAGGCGCTTGGTGACGTCCTCGGCGGTCACCCCCGTGCGGGCGGTGATCTCCCGGAGGTCGAGGATCGTCTCGTGGGCGACCAGACCGTTCTCCCCGGAGTAGAGGACCGGGTAGTCCGCGTGGAGCGCGGCGGCCACGTAGTTGGCGCCCAGCAGCGCGGAGCGGGTCGCCTCGGTGAGGCCCTCGCCGCCCATCATGCGCAGGTAGGCCCAGCTGATCGGCAGGACGCCGGCGGAACCGAAGAGGGTGCCGCTCACCGGCAGGTTCGCCCCGTTCCCGGCCACGAGCTCCGGGTCGGTCGGGTCGCCGGGCAGGAAGGGCGCCAGGTGCTCGCGCAGGGCGACCGGGCCCACGCCGGGGCCGCCACCTCCGTGCGGGATGCAGAAGGTCTTGTGGAGGTTGAGGTGCGAGACGTCGCCACCGAACTCACCGGGCTGTGCGAGACCGACGAGGGCGTTGAGGTTCGCACCGTCGACGTAGACCTGACCGCCGGCCGCGTGGACCTTCGAGCAGACCTCGCGCACCTGGGACTCGTAGACGCCGTGCGTCGACGGGTAGGTGATCATGATGCCCGCGAGTGCGTGGGCGTGCGTGGAGATCTTCGCGTCGAGGTCGGTCATGTCGATCGAGCCGTCCTCGGCCGTGCCGACCACGACGACCTCGAGCCCCGCGAGGACCGCCGACGAGGCGTTCGTGCCGTGGGCCGACTGCGGAATGAGGACGATCCGACGGTCCTCCTCACCGCCCGCCACGTGGTAGCCGCGGATCGCCAGCAGTCCGGAGAGCTCACCCTGGGAACCGGCGTTCGGCTGCAGGGACACCCGGTCGTATCCGGTGACACCCACGAGCATGTCCTCGAGCTCGGAGATGAGCGTGCGCCAACCGGCGGTCTGCGCGGCCGGGGCGTAGGGGTGGATCGAGGCGAACTCCGGCCACGTGATGGCCTCCATCTCCGCCGCCGCGTTGAGCTTCATCGTGCACGAGCCCAGCGGGATCATCGTCCGGTCGAGTGCGAGGTCCCGGTCGGAGAGCATGCGCATGTAGCGCATCATCTGGGTCTCGGACCCGTGGGTGTTGAACACCGGGTGGGTGAGGAACTCGGAATCGCGCACCAGGCCCGCGGGCAGCTGCGGTGCGGCGACCGCGCCGGGTCCGAAGGTGCCGGTCCCGGCGGCCTCGAAGGCGTCCGCGTCGATGACGGGGGTGTCTTCGCCGACGGCGGAGGCGAGCGCCGCGAGCAGCGCGTTCGCCTCGGCGACACCGTGCGGTTCGCCGAAGCTCACACCCACGTGCTCGGCGTCGACGTTGCGGATGTTGATCCCGGCGGCGTCAGCAGCGGCCACGGCCGCAGCGGCGTCGGGCACCCGGAGGGTGAGGGTGTCGAAGAAGGACTCCGTCGTCACGGTGAAGGCCTCGGAAGCGGCGAGCGCCTCGGCGAAGGAGTGGGCCAGACGGTGGATGCGGGAGGCGATCCGGGTGAGGCCGACGGGGCCGTGGTAGACGGCGTACATCGAGGCGACGACGGCCAGCAGCGCCTGCGCGGTGCAGATGTTCGAGGTCGCCTTCTCGCGGCGGATGTGCTGCTCACGGGTCTGCAGGGCCAGGCGGTAGGCGGGCTTGCCGTCCACGTCCTTGGACACGCCGACGAGGCGACCGGGCATCTGCCGCTTGAGCTTCTCGGTCACGGCGATGAACCCGGCGTGCGGGCCGCCGAAGAACAGCGGGACGCCGAAACGCTGGGCGGACCCGACGGCGATGTCCGCACCCTGGGCGCCCGGGGTCTGCAGGAGGGTGAGCGCCAGGAGATCGGCGGCGAAGGTGACGAGCGCGCCGCGCTCCTTGGCACCGCGGACCGCGTCCTCGAAGGACCGGACCGCGCCCGAGGTGCCGGGCTGGGCACACACGATGCCGAACACGTCCTCTCCGACCAGGCCCTCGGCCAGGTCGGCGACCTGCACGCGGAAGTCCATGGCCTGCGCCCGGGAGCGGACGACGGCGATGACCTGCGGGTGGAGTTCGGCGTCGAGGACGACGACGGACCCCTTCCGGGTGGCCCGGCGCATGAGGAGGACGGCCTCGGCGACGGCGGTCGCCTCGTCGAGCAGGGAGGCGTTGGCGACCGGCAGACCCGTGAGGTCCTGCACGGCGGTCTGGAAGTTCAGCAACGCCTCGAGGCGGCCCTGCGAGATCTCCGGCTGGTACGGCGTGTAGGCGGTGTACCAGCCCGGGTTCTCGACGATGTTGCGGCGGATGGTCGCCGGGGTGAGCGTGTCGTGGAAGCCCTGGCCGATCATCTGCGTGCGCATGACGTTCTGCCCGGCGATCTCCCGCAGGCGGGTGAGCGTCGCGGCCTCGGACAGCGGCGTGCCGAGGTCGAGCGGGGTCTCCTGCTGGATGTTCGCGGGCACCGCGGCGGCGGACAGGGACTCCAGGGAGTCGTGTCCGAGCACGTCGAGCATCTGCGCGACGTCGTCCGCGCGGGGGCCGATGTGGCGGTCGGAGAAGGGGCGCGGCGCATCCCCGGTGGTCGCCGAGGTGTGGGCCAGGCTGCCGGTCATGGGGTGATCCTCCACGGGTACGGTCCGCCGCTGCCGGTGAGCGGGCGACGAACACGGTCGGGTTCCGGTGTTCCTCCCCGCTCTGTCGGTGGGACCCGCACCCGAGGCGCCCGTGGGTCATCACCCACGCATGCCGGAGTGCCGGACCTCCTTCAGAGGTGCCTGCGCGCGGCGGTACTGGGCCTGAGAGTTTCCCGGGGAGGGAATTGCACCTACGGCGCCGGGCGTGCACCCGGCTCTCCCACCGCGCGTCATGACGGCTGTGCGCAAGTGTAACGGTTCAGGGCCGGAGGCGGGGTGCCGGGGCTCGGGCGGCGTCAGGGCCGACGCAGGTTCTCCCGGAGGGTCGTCGCCGCGTACTCCGTGCGGAACAGCCCGCGGCGCTGCAGTTCGGGGACGACGAGGCGGCAGAACTCGACGTGGCTGGTGGGCAGGGTGGTGGGCATGAGGACGAAACCGTCCCCGACACCCGCCTCGAAGCGCTCCTGGAGGACGTCCGCGACCGTGCTCGGTGATCCGATGACGGCGTGGTCGAGCAGGGTCGTGCGCACTGCCCGGGCGAAGTCCGTCCCCTCGGCCGCCGCCTTGCGGGCGTAGGCCTCGGCGATGCCGTGGATCCCGGCGTTCCCGCGGGCGGCCTCGACCTCCGCGGTCGTCGCGTGGGTGCTGAGGTCCGCCCCGGTGAGCATCGACTGGTAGGCGCTCGCGTACTCGTTGTGCTCCAGGGAGGCCAGGTACTCCGCCTTCTCGCGGGCGATCGCGTCCGTCTCCGCGACGACGACCGTGACGCCCGGCAGGATCTTCACGGCCTCCGGGTCCCGCCCGGCCGCCGCGGTCCGCTCCCGCATGTCGGACCGGAAGTCGAGGAGTTCGGGCACGGGCGCCTCGCGCGCGAAGACGACCTCCGCCCACCGTGCGGCGAACTCGCGACCCCGACCCGAGGAGCCCGCCTGCATGAGCACGGGGTGCCCCTGGGCGCTCCGCGGGGTCGGCAGCGGTCCCCGGGTGCGGGTCCAACGGCCTTCGTAGTCGACGTAGGAGACCTTCGAGGAGTCGGCGAACCGACCGAGTTCCCGGTCGAACACGAACGCGTCCGGCTGCCAGGAGTCCCACAGAGAGGTGACAGCTTCGAGCACCTCGTCGGCGCGGTCGTAGCGCTCGTCGTGCGGGGGCAGGCCGCCGGCCCCGAAGTTCGCGGCCTCCGTCTCCGTCGCGGACGTCACGACGTTCCAGGCGACCCGGCCGCCGCTGAGCACGTCGACGGACTGGAGCGACCGGGCCAGGTGGAAGGCGGAGTGGAAGCTCGTCGAGACGGTGGCACCGAGCCCCAGGTGAGAGGTCACGCGCGCCATGAGCGGCAGGACCGTCATGGGGTCGAGGTAGCTGTTCTGGCCGCCCATCTCGAGGAAGGGGGCCAGGCCCTTGTACGTGTCCGCGATCCCGAAGAGGTCCGCGAAGAAGGTGCCGTCGAGCCGGGCCCGCTCGAACTCGACGGCGGCCTCCTCGTACCAGGCGGGGTCGAGGAAGTTCAACGGGGAACCGGGGTGCCGCCATCCACCGGAGTGCAGGGCCGTGGGCCCCGTCTTCATGTAGGCGATGAGGTGCATGCGGCGCGGCGCGGTGAGCCTCGTGGACGGGGACTGCGGGGATCGAGTGGTCACAGGGGCACTCTCCCACATTTCACGCGGAAATGAGCAAAAGGTGATGGGGTCGGGTACGACCGTCAGTGGCCTCAGCCCTCCGCGCGGTACACGATCTCCCCGCCGATCACCGTCATGACGGGGCGGGTGTCACGGATCGCCCGGGCATGGGCGAAGAGGGACGCCTCGTCGGGGTACTCGCCGGTCACGCCGTCGCCCTCGACGCGGTAGGCCTCCGCCGCCGAGGCGCCCTGCACCTGCGCACCGAGCGTGCCGGGCACGAAGGGGTCGACGTCGAGGACCACGAAGTCGGCGAACATGCCCGGGGCGAGCGCGCCGGCCCGGTCCTCCCACCCGGCGGCATGGGCGGGCCCGCGGGTGTGGGCGACCCAGGCGCGGTAGGCGCTCATCCGGCGCTCCGGCTGGTAGGTGGTGAGCGGATCACCGTTCGCATCGGCCCGGGTCATCGCGGCGTAGATCGCGACGAAGGGGTTGGTCGGCTCGACGGGCCCGTCGGACCCGAAGGACACGACGGCCCCGACGCCCTCGAGGTCGGTCCACGCATAGGCCGCGAGCTCCGGGTCCGGACGCAGCTTGTCGAGCAGGTGGAGGTCGGAGATGCAGTGGCGCGGCTGCATGGACGCCACGATGCCCATCGCGGCGAACCGCGCCACGTCGTCCGGCTGCACGAACTGGGCGTGCTCGATCCGGTGCCGCAGGGGACGGCCGGAGCGCTTCCGGGCGGTTTCGCTCTCGGCGTGGGTGCGCTCGTAGGCATTGAGGACATGATGGTTGGCCTGGTCTCCGATCGCGTGGATGGCCAGCGCGATGTCGAGTTCCAGCGCCTCCCGGATGCCGGCGACCAACTGGTCCTCGGTGGCGATCTGGATGCCGTAGTTCTCCTCGGCGATCTCCTCGGCCACCCCATCCGCACCGCGGGCATGCGAGTGCGGGTAGGGGCTCGACATGTGGGAGGACTGCGAACCGAGCGCCCCGTCGCTGAACAGCTTGAGTCCACCGCGACGCAGCTTCGCGTCACCGTCCCCGGTGTGCCATTCGGCACCGCGGGCATAGGGGAGGTCCGCCGTCGTGAGGTACTTGACGATGCGCAGGTCCAGGCGCCCCGACTCGTGGAGCACCTCCCAGGCCTCCCGGGCGTCGGGGCCGTCGATGCAGTGGACACCCACGAGCCCCTCGGCCACCCACTGCTCCTGAGCGCGGGCCAGCAGGTCGGCGCGCACCTCGACGGGCAGTTCCGGGATCGCCGCGAAGACGGGCTTCATGGCCGGCCCCTCGCGGAGGATCCCGGTCGCCCGTCCGGTCCCGTCGCGGACGATCTGCCCACCGGCGGGGTCGGGGCTCGCATCCGTGATCCCGGCCGCGGCGAGTGCCGCCCCGTTGGCCCACAGCGTGTGGAAGTCGATGGAGGACAACGCGACCGGCCGGTCCGGGAAGGCGGCGTCGAGTGCGGCCCGGTCCGGCTGCTCGTCGAGCCCCCATTTGTTGTAGTCCCAGCGCCCACCCGTGATCCACCGGTCGGCCGGGAGGTCCACGGCGTAGTCCCGGAGGACCTCGATCGCCTCCTCCAGGGAGGTCGTGGCCCGCAGGTCGACCTCGGCGAGCGACTCCGCGTGCGACATCGCGTGGAGATGGCCGTCCACCGGCCCGGGCAGGACCACTCGGCCCCCGAGGGAGATCTCCTCGAGAGTGGCCGGCGCCTCGGGAGCGGTGGCGAGCGCGCGCAGCTCGTCGGGCTCGCCCGTCGCGACGACCGTGCCGTCGTCACCGACGAGGAGGGCGGAGGCCGCGGGGATGTCGGCCGCGCTCGTCGGCGTGGGGGCGGCCGGGTCGAGCGGGTACACGAGGGCGTCGAGGAACAAGCGCATGGGCGGTATTTCATCACAGCGCCACACGCCGCCCACGAGCAGGTCCGGCAGGCGGAAGGATCATGCAGTCTCCCCCGCGCCCACTCCGATACTTGTCGGATATCAGTCACGACTTCATAACGGAAATGACGAAAGTTAGCCTTCCCTAAATCGGTTTAGGATAGTGTCGTCTTCGGTAAATCTCGGGTCATAGTCCGGCGCACACCCCGGACACGTCGTCCCCGTCAGACATCCACCGACGGCCCCCGGGCCGCCGTAGTCAGGAGAACCCGCACGATGCTTCGTACCCATCGCCGCCTCGCCGGCGCCGTCGCCGCGACCGCCGCCCTCACCCTCGGCCTCACCGCCTGCGGATCGGGCTCCACCGACACCGCAGCGGACTCCACCGACGACGCCGCGGCATCCGGGGAGACCGGCACGGTCACCGTCGAGTCGCTGGAGCTCACGGACGACGCCACCACGACCACCGAGGTCGAGGTGACCACTCCGCCCACCAATGTCGTCGTCACCGACAACAACCTCTTCCAGACGGTGACCGACTGGGATATCGAGCTCGTCGCCGCGCCGCGCTCGCTCATGCCGAGCACCAACCCGATGCGGGAGGATGAGGAGATCGTCGACCTCGGTTCCCACCGCGAACCGGACCTCGAGTCGATCGTGGCCGTCGAGCCGGGCCTCATCATCAGCGGTGGCCGCTTCGCGCAGTTCGCCGACGACTTCGCCGAGCTCGTCCCCGATGCCGACAGCGTGAATCTCGGCCAGGTCGGCGACGAGTCGAAGTACGACTCGATGGTCCGCCAGACCGAGGCGATGGGCACCATCTTCGGGATGGAGGAGGAGGCCGGGGCCCTCGTCTCCGACCTCGACGCCGCCATCGAGCGCGCGAAGGCCGCCTACGACCCGGAGGACACGGTCATGGCCGTTCTCACCTCCGGTGGCGAGATCTCCTACACCGCCCCGTCGACCGGTCGTACCCTCGGCCCGATCTACGACATGCTCGGCCTCACCCCCGCCCTGGAGCAGGAGGGCTCGAACGATCAGTCCCACGGTGACGACATCTCCGTCGAGGCGATCGCCCAGTCGAATCCCGACATCATCATGGTGATGGACCGCGACGCCGGGATCGGCGCCAACGTCGAGGGCGAGGACTACACCCCGGCCAACCAGCTGCTCGCCGACTCCTCCGCGCTGCAGAACGTCACCGCGGTCCAGGACGAGGCCATCTACTACATGCCGCAGGACACCTACACGAACGAGTCCATCCAGACGTACACCGAGTACATCAACCAGCTGGCTGACGCCTTCGAGGAGTGAGTCCGACTGACTCCTGAACCCCGCACGTGACCGAAGGGTCCGACGACTTCCCGTCGTCGGACCCCTCGTCGCGTTCCAGGCCCGCAGTGCCCGACACCGCCCGCACCCCGGCACCCCACCGACCGACACCGACCGACACCGACGCAGAACGAAGAGACATGACGAGCACCGACATCGCC
This sequence comes from Brevibacterium litoralis, assembly GCF_040212315.1. NCBI lineage: Bacteria > Bacillati > Actinomycetota > Actinomycetes > Micrococcales > Brevibacteriaceae > Brevibacterium > Brevibacterium litoralis. The sequence goes on along the minus strand of NZ_JBDIUY010000035.1, from coordinate 92,472 downwards.
CCGCCGCCCAAGGAGGAGCGTGACACCCGGCACCGCACCCGCGGGCGCCTGTTCACGTGGCAGCTCCTCCTGGGCCTCGTGTTCACGATCGCCCTGGTCGTGACGAGTCTGTTCGTGGGCGTCTACGACATCTGGAACCAGCCCGACGGCTGGCAGATGTTCCTCATCACCCGCGTCCCGCGCACCGTCGCCCTCGTGCTCGCGGGTGCCGCCCTGGCCATGTGCGGCCTCGTCATGCAGCTGCTCACGCAGAACCGCTTCGTCTCCCCCTCGACCGCCGGCACCACCGAGTGGGCGGGTCTGGGCCTCCTGTGCGCCATGATCCTCTTCCCGCAGGGCTCGCTGCTGTCGAAGATGGTCGTCGCGGTCATCGCCTCATTCATCGGCACCATCATCTTCTTCGCGTTCCTCCAGCGCGTACGCCTGCGCTCCTCGGTCATCGTCCCGATCGTGGGCCTCATGATGGGCGCGATCATCGGCGCGGTCTCCAGCTTCGTCGCGCTCTCGACCGACATGCTGCAGTCTCTCGGCATCTGGTTCGCCGGCTCCTTCACCTCGGTCATCGAGGGCCAGTGGGAGCCGCTGCTCGTCACGGTCCTCGTCGTGATCGCCGTCTTCGTCACCGCCGACCGGTTCACCGTCGCGGGCCTCGGCGAGGAGATCGCCACGAACGTCGGTCTCAACTACCGCACCGTCATGTACTTGGGCACCGGCCTCATCGCCGTCGCCACCGGCGTCATCACCGTCATCGTCGGCAACCTGCCCTTCATCGGCCTCATCGTGCCGAACATCGTCTCGATGATCCGCGGCGACGACCTGCGCTCCAACCTGCCCTGGGTCTGCATGGCCGGCATCTGGATCGTCGCCGTCTGCGACCTCGTCGCCCGCATCGTCATCATGCCGTTCGAGATCCCCGTCTCCACGATCCTCGGCATCGTCGGCTCGGTCGTCTTCGTCGTCCTCCTCGTGAGGACCCGACGTGGCTGAGCGCAAGGAGGACACCCCCGTGCACGCAGGATCCCCCGACGAGCCCACCGTCGTCGCCACCGGCGCCGGCGACACCCCCGCTCCCGAGGCGCCCTCCACCCCCGGCACCCCCGCCGCGGGCACCACCGACCGTAGGGGTGGCGCGGTGCAGGAGCGCGCTGGAGCCCAGGGCGCCTCGACCGCAGCCCGGGCACAGAAGGACCGGTTGCGTCGGGGATCGGATCAGGGCGCCTCGACCGCGGCCCGGGCACAGAAGGACCGGTTGCGTCGGGGATCGGATCAGGGCGCCTCGGCGGCGGCCCCGTCGACCTCGACCGGGCGGGAACCGCTGCCGACCGGGCGACCGGCGACGACCGGTACTCGCGCGACGGGCCGGCTGACCACCCCCACGCGGACGACGACGCCGCTGTCGAACCGGCCGGTGCACAAGCCCGTGCGGCACGCCGGTCCCATCCCGACCCGGACCGGGCACCGCCGGTACTGGTTCACGCTCGGCGGCCTGGTGCTCGCCGGGCTCCTGTTCTCGTGGCTCAATCTCGCCTGGGACAACCCGATGCCCGTCGGCAGCGAGGGCTTCTGGAAGATCGCGCAGTTGCGGGCCGAGAACGTGGTCATCGTCGTGGTCGTCGCCTTCTGTCAGGGGGTGGCGACGGTGGCCTTCCAGACGGCGACGAACAACCGGATCATCACGCCCTCGATCATGGGCTTCGAGTCCCTGTACTCCCTCGTCCAGACGGCGGCGGTGTTCGTCTTCGGCGCGACCGGTGTGGTGCTCGCGCAGGGGCCGGTACAGTTCGTGTTCCAAGTGTTCCTCATGGTCGGCGCCTCGGCGCTGCTCTACGGGTGGCTGCTCACCGGGAAGAGGGGGAACATCCAGGTGATGCTGCTGGTCGGCATCGTCATCGGCGGTGGACTCGGCTCGATCACCACCTTCATGCAGCGGCTGCTCACGCCCAGTGACTTCGACGTCCTCACCGCGCGGCTCATCGGCTCGATCGCGAACGCGGACTCGACCTACCTGTTCATCGGGCTGCCCTTCGTGGCGCTGGCCGGTGGCGCCCTGTGGATCTCGTCCACGCGCCTCAACGTGCTCGCGCTCGGCCGGGACACCGCCATGAACCTGGGCGTGAACTACCGCCGGCAGACCATGCTCGTGCTGCTGTGCGTCTCCGTGCTCATGGCGATCTCGACCTCGCTCGTGGGTCCCATGACCTTCCTCGGGTTCCTCGTCGCGATGATCGCCTACCAGCTCGCGGACACCCACGACCACCGGTACGTGTTCCCGATGGCCTGGGCCGTCGGCGTCGTCCTGCTCGCCGGGTCGTACTTCGTCCTCAAGCACGTGTTCTACGCGGAGGGCTCGGTGGGCATCATCATCGAGCTCGTCGGCGGTACCTTCTTCCTCGTCTACGTCCTGCGAAAGGGGCGCCTGTGATCACCCTGACCGGAGTCAAGAAGTCCTACACCGACGAGGTGTCGATCGGTCCCGTCGACCTCACCATCCCCGAGGGCGGGATCACCGCGCTCGTCGGGCCCAACGGCGCCGGCAAGTCGACGCTGCTCACCATGATCGGCCGGCTGCTGGGCATGGACGAGGGTGCGATCGAGATCGCCGGGTACGACGTGGCGAGCACCCACTCGAAGGACCTGGCCAAGATCGTGTCGATCCTGCGCCAGGAGAACCACTTCGTCACCCGGCTCACCATCCGCCAGCTCGTGGGCTTCGGCCGGTTCCCGCACTCCAAGGGGCGCCTCAACCGCCACGACGAGGAGATCATCAGCCGGTCCATCGACTTCCTCGGTCTCGAGGAGTTGGAGAACCGGTACCTGGACGAACTGTCCGGGGGGCAGCGGCAGCGGGCCTACGTGGCGATGGTCCTCGCGCAGGACACCGACTACGTGCTCCTCGACGAGCCGCTCAACAACCTCGACATGCAGCACTCGGTGCAGATGATGCAGCACCTGCAGCGGGCCGCCCGGGAACTCGGCCGGACCGTCGTCATCGTCATCCACGACATCAACTTCGCCGGGCACTACGGCGACCGGATCTGCGCGGTCAAACACGGCAAGGTCGTCGAGTTCGGCACCCCCGAGGAGATCATGACCGACCAGGTGCTCTCCGAGGTCTTCGAGACCCCCGTCGAGGTGATCGACGGCCCCCGCGGCAAGCTCGCGGTGTACTACTGACGGCCACCTCCGACAGGGATAGGCTCGGGGGCATGGACTCCCGCGACTTCTTCGCCGATCCCCTGCTCGTCATCGCCCGGAACGCCGCGGCCATCGCGTGGTCCCGCATCGAGCACTGGGGTGGGGTCCTCGACGGACACTGGACCGCCGACGGGCTGAACATCGTCCCGGACGATCACCCGCTGTCGGCCGATGCCACCGGGGTGATCACCGAGTCGGAGGCGGCGGCCCGGAACGCCACCTCTCTCGTCGACCACAAGGGCGACGCCAACGACCTCGTCACCGTCGCCGACGGGGAGATCGAGGCGCTCATCCGCGGGTTCCTGCAGAAGATCCGCCCGCAGGACACCATGGTCGGCGAAGAGGGCGGTGGGGTGCTCCACCTGCAGGACGACGCCTGGGGCCCTGTACCTCCGGACCACGTCACCGCACCGATCGACCATCCCGATCCCATCGAGTGGCACGTCGACCCGATCGACGGGACCGTGAACTTCGTCCGCCGGATGGAGCACCACTGCTTCTCGATCGGCGGCCGGGACGCACGCACCGGTGAATGGCTGGTGGGCCTGGTCGCCTCCCCGGCACTCGCCACCACGTGGTTCGCCCGGAAGGGGAAGGGCGCCTGGAAGTCACCCCGACTCCCGCAACCTCACTCGTACGTCGACCCACTCGGCACGCAGATCGTCGACGGCGTCGACCACTCCGAGGGTGAACCGCGTCCGTTCCGCCCGAAGAGACTGGGCACCCGCCTGCACGGGGCTCCCGCCGAGCGCAGCGGCCAGGTGGTCGCCACGGGCTTCGGATACTCACCGGAACGCCGCGCGCAGCAGTTCCCGGCGCTGTTGCAGGTGATGGAGAAGTTCGACGACGTGCGCCGCTGCGGTGCGGCCGCCATCGACCTGTGCCTGGCCGCAGAGGGACGGGTGGACGCCTACTTCGAGCGAGGTCTCGGCACCTACGACTGGGCGGCCGGCGCGCTCATCGCGGAAGAAGCAGGGCTCACGGTGTACCGCCCGGAGGAGAAGGGCGACGTCGCGATCGCCGCGACGGACGCCGAGCTTTTCACCTGGATCCGGAAATTCGCCTGAGCGAGTTCCGCTCAGGGAGTGGGAATGGGACTCAGCAGGCCTGACGCGCGTCGAGGTCGTACCGTGCCGCGGCACCGGCCACCGGGTCACCGAGCTCGGTGACCCGGGCCTCCTGGTCGGCACGGACCTTGTCGTCGTGGCGGCGCACGATCTCCTGCACGGCCTGTGAGGAGGTCCCGGCGGCCTCGGCGATGGCGGCGTAGGTGACGCCCTGTTCACGGGCGCGGAGGATCGAGGAGACGTAGTTCTGGTTCGCCTTGGCCCGTTGACGCGCGATGCGCTTGACCACACCCGTCGCGGACTTCTGTTCAGCGGTGAGTTCACGGGGGCGACGCGACATGCCAACTACTTTCGGGGTTGTTGCGAAATGGAGCTCTGCACAACCGGGACAGGGCCGGATTGCGGCATGGGATGTTGCCGGTCCGGTACCCCGGGCGGGGTTGTGTCGTCCACCCTAGGGAGCGCCGCTCGTGACCCACAACTCGCAGACGAGAGGGTTACCGAACAGTTATCCGACAGCCCCCGGCGAGCGGGTCCGTCTACGTGTTCCTACGCTCCCCCGGGGCCCGGAGGAGGCCCCGCGGACTCTCCGGCAGGGGGAATTGTCCGGTACCCCACCCCCGGAGGATCATGTGACCCATGACCCTTCCCTCTCGTACCCTCACTCCCCCGACCGCCCCGACCGCTGCCCCGCCCGCGGGCGCCTCGGCGGCTGGATCCGTCCGGGAGGCCCAGCGGCTCTTCGAGACCCCGGCCCCGGACCCGCACGCCGTCGAGGCGGTCAGGGCGGGTCTCGCGGGAGCGGGCCTGCGGGACTTCACGGTCGAGGTGGCGGACCGCGGTGCCTACTCCTCCGACGGTTCACTGTTCCGTCTGGTGCCCCGCGCCGTCGTCTTCCCGCACGACGCGCAGGAGGTGTACGCCGTGCTCGGGGTGGCCCGCAGGCTCGGGGTCCCGATCACCTCGCGCGGGGCGGGCACCACGCTCGCCGGGAACGCGATCGGGACGGGGATAGTCCTCGACTTCTCCCGGCACATGGACCGGGTCCTGGAGATCCTGCCGGAGGAACAGGCGGCCTGGGTGGAACCCGGCGTCGTCCACGCGACGCTGCAGCGCCACGCCCGTCCGCACGGCCTGCGGTTCGGCCCGGACCCCTCGACGAACTCGCGGTGCACGATCGGCGGGATGATCGGCAACAACGCCTGCGGGCCCCGGGCGCTCGGCTACGGCCGGACGAGTGACAACGTGCTGGAACTCGAGGTCATGCTGCCCGACGGTCAGGTGGTGCTCCTCGACGGGCAGGACGACGCCCGGTTCTTCCCCCGACTGCAGGAGCTGATCGGCCGCCACCTCGGGACCATCCGCACCGAGCTCGGCACCTTCGGACGGCAGGTCTCCGGGTACGGCCTGGAGTCGCTGCTGCCGGAGAACGGCTTCGACCTGCGCCGCGCCTTCGCCGGGTCCGAGGGCACCTGGGGCGTCATCCTGCGCGCGAAGATGCGCCTGGTCCGCGACCCCGCCCACGTGACGACGGTCGTCCTCGGGTACCCGGACATGCCGAGTGCCGCCGACGACGTCCCCGCCCTCCGCGACTTCCCCGTCACCGCCTGCGAGGGCATGGAACGCCGGATGCTCGACCGCCTGATCGCGCAGAAGGGTCCGGACGCCGTGCCCACGCTGCCGGCCGGCGGCGGGTGGATGCTCGTCGAACTCGCCGGGGAGGACGCGGACGCCCTGGTCGCACAGGCGGAGGCACTCGTCGCGGCCTCCGCGGCGATCGACTCGATGGTCATGCCCGGCGACACGAGCGCACCGATGTGGAAGATCCGCGCGGACGGGGCCGGGCTCGTCTCCCGCACCCCCGACGGCCGCGACTGCCATGCCGGTTGGGAGGACTCCGCCGTCCCGCCCGAGCGGCTGGGCGACTACCTGCGCGAACTCATGGCGCTCCTCGACGAGCACGGGATGTGGGCGCTGCCCTACGGCCACTTCGGCGACGGCTGCCTGCACATGCGCGTCGACTTCCCCCTCGACGCACCGGACGGACGCGCCCGCATGCGCGCCTTCATGTTCGCCGCCGCGGATCTCGTGGCCCGCCACGGCGGCTCGGTCTCCGGCGAGCACGGCGACGGCAGGGCCCGCGGCGAGCTGCTGGCCCGCATGTACTCCCGGGAGGCGCTGGCACTGTTCGCCGAGGTCAAGGCACTCTTCGACCCCCTGGGCATCATGAACCCCGGCGTCATCGTCGACCCCGAGGCGCTCGACGCCAACATCCGCCTGGCCGTCAATCGGCCGGGGCAGCTGCTTCCGGTCCGCGAGGGTCGTGCCGGGCCGGGTTTCGGGTTCACCGAGGACGGTGGGGACTTCGGCACCGCCGTCCACCGGTGCACCGGTGTGGGCAAGTGCCGCGCGGACTCCGCCCTCTCCGGCGGCGTCATGTGCCCGTCCTTCCAGGCCACCCGCGACGAGGTGCACTCGACCCGCGGCCGCGCCCGGGTCCTCCAGGAGATGGTGACCGGTGACCTCGTCGACACCGACTGGCGCGCCCCGGAGGTCCACGAGGCGCTCGACCTGTGTCTGAGCTGCAAGGCCTGCGGGTCCGAGTGTCCGACGGGCACGGACATGGCGACCTACAAGTCCGAAGTGTTGTACCAGGCCTACAAGGGACGCAAGCGCCCGAACGACCACTACGTCCTCGGCTGGTTGCCCGTGCTCAGCCGGGCCGCCGCGCCCGTGGCGGGCCTGGCCAACCTGGTCGGGCGGCTCCCGGCCCTGGCGAAGGTCGCGAAGAAGGCCGCACGGATCGACGCCCGCCGCTCGATCCCGACCTTCACCTCCCGGACCTTCACCCGCTGGTTCGGTCGCGAGTACGGGAACCGGGCGGAGTCCGCCGGAACGGCGGGGTCACCGGAGGGCCAGGACGCCTCGAGGGCAGTCCGGGCACAGAGGGACCGATTGCGTCGGGGATCGAACCAGGGCGCCTCGGCGGCGGGATCCGTGCGGAAGCCCGCGGAGGTCGTCCTGTTCGCGGACACGTGGTCCAACTTCTTCGCCCCGCGAGTACTGCGCGCCGCGGTCGAGGTGCTCCGCGACTCCGGCGTCGACGTACGTGTACTACCGGGCACCGAGTGCTGCGGGCTCACGTGGATCTCGACGGGACAGCTGGATACGGCCCGCCACTTCCTCGGGTCCGCGGTCGAGGCGCTCGACGCGACCGGCGACGTCCCGATCATCGGCGTGGAGCCCTCGTGCACCGCGACCCTGCGGGACGACGCCACGAAGCTGCTGGGCACGGCGGCCGCCGAGCGGGTGGCCGGGCGCACGCGCACGCTCGCGGAGTTCCTCCTGTCGGTCGGCTACGAGTTCCCCGACCTGCGCGGGGTCGAGGCGATCGTCCAGCCGCACTGCCACCACAGCGCGGTCATGGGCTTCGCGCCCGACGCCGAGGTGCTCGCCAAGTCCGGTGTGACCTCGACCGTGCTCGGCGGGTGCTGTGGGTTGGCGGGGAACTTCGGCGTCGTCGAGGGTCACTACGAGACCTCGGTCGGGGTCGCGGACCTCGCGCTGCTCCCGGCTCTGCGGGAGGCCGAGGAGCACACGGTGGTCCTCGCCGACGGTTACTCGTGCCGGACCCAGGTGGACGACCTCGGCGGGAAGAAGGGCGTCCACCTGGCCGAGCTGCTGGCCTGGGGCAAGGACCTGGTCTGACCCACCCTCCGGCGGCGGCTCATGCGCCGGGCGCGTGGCGGTCGAGGAACGAGTAGACCTCGGTCGTGTCGACGCCGGGGAAGACACCCGGTGGGACCGCCGCGAGCAGGCTCGCGTGGGTGCGCGCCGCCGGCCACGAGTTGTCCTCCCACCGGGCGGCGAGCTCCTCGGGCGCACTGCGGCAGCACGAGGGGTCAGGACAGCGTGATTCCGACCGGTTCTGCGTCTCGCGCCCCTCGAACCACTTCACGTGGGCGAAGGGCACGCCCATGCTCACGCTGAATTCTCCGCCGGCCCCGGGTCCGCCGAGTGCTCCGCCGCGGGCGCCACCGGGCAGGACGCGGGCAGTGCACCAGTAGGTCCCGGTCGGGGTGTCCGTGTAGTGGTGGAAGGGGCTGAACCGGTCGGCGACGCCGAACACCGTGCGGCTGGTGAACTGCTTGCAGGCGTACTGCCCCTCGATCGCACCGAGCGGGTCGGTGGGGAACAGCAGCCCGTCGTTCGAGTAGGCCTTGTGGATCGTCCCGGAGATGTGCACCTTCATGAAGTGCACCGGCAGACCCAGGTGTTCGGTCGCGAGGTTCGTGAACCGGTGGGCGGCGGTCTCGTAGCCGACGCCGAACACGTCGCGCAGTTCCTCGACGGACAGACGCCGGTCCTTCTTCGCCTCCTGCAGGTAGGGCACCGCGGTCCGCGCCGGCACGAGGAGCGCGGCGGCCAGGTAGTTCGTCTCGACCCGCTGGGTGAGGAACTCCGTGTAGTCCTCCGGCGGTCGGTGGTCGAGGATGTGCGAGGCGAGTGCCGTGAGCAGGTTCGAACGGGGGTCGTGCCCCGTCGCCTCGGCGCTGGAGAGGTACAGACGCTTGTTCAACGTGTCCGAGACCGACCGGGTGGACCGCGGCAGGTCCGGCACGTAGTGGAGGCTGAATCCCATGTGTTCGGCGATCCGCGCGGCCTGCCGCTGGGAGAGCGGGCCCGACTCGTAGCCGGTCATGTCGAGGACCTCGTCGGCGGCCGCCTCGAGGTCCGGGAACCAGTTGTTCTGCTCGCGCATCCGCTCCCGCAGACGTCGATTGGCACGGCGGGCCTCCTCCGGCGTCGCCGCCCGGGTCCGCACCATGCCGGACAACTGGCGCTGCAGACCGACGATCGATTCCAGGGCGTCCTGCGGCAGTGACTTCACCCGCACCTGCGGCAGTCCGAGCGAGGTGTACAGCGGGCTCGACTGCACACGCTCGAGTTCCATCTCCAGGGCCTGGCGCTTGTCGACGGGGCTCGGGTCGAGCAGGTCCGCCGCCGAGGCGCCCAGCGCCTGCGCGATCGCGTGCAGCATCGACAGGGCGGGCTCCCGCCGCCCGTTCTCGAAGGCGCTGATCTGCGAGGGAGCACGGTCGACGGCCTCACCCAACTGTTGGAGGGTCATGCCCGCCTGCTTGCGGAAGTGGCGGATGCGCCGCCCGATCGACAGGGCGTCGGGGGTCTGTTCGACGGCCGCGTCACCGGACGCCCCCGTGCCGACGCCGTCGGTCGTGGCGGTCGACCCGGTGGTGGTGCGGCCCGTGGCCCGTGTGCTCCTCGTCATGGTCACAGGATGATAGTCCCGATCACAGAGGCGCGCACAGAACGTTCACTTTTCGCACGCGTAGAAAATCCCGGATTCTTCTGTCGAAAAAAGTGGGCACAGAGGGTTGTGCAGGGTCAAAACTGGTTCCACGACACCCCGAGGGGACGTGACCGACGGACGGGAAACGGAACCGAGCGGGCGCCTCGACGAACGGACGAGGGTCGGTGCACGGCACGATGCCGGCACACCGACCCGGGACCTCGCCGAGAACCCGCGACGAACCCGGACCCACTCCACGGACCACACCTCCTCGGGACTCCCGCCCACCGGACCGGTGGGCGGACCCAGTACCAGGCGCCTCGGTCGCGGACGTTTCGGGGGTTTCGTCCCGCGCCCGAGGCGCCTACACCTTTCCAACTCGCCACACCTTCCCATTCCCCAGGAGCAGCCATGTCACGCATGAAGATCACCGGGTCCCTGCAGCCGGGCTTCGAGGACGTCCTCACGCCCGCGGCGCTCGACTTCCTGGCGGCCCTGCACGAGGAGTTCCACCTCCGCCGACTGGAGGTCCTCTCCGCCCGCCAGATGCGCACCGAGGGGATCCTCCGCGGCACCTTCCCGACCTTCAAGGAGGAGACGCGGGCGATCCGTGAGGACACCGACTGGCAGGTCGCCGGCCACGTCGGCGCGCCCGGCCTGGAGGACCGCCGCGTCGAGATCGCGGGCCCCGTCTCCGCCCGCATGGCGATCACCGCTCTCAACTCCGATGCGAAGGTCTGGCTGGCCGATCTCGAGGACGCCACGAGTCCCACCTGGGAGAACATCGTCTCCGGGCAGGACAACCTGCGGCGTGCGGTGCGGGGCGAGCTGGAGCACACGGTGCTCGACGACGACGGTGAGGTCGTGCGTCACTACTCGATGAAGAAGGCGACGCCTCCCACGATCGTGGTCCGGCCCCGCAGCTGGCACCTGCCCGAGCGCCACCTCGTGTGGATCGACGAGCACGGCGCCGAGCACGTGGCCAGTGGTTCGCTCGTCGACTTCGGTCTGTACTTCTTCCACAACGCCCGGGAACTCGTCGAACGCGGGCGGGGACCGTACTTCTACCTCGCCAAGCTGGAGGCCTCCCGCGAGGCGAAGCTGTGGAACGACGTGTTCACGTTCGCCCAGGAGCGGATCGGCATGGCCCACGGCACCATCCGTGCGACGGTGCTCATCGAGACGATCACCGCCGCCTTCCAGATGGAGGAGATCCTCTGGGAGCTGCGTGACCACGCCGCCGGTCTCAACGCCGGCCGCTGGGATTACATCTTCTCGGTCATCAAGAACTTCCGGACCCATGCGGACTTCGTCCTGCCGGACCGGTCCGAGGTGACGATGACGGTGCCGTTCATGCGGGCCTACACCGAACTGCTCGTGCGCACCTGCCACAAGCGCGGCGCCCACGCGATCGGCGGGATGAACGCCTTCGTGCCCGACCGGAACGACCCGGAGGTCGCCGAGCGTGCCTTCGCGGAGGTCCGCTCCGACAAGGAACGGGACGTCGCCGACGGGTTCGACGGGTCCTGGGTGGCGCACCCGGACCTCATCGCGACCGCCCAGGAGCCCTTCGACGCGGTGCTCGGCGACCGTCCGCACCAGCTCGACGTGCTGCGGGAGGACGTCGACGCCACGGTGAAGGCGGCCGACCTCATCGACATGACGGGAATCGGCGGCCGCGAGGCGCGGGTCACCGAGGAGGGTCTGCGGACCAACATCCGGGTGGGTCTCAACTACCTGAACTCCTGGCTGTCCGGTGTCGGTGCCGTGGCGCTCGACGACCTCATGGAGGACGCCGCGACCGCGGAGATCAGCCGGGCACAGATCTGGCAGTGGATCCACCACGGCGTGCAGCTGTCCGACGGCCGGACGATCACCCGTCCGATCGTCGAGCGGTGCATGGCGGAGGAGCTCGCCCAGATCGAACGCCACCCCGCCGACCACTACTGCGACGCGATGGAGGTCTTCCGCGAGACCACCCTGGGCGACGACCTGCCGCCCTTCTTCACGACGACGGCCTACGCGAAGTTCATGGTCGAGCGGTACACCCGCCGCCTCGACCACCTCCTCGCCGCCTGACCGCCGGGTCAGCTCCCCGGTCGATCGTGGCCCCGTGAATCGGTTTGGCCCCCTGAGATGCGCATCTCAGGGGGCCAAACGGATTCAACGGGCCAGAACAGGTGACGGTGTCGGTCCGGTCAGAGTTCGGTGATCACGGCGGGACCGGAGTCGGGGCCTCCACTGCTCCTTCCTCGGCCGTCGGCGTCCTTCTCGGCACGGCGGACGGTAGTACGGACCTTGAGCGCGACGACCGCGAGGGTGACACCGAGGGCGAGGACGAGCACACTCACGATCTGCACGACCACGAGGGCGGTCGTCGTGGGGGCCAGGAGGATCGTGAGGAACAGTGCCACGGCGAGGACGACGGCCAGCGCCCCGCCGGCCAGGAACAGGCCGGTCCCGGACGCCCCGGCCCGGCGGACGGCGCGGGTGAGCGCGATCGTCACGAGACCGAGGGCACCGAGCCCGAAGGTCACGACGTAGAGGAAGCCGAGGACCGCCACGGTGCCCACGAGTCCCGGGAGCAGCACGAGCACCACACCGAGGAGCGCGAGGCCGAGCGCCCGCCAGGCATGTCCGTGCCAACGGTGCGGTGCCGGACCGACCGGCCCGCTGTCCGGACCGTACGCGCCGACACCGAACACGCCTGCCGCGTCCGCCCGGGTCCCGGGTGCGGCCCCGGCCGCGGCGTCCTCGGCCCGGACGAGATCGGTGCCGGTCCGTGCCGCGACCACCGCCCGGAAGACCGAGAACACCGCCTCCAGCAGGAGGTAGACCCCGACGAGCGTGACGAGCACCGTGGTCGCGGCTCCCGGCCACAGGAGCGCACCGAGGCCGAGGAGGGCGAGCGCGAGGCCGCGGAGCAGGGTCGTCCACCACAGGCGCCGCATGAATCGGGACGCCACGGCCTGCCGGGCGTCGAAACCACCGGCGCCTGCCGCGGCCGCCCCGAAGGGACCGGCTCCGGACGGACCGGACGAGAAGAAGACGGGCATGGGGTTCCTTCCACGAGGGGTTCCTCCACACAACGGTCCCACACCGCCCTGGTCATCCGCTGGTGGTGGGTCACGCCCCGATGCACAGGGAATTCTCATCGCGCACGCACTCCGCTCTTCACGTCGGCAGTCCCCACGTCGACCGCGTCGTTGAGGTCGAAGGAGGTCGCCCCGTCGATCGACTCCCGGATGATGTCCGCGTGCCCGACGTGCCGTGCGACCTCCGCACTCAGGTGCAGCCACACCCACCGTGCGTCGGCGTGGAAGCCGGCGGGGAACCACGGCGGGACCGGGACCTCGGTGTCGAGTCCGACCGCCTGCACCCCTGGATCCCGGATGAAGTCGACGGCACGGTCGTAGACACCCAGGAGGTCGTGGACCGACATGTCCGGGACCTCGTGAGCCTCGAGGATCCCGTCGAGCCCGATCCTGGAGTTGATCTCCACGTAGTCGGCCGGTGCGAGTGCACGTGGTGCCACCGCCACACCGGACAGCCACCCGTGGACGACCTGAGCGACGTGGGCGAGCAGTCCCGCGAGTGACAGTCCGCTCGCGGTCGGTGTGGCACGGACCTGCTCGTCGGTGAGCCCGTGGACCGTGGTGCGCAGCTGCGCACACTGCTGTTCGAGGAACGAGGTGAGCTCCGCGGGCTCGTTCCCATGGGCGGACGGTGCGAAGAACGGCATGGCGGCCTCCTGGTGACCGGTCGGTCGTCCCGGCAGCCGGTCCGCCGGGAACACGACCAGCCTCCACCCCGAACAGGACAGTCACTGTCCGGAAAGGACACTGTCCTGAATGGGCACTGTCCGGAAAGATCACGGCACTGTAAGAGCACCGTCCTGAAGGAACACTGTCCCGAAGGTCGCGCCGATCCGTCCCACTCCGGGAGTCAGTCCTGACGGTTTTCTCCCCTCCACCCCTGTGACGAGGGACATCACCGGGCTAGGGTGCAGAACAGGCCGGGCAACGGCGCCCGACCGCCACGGACTCCCGAGGAGACCCATGCCGATCGACTACGATCGCCCCGACACCACTCCACCCGATCTCACCGGCCCGCCCACCGACGCCTCCCCACCCTCGCCCACGGACTTCGAGGAGCAGGCCCGGGCCTGGCTCACCGCACACGTGGATGCCACGGACAGGGCGCCTCGGCGGCGGGGTGCGGACCTCGTCGCCTACGAACGGGACCTGCAGGCCCGGATCCACGACGCCGGGTTCGGTGTCGGCATCACCCGCCCCGTCGAACAGGGCGGCCGGGGGCTGGGCGAGGAGCACCGTCAGGCCTGGGAACGCGCGACGGCGGGGTTCGCCACGCCCTATGCCACCTACGCCGTGAGCCACGGGATGTGCGGGCCGATCATCGATCTGCTCGGCACGGAGGACCAGAAGGAGCGGTTCCTACCGCGGCTGTGGCGCGGTGACGACCTGTGGTGCCAGCTGTTCTCGGAGCCGGCCGCCGGGTCCGACGTCGCCGGTCTGCGCTCGCGTGCCTAACGGGTGGACGGCGGTTGGCGGATCACCGGGCAGAAGGTGTGGACGACGAACGCGCAGTACTGCGAACGCGGTGTCATCCTCGCGCGGACCGACCCGACCGTCCCCAAGCACCAGGGCCTCACGATGTTCCTCATCGACATGCAGGACCCCGGCGTCGACGTCCGGCCCCTGCGCGTGGCCACCGGGGAGCGGCCCTTCAACGAGATCTTCTTCGACCAGGTGTTCGTCCCCGACGCCGACGTACTGGGCGAACCGGGCACCGGTTGGCAGGCAGCCGTCGCGATGCTGCGGTTCGAGCGGATCTCGATCGGCACCGGCGCCACCCGCGCCGCCGGGCCCTATTCCTACGCGACGGTCCTACGGAAGGCCCGGCAGGCGGGCCGCGCCACCGATCCGGCCGTCCGCGCCGCGCTCGTCGAGCTCCACGTCCTGGAACGCGGCACCACCGAACTGTCCCTGCGCATGCGTGAGGAGGCGGCGGTCGGCGTCGCCCTCGGAGCCCGCGGGTCCGTCGCCAAACTCGCCGGCGCCGCCGCCAACCGCCGCACCGCCGAACTCGTGAGCGAGATCCTCGGCACCGACCTCGTCGCGTGGAGCGACTTCACGCCCGAGGGAGACGGCCTCTACCCACCGGTGACCGCCGCGTTCACCGGCAGCGCCGCCTCGTGGACGGCCGGCGGCACGATGGAGATCCAGCGCGGCATCATCGCCGAACGCGTCCTCGGCCTGGATAAGGATCCCCAGGTCGACCGTGGCGTGCCCTTCGAAGACATCCGGACCGGAGTGTGACCGCCATGACCTCGATCCTCGACCGTGACCAGCAGGAGTTCCGTGCCGCCGTCGCCGCCGTCCTCGACGCCCGGGCCGACAGTTCCCGGGTCCGCGAGGTCCAGGACGCCCGCGCCGGCCACGACCCCACACTCTGGGCGGCCCTCGTCGACCTCGGCGTCCCCGCCGTCCTCGTCCCCGAGGCGCACGGTGGCCTGGGCCTCGGCGTCACGGAGGCCTCCCTCGTCCTGGAGGAGGTGGGGCGACGCATCGCTCCCGCGCCGTACCTGTCGCTGGCGATCGCCACCTCCGCGCTGCTCGACGCCGGGGGCGGGCCCCTCGCGCCGGACCTTCTCGCCCGGATCGCCGCGGGCGAGGCGCTCGTCACCTGCGCCTTCCCCGAGGACTCGGGCACGTGGATCCCGGACGGAGTCCGGACCGTGGCTGTCCCGGCAGAGGGAGGGTCCGGTGCCGCCGGATGGCGGGTCTCCGGTACCAAGTCCTTCGTGCTCGACGGGGAGGCGGCCGATCACGTCCTCGTGCTCGCCGCGACCCCGGAGGGGCACGGTCTGTTCCTCGTCGACGGCACGGCGCCGGGCCTCACCCGGACGCCGCTCGACGTCCTCGACCGCAGCATGTCCGCGGCCCGGGTGGAGTTCGCCGAGGCGCCCGCCCACCTCCTCACCGACGCCGAGGCGCACGTGGCCCGGGTCGACGCCCTGGCCTCCGTGTTCGTCGCCGCGCACCTCTACGGCGGGTTCTCCGCCGCGCTCGACGTGGCCGTGCAGTACGCGAAGGACCGGTACCAGTTCGGTCGCCCGATCGGGTCGTTCGAGGGGGTCAAGTACCCGCTCGCGGACCTCGCGACCGAGCAGGAGCTCGCACTGTCACTGCTGCGCCGGGCCACGTGGACCGCGGACCATCCGTCCGCCGAGGCGCCCGCCGGGGACGATGCCGGGGCGGGCACGGACGACCTGGCCGTCGACGCACACACGGCACTCGTGAAGATGCAGGGGATCGCGCTGGAGGGTGCCATCCGGATGGTGACGACCCTCGGCGGCATCGGTTTCACCTGGGAACACGACGCGCACCTTTACCAGAAACAGGCGGCGACGGTCCGCCTGCTGCTCGGCACGCCGGGTGAGAGGACCCGTCGGCTCGCGGACGTGCTGGGGATCTGAGGGAACCCGGATCCGAGGGAACCTGGATCCGGGAGAACCAACAGGACAGCCACTGTCCTGTTCGAGGAGGATGATCGAGAGGCAGCGTGACCGCCCGGTGGTCCGGCAGGAAGGAGCCCTTCGTGAACTCCGCCGCTCTCGACGTCCTCACCGTGCTCGCCTCCGGCCGTCCGATCACCGCACCACAGATCGCGGAGTGCACGGGGCAGCACGTGCGGTCGGTGCGCCGTCACATCGCCGCACTCCGCGCCGAGGGGCACCGGATCGAGGCCTCCCGTGGCGCCGGCGGCGGGTACGTGATGCGGGGGTCGTCCATGCTCCCACCCCTGCGCTTCAGCGCGGAGGAGGCCTTCCTCCTCACGCTGGCGCTGCGCAATCTCACGGCGGCCGGGATGCGGGACATGATCGAGGGCGCCGGGGACACCGCGCTCACCAAACTCCGGTCGATCCTGCCGCACTCCGTCGTCGCGAACGTCGACCGCGCCTCGACGACGGTCGACGCCGTGCCGGGGAACGAGCCGCAGGTCGACCTCGACCTGTTCCTCACCCTCGCAACGGCCGTCGACGGCTGTCTGCGGATCGACGCGGAGTACACCCGTCCGCCCCGGTTCGGGCAGGAAGGACCACCGGAGGACGCCGCGGCGGCCGCCCGGACGACGACCCGTCACCTGGAGCCCTACCGGCTCGTCCTGTTCGGGGCGCACTGGTACCTGCTCGCCTGGGATCTCGACCGGGACGACTGGCGGACCTTCCGGCTCGACAGGTTCGGGGAGGTCCACACGACGACCTTCACCTTCCCACCGCGGGCGCACCCGGACCCCGTCGACCACGTCCGCCGGGCGGTCACCCGCCGGGACGCCCCGCACTCGCTCGTCGTCCGCCTGCACGCACCGGCGCACCGGATGTCACCGCAGGTCCCGGCACGAGCGGGCACGGTACGGCCGGAGTCGGAGACCACGTGCACGCTCGAACTCGCCGCGGACGAACCCGCCTGGCTCGTCGCCCACCTGCTCGTCCTCGGGTGCGATTTCACCGTGCTCGACGCCCCGCCGGAGGTGCGGTCGGTCCTGGGCGATGTCCACCGACGGCTGGGCCGGGCTCTCGACGGTCCGGAACAGGTCAGAGGAGTGAGCTCGTGAGGCGCGCGGCGTTCTCCAGGTACTTCTTCGGCCAGCCGCGTGCCTTCCACGCCTCGACGTCGAGTTCCACGGAGTTCGCCGCGTAGTCCTCCCGCTCCAGCCGGTACATGGTGCGGGTGAGGCCCTCGTCGACGACGAACAGGCTGACCTCGAGGTTCATGGAGAAGGAGCGTTCGTCCATGTTCGAGGACCCGATGATCGTCACCTCGTCGTCGATGAGGAGGAACTTGGAGTGGAGGACCGTCGGCTCGTGGTACTGGAAGATCCGCACCCCCGCCTCGATGAGGTCCTCGTAGTAGCTCTCCTGCGCCTTCTGGGTGATGCCGTGGTCGCTCGTGGCGCCGACGTACAGCCTGACGTCGACCCCGGAGTGCGCCTCGGTGACGAGGGCGTGCATGAGCGACTCGTCCGGGACGAAGTACGGCGAGCAGATGACGATCGTGTGGTTGGCGTTGTAGATGAGGTGGTTGAAGAGACGGAGGTTGTTCTCCAGGTCGAAACCCGGCCCGCTCGGCACCACCTGCGCCATGATCCCGCCCCGCACGGGCGCACGCATTTCCTCGACCAGCTCACCCTGGATCACGTGGTCGGTCTCGGAGTACCAGTCGGAGGCGAACACACCGTTGAGTTCGTCGACGACGGGGCCGGTGAGACGGACCGTGAGGTCCTTCCACTCGAACCCCTTCCGGAGGTTGCGCTTCTTGTTGTACGAACGATGGATGACGTTCTGCGATCCCGTGTAGGCCACCTTCCCGTCGACGACCAGGATCTTCCGGTGATTGCGCAGATCGGGCCGCTGGTACTCGCCCTTCCACGGACGGACGGGGAGTGCACGCTGCCAGGGCACCCCCGAGCGGTCCAGGGTCTTCACGAGCTCGGCGTACCCCGGGTATCCCAGGGATCCCACGTGGTCGATGAGGATCCGCACGGTCACCCCGCGCTCGTGTGCGGCGAGCAGGGCGTCGAGCAGCGGTTTCGTGGCCGTGTCGATCGCGACGATGTAGAACTCGAAATGGACGTAGTGCTTGGCATGCTCGACCTCCCGTGCCATGCGGAGCATCGCCTCGTGGTTGTCCGTGAGCAGTTCGACGTCGTTGCCGTGCGTCATCGGCAGGGCACCGAGCGAGTAGTTGAGTTGTGCCGAGGTCACCAGGGGTTCGGACAGGTGGGAGTCGTCGCCCACGATCGCCCGTGCTCCCGTCCGGGTCTTGATGATCTCGTTGAGCTCCCGCTGCTTCTTCCGGCGCCCGGCCGAGAGCTTGGAGGACCCGAACACCAGGTAGGCGAGGATCCCGGCGTAGGGGATGAGGAAGATCGCGAGCAGCCACCCGAGCGCGACCGAGGGCTTGCGCCGGTACGGGACGACGCCCAGCGCGACGATGCGGATGACGAAGTCGACCGCGATGAGGGTCCAGACCACTCCCTGCGGCCAGCCCGAGGGCACGGGGAACAGGAAGAGGAACGGGGAGTCCACGTGGGTTCACTGCCTTCCGCCGCAGGTGGTCAGCTGGTCGCGCTCAGCATATCCACCTGCGGCGGAGGTCCCACCGGGGTTCCGTCAGCCCTCGTCGTCCATGTCGTCCTCGGAGTCGTCCATGTCGTCCGAGTCGTCCAACGGCTGTTCCTCGGACATCCCGTCGTCGCCGGCGTCCTCCTCGCCGCTGCCGAAGCAGCCGCCGAGCGTCGCGCCGAGCGCGATCACGCCGGCGGCGACCAGTCGCAGGGTCGTACGGAAGGGAGTGGTCGTACGGAAGGGGGTGGATGTACGCATGTCGTGCTCCTCACGTGTCGTGGCACCCGTGGGCCGGGTACCGGTCGTCCACCGCGTGCGGGACCGGATGCCCGCCGTCCGCACCGGACGGTCACCAGGGGTTCGGATCCGTTCGCGGTGCGGATGGGTACGCACGGTCGGAGGATCCCGACCGGTCAGGTCAGGGCATCACGACCTCGCCGACCATGTCCCCCGTCGGCTCCGCGGACCCAGCCATCGGTTCGACCGTGACCATCACGTGGATGCCCGGCGCCGGGATCTCCTCCAACACGTGGGTCGTCCCGTCGACGACCATCCCGTCGCTGTCCATGTCGTCGGGACCCGGACCGGTCCACACCTGGAGTCCCATCCCCTCCGGCGGACCCGATCCCGCGGGGACGAGGACCACCGCGGTGTCCTGTGCCTTCGACCACAGGAGGACGAGATCTCCTCCCTCGACCGGGGTGCTCACGGACTCCGCGTCGGGAGCGCTCTGCAGCGCCCGAAGGTCCGGCGCCGGGGTTCCGGTGACGGCAGGGCCCGGCGTGTGCTCCGCGACCGGGACACCGTCCTCCCCCGTCCCACTCCCACCCGGGTTCCCGGACCCTGAAGTCCCGATGAACAGGCCCACACCGATGACGACCGCGAGCACACAGCCCGCGGCGAGACCCACGACCCGGTGCCGTCGGGGCCGTCTCGCCGACAACGGGACCACCGGCGAGGTGCCCGGGCCCGCCCCGGTGTCGGTGGGTGGCTTCGTCCCTCCCACCACGCCCGATGTGCCCTGCGGTCCGAGGCCCGCCTCGATCCGCTCCCACAACTCCGGCGGAGGTTCCACACCGTCGAGCGATTCGACGAGCGCGTTCCGGTCGTCGGTGAGGGCCCGCAGTGGGGTCCCCGCGGTGAATCCGTCGACCGAGGTCGAGAGCACCATGTCCGCGTGCGCTGCGACACCCACCCGTGCCAACAGGTCGCGGACGGGCACCCCGAGCCACGTCGCGTTGCCCACCAGGTCGCCCCCGATCCGGTTCGACACGCAGGTGAGCGTCACGTGCGCCTCGACCATCGGCATGTCGAGCAACTGGGCGAGGTCGATCTCCGTCTCCGTGTCGACGAGCCCGTGGATCCGCAGTCGCCAGTCCGCCGGGTCGACCCGGGGCACCGCGAGCGCGGTGTCGATCCGGTAGAACTCCTCCCGAGGCGTCCGCCAGGCGGGCATCCCCGCGACGTCCACCTCCATACCGGCGGGCACCGGCGGTGCGGGCGAGGCGGGGGCCGGCAGGGAGAACGCCCGAGCCACCCGACCGGCGACGGCGGTGACGGTGAAGGCGGCATTCGGGTCACCCTCACCTACGACTGGACGGACGTCCCCGAGGTGGTGCTCCAGGAGTTCGGCGGGTTCCCCGTGTTCCCCGAGGAGTTCCTCGGCCGATCCCTCGACGCGCTCGCCGCCGCGGTCGAGAAGGGCTGAGAAGCAGCTGCGTCCCGGCGGGAGGCCTGGCCCGGCGGGGATCGAGTGTGGAAGGAATGGCGTCCGACACCCGGTCAAACGCCATTCCTTCCACACTCGATCCCCGGCACTCCTCAGGGAAAAATTACGTGCCGGCGTCTTCCGCGGCGCGTGAAGCGACCCGGGCTGCATACAGGATGATGCCGAGCATGATCACCGCCCCCGCGAACACCACGAGGCACGCGGGGCCGAGCGGGATCGGGAGGAGAGCACCGAGTCCGCTGAGGATCGAGACGACGCCGGCCAGCGTCGTGGGCCGTTCGGCCCGCACATGTGCTGCCCGCCAGGCCGCGTCACTCTCCAACGTGCTCGGGAGCCGGATCCCGGCGACCTGGTTCCGCCCCAGCCGCCCGCAAGCTGTCGCACGGGCCTGCCAGATCAGGAGCACCCCGGACGCCACCATGACGACGAGCACGACGGCCCGTCCGACCACCTCACCGTCCATCACCACGTTCCTTCCCGAGCCGCGGGCACGATCATCCGGGCACACGCGCTCATCTTCGATCCAGGTCCCGGAGTTTCCCCGTACTCAGGAGTGGTGCCACTGTTGCCGCCACCGGCCCGGTCCACATGCGGACGGTTCCGACCCCGGACCGGTGGGTACCGAGCATCGGGTCACCCGCGGGACCCCGTGGATCTCCGTGCATCGCGATCCGCTCCTTCGACGGCTGCCGGGACGAGGACGGTTCAGAATCTCGCTCCGGATGGAAGCGGCCCAGAATACCTCTCACGATACCCACCGGTAGGATCTAACGTGGGCCACGACGTCCCCGGTCTCCCGCCCGTTCCGACGACACAAAGGGCCCCGCCGTGACCACCACCGAGCCCACCGACCCGACGCCCGCACCCACCCGCTCCCTCGCCCCGGACCTCTCCCGCGGCCTCATGCTCGCGCTCATCGCGATCGCCAACGTCTCGTGGTACCTCTGGGGCACCACCGAGTCCGTGGGGACGAGCCCGCACATCCCGGCGACGACGGCCCTCGACTCGGTCGTCCAGACCGTCATGACGATCGCCGTCGACTCCCGCGCCCTCCCGATGTTCGCCTTCCTCTTCGGCTACGGCATGGTGCAGTTCTACCGGTCCCGGATCGACCGCGGCATCGCACCCCGCATCGTCCGGGTCATGCTGCGCCGGCGCCACTGGGCGATGTTCCTCCTCGGGTTCCTCCACGCCGCCCTCCTGTTCCACGGCGACATCCTCGGCGCCTACGCGGTCGGCGGCCTGCTCCTCGTGTGGATCTTCTTCGGTCGGAGCACCCGCACCCTCGTCGTCTGGGCGAGCGTGATCGCCGGCCTCATGGTCGTCGGCGCCCTCTTCGCCATTCTCGGAGCGGTCATGATGGTCGCCTTCGCCCCGCCCGAGGCGTTCGCACAGATGGAGGCCGGCATGGCCGCCGGCGGCCTCGGCATGTCCCGCGAATGGGCCTACGGCCAGCCCTATCTCGTGGGCATGCTCGCGCGGATCGGGACCTGGCTCGTGGGCGCCGTCCCGATGTCCCTCCTCACCACTCCCGTCCCGATCCTCCTCGGCTGGATCGCAGCACGCCACCGTCTGCTCGACGAGCCCTGGCGTCACGTGAAGACCCTGCGCCGGATCGCCCTCGGCGGGATCGCGATCGGCTGGGTGGGTGGGCTCCCCGCCGCGCTCATGTACCTGGGGGCGCTCCCCCTGCCCTCGTCCGTGTCCTGGGCGTTCTCCGGGCTCACCCCGGTCACCGGGATCGCCTGCGGGGTCGGCTACGCCGCCGCCTTCGCCCTCCTCGCCCTGCGGCTCGAACGTCGGACCACTCCCCCGGAGTCCGCTCCCCCGGGGCCCGCCGACACCACCCCCGCCGCCGAGGCGCCCCGACCACCCGACGACCCCTCCTACGGCGTCCCCGCCGACCCCGCCCCGCCCGTTGCCGCGGCCCGCCCGGGCCCCGTGGCACGGGCCCTGAGCGCGGTGGGCGAGCGCTCGCTCACCTTCTACCTGTTCCAGTCGGTCCTGCTCGCCCCGCTCATGGCCGCCTGGGGCTTCGGTCTCGGCGGGACACTGAGCACGGCACCCGCGGTCGGCATCGCCTTCCTCGTGTGGCTGGTCTCGCTACCGATCGCCGCCTGGTTGGGATCGACCGGCCGCCGCGGCCCCGCCGAGGCCCTCCTGCGCCGGATGACCTACGGGAAGAACGACACACTCACCCACTGAGGTCGCACGAGTCGGCGGATAACGCCCGATCTCACCGACTGCGCGCCGAGACGTGAAGACCTGCCACGGCGGCGTCCGCCTCCGCGAGTGCGAGGTCGGCGTTGATGTGTGCGCCCGCCTGCGCACCGGCCGCGGCCGAGGCGCCCACCTGCGCCATCGGCTCCGCCACGTTCCCGACCGCCCAGCCCGCGCCGGATCCGTCACATCCGTCCCGAGCCCAGGCGCCCCACCGGCCCCCACACCGACTGACGGGTGGAGCTGCGCCCCGTACCGCGGAACCTGCACCAGGACCCGGCCTGTGCTTGACTCGATCCCGTCGATCGACCCGAAAGGATCCGCCCCATGCCGCAGGCCCCTGCCGCCCCGCCCTCCGTGCACGTCCGCGCCGCGATCACCTGGGTGGCGATCTTCCCGCTCGTCACACTCGGTTTCTACGCGATCGAGCCGTTCTCCGCCCACTGGTCACCGGTCCTGCGGTCCCTCGTGCTCACACTGATCGCCGGGCCGCTCGCTGTCTACCTGGTCGTCCCGCAGTTGCTCCGTGCCTGGACCGCCCTCACCCGACCACGTTCCTGAGATCCGGCGCCGCCGCACGGGGCACCGTCCCCCACCGTTGCCGAGGCGCCCTGCCGTACCGAAAGGCGCTGTCGTGCCGAGGGGCGCTGTCGTATCGAGATCGCCACTCACCTGGCATTTCACCGGTGTCGAAGACGCTTAGGGTTCTTCTCCTACGGTCCGTCGCCATCACGACGACACCCGCAGTCACCGCACGAGGAGAACAGTGGACATCAGCGAGGAACGACCCCCGTCGACGGCATCCGCAGACCCCGCCGGGTCGGGAGTCGAACCCACCGAGCCGGTCGAACCCGAGGACGGAACCGGGAACATCGCTCGTCGCGAGGCGACCCGAGCACTCCGTTTCGCGATCATCGGCGCGACCGGCACCTACCTCACCGTCGTGATCGCCTTCGCGGTCTACGGCGGCTGGGGATTCATCGCCCTCATCACCGGCGGGATTCTGTTCCTCGTTCCTGCCGGCTTGTTCTCGGTCGGCAGTCTCGTCGTGGCATTGCCACATCGATCTCGTCCAAGGGCGCGGACCGCTATCACCATCGGTGTGATCGGCCTGCTCCCGCACGTCGTACTCCTCTGCCTCGTCGCACTGTTCGTCGTGGCGCCGTCCATGGACGCGGCCGCGGACCGACAGGCTCAGAAGTTCCACGCCCAGGAGGTCGCCGTCGACATGGTCGGCCGGACGCTCGTGGCCGGGGAGGACAGGAAGATCGCCACGGTCGTCGACCAGGGCTTCTCGAGCAGTGAAGCCGACGGCCTCCGGGGCCTACTCGTCCTCGCGGGAGCCCCGGACGAAGGCGTGTACGTGGACCTGTGGGTGGAAATCACACTGTTCGACGACGGCGGTCGCACACTGGTGGAGGACTCCACCATGCTCACCCTGGTCCCCGGCCAACGCACGGCCGCGGAATACTACTTCACGGATGCTCCGGGCCTCGACCCCGCGACGATCGCACAGGCGGAGCTGTCCGTACGGGATGGCGCGTCGATCGGCCCGACCTTCGAGGCCTCGGTATTCGACTCGGTCTCAGTCACGGACCTGCAGACGAGCACATCGACAGGTGGGACCGACCCTCACGCGGATTTCAGTGGAGTTGTCACGAACGACGCACCGGTGGAGTTCGAGTACGTATGGGTCACCGGCTTCATCCGTGATGCGAAGGGGAACCTCATCGGGCAGAAGAGCGTCGCGGCAAATGCCCATCCTTTCCCGTCCGGCGGAACCGCGTCATTCAGCGGCAATATCGATCGCTACACGTACCCGAGCTCGTCGACGATCGACGAAGTCTTCGTCACACCGGACGGCCCCGCCGCCCGCGAACTGACCCAGCCGGGAGAACCCGCCCCCGTTGACGTGGACGCCGAGGACTTCGTCAACGGACTCGCAGTCCTCGACGCACCCGCCGACCTCACGATCACACGGTCCAACCTCGAGACCAGCAGTGATTCGTTGCTCATCATCGAGAACTCCTCGACCGATACCTACTACCCGCTCATCTACCTCGACATCGAGCTCCAGGACGAACGCGGGACACGCCTGGACTTCTGGTCCCGGGCGATCGCACCACGTCCGGGGTCCAACTATCTGACCGTCCCACGTGCATCCGACGGCCACGGCGACACCCGGGTCATCGTCGGGTTCGGTCAGATCGATCCCGTTCTCCCGACCGCAGACCTGCCCGAGGCGGAGGTCGGCACACTCGACCTCTCGGTCGACGAGGACGAGCACGTGGTCCTCACGGGACCGGTCACCTTCCCCGGAGCCGATGAACACCCCGGTGCAACCGTCTATGTGGTGGGACGAGACGAGGACGGCACCATCGTCACATTCGACTACGACCTCCTGCTGCTGCCCGACCAGAACGATTTCACCGTCGACATGGGCCCTGTGGCCGAGGAGAACCTCGACTACGAGGTCCTCGTCCACGCTTCTGACGATTACTGGACGTCGACGTAAGTCTTCACACAACCGCGTCGACGAGGTCGGCGTACTCGCTCCCGAACGCCTCGGTGTGTTCCTCGAAAAGCTGCTGGTCCACCGCGTTCGCGGCACGCAGGTCGTCGGCCAGCGGGATCGGCTCGGTCCGTGAACGTCGGGACTTCCCGGCGTGGACGATGGCCCGCATCGCCGGCAGGCCGAGCTGCGCCGCGCAGGCGAGGTGGGATGCCTGCAGGTGCGCCATGGAGCCGACGACGTCGAACCGGGTGGCGAGCACCTCGCGCGCGAGTTCCAGAAGATTCTTGGGGCTCAGACGCGCGGTGGCCCCGACCCAGTACATGTCCTCCTCGGAGGCCACGTTCCGGTAGTGCGCGCGATGGCCGAAGGCCTTGGGCTGCCCCTTCGCGATGTCGGGGTGCAGGATCGCGATCTGGCGGGCGAGGGTGTTCGTGAGACCCCGACGGAGCGTGTACTCGACGTGGCGCTCGAAGGTCGTCGACTCGTCGAGTGTGCCGAGCACCCGCGAGCTCTCCGACCTCTTGTGGTAGCCCGAGGCGATCTGCGAGACCGGATCCCGCAGCACGGTGAAGTACCGCATCTCCCGGCCGGGGACGTCGAGCACGTACGGGTGGTGCTGGTTGACCAGGAGGAGGCGCGCGGCCTCGGCGCCGGTCATGTCGAGGGTCCGCTCGACCTGGTGGAGGCCGCCCCGCCGGGTGATCTCGATCGTGAGGTCGCGCGGCACACTCGTGCTCATCGCGATCGCCATGCTCGTGCCGCCGCAGAACGGCAGGTGGTAGAAGTTCGGCACCGTCGCCGGGTCGCGATCGCGCTCTGCGAGCGCCCGGTACGCCCGGCCCTGCGGGGAGTCGTCCCAGACGGTGACGACGTCCTCGTGCCACCGGGGGAACACCTCTCCGATCCGAGCGGCGAGCGCCCGGGCGTCCTCCATGCGTCCCAGGAGCGCGGCGGCATTCACGAGGACCGTGTACCAGTTCGGTCCCGGGCGACCCTCCGCGTCCCACGGGACGTCGATCTTCAGTGCCTCGTCCAGGCGACCCCGATGGGCGAGCATGGGCGCGAGCCAGGCACGCGACGCCGCGTCTCCGAACTGCTCGGCCAGGACGCCGACCGCCAGGGTCCGTGAGGAGTCCGGGTCCGGTTTGAACGAGGTCGCCAGTGCACGCACCCGGGCGATGGCGTCGGCGCTCGGCGGGCCGTCCTCACCACGGACCAGGA
This sequence comes from Brevibacterium litoralis, assembly GCF_040212315.1. Lineage (NCBI taxonomy): Bacteria > Bacillati > Actinomycetota > Actinomycetes > Micrococcales > Brevibacteriaceae > Brevibacterium > Brevibacterium litoralis. The sequence goes on along the minus strand of NZ_JBDIUY010000035.1, from coordinate 66,063 downwards.
GCCCGAGGAGCTCCTTTTGGAGAGCTCCGCACTCGGAACGCTCCTGCGCGGAGACGGGGCCGAACTGTGCGGAGATCCGAGCGCCCTCACGCTTACCCGTCCGGTATCCCTGCCGCCATGCACGGTCCGTGCTGCCGATCTTCATCCGGGGCACGGTACAGGACCCGACTCACAGCCACCCGAAGGCCGCCGAGGCGCCTGTCCGCAGGCACCGTCCCGTCCTGGTCCGCCGGCGCCCTCACCCGGCGGTCGCCTCACGCGATGCGGCTGCCAGGCGGGGTCCGACGGGCCGGGGTGCGGGTGCGTGCCGCGCCCCAGGCCACCAGACCGGCCGCGAGGAGCACCTGGAGCCCGAGCCCCGCGAACCAGCTCGGCACGGTACGGTCCTCGATCTCGGCCGCGGTCGGCGGGTCCGTCTCCGACCGGTCGACACAGGGACGGTGCCAGTCGTGCTGCTCGGACTCGGTCGGCAGCTGTGCCGTCCGCATGCCCGACTTGATGGCGCCGAACGCGTCGACCGGGTAGCCCGACCGGTCGTACACGGACGGCGTCGCGTCGGCCACGACCACGAACGGGTTCGCCGCCAGCATCCACCACACGCGATCGGTACGGACCTGCTCACCCCACCCGCGGATCTCGACACACTGCGTGGAGACGTCCGGCCGTGGGACGAGACAATACTCGTACGCCTCGGGCTCACCCGTGTCGTCGCAGGCAGGGATCGGCTCCGGCTCCCCGCTGATCCAGGACGTCGCGTACTCGTCCGGGTCCTCGGTGAGGAGCACCGTGTCCGTGCTCGACGCGAGCGTCCCGAGCCCGAAGGCCACGAGCGTGCCGACCGTGAGCAACATGACGAGCAGATAGGACGCCGCGACCGAGAACAACGGGCGTGCGATGACCGCACTGAGCCCGACGCCGATGGCCGCGAGGACTCCGATCTCTACCGCGAGGACGAGGATCGAGACCATGAGGGTGAGGGCGAGCCGGGGAGGGTCGAGGGACTCCACGGCAGACGGAGCGCCGGCGGCCAACGGATCCTCCGGCACGACGGCCCCCTGGACGAGGGCGAAGACGAGTGCGGGCACCGCGACCACCAGATACGCGATCCCGGTGATCCACCCGGCCACCACCTTGGCGAGGAGGATCTCGGCCGTCGTCGCGAGGGTGACCTGCACGGGTGCGAGCGTCGCCTGGTCGCGCTCCCCGTTGATCGCGTTGCCCGTGAAGGTCGGTGTCACGAGCACCGCCATGAGCAGTACTCCGTAGATCGCGACGGAGAACGCGCCGAGCCCCACGCCCGATGACGGGGTGAAGACGAGCGACCCGAGCCAGGTGATCGCGCAGACCACGACGAAGAAGATGCCCGCCAGCACGTAGAAGCCCGGCCGCCGCATGCGCTGCCGCAGGTCGAGCCAGATCAGGGTACCCAGTCGCGCCGCGTTCATCCCTGGTTCTCCTTGAGATCGAGGAAGGCGTTCTCCAGGTCGCCGGAGACGGGGGCGAAGGCCGCGACGGGCACCTCGGCGTCGACGAGCCTGCGCAGGGCCGCGGCGGCGGACGCCTCGTCGGCGAACCCCACGACGAGGTCGCGTCGCTCCAGCCGCACGTCGGAGCGATCGAGCGCCTGCGCGACGGCGGCCCGGACGGCCCACGGATCGGGGTCCCCGGCCACCCGCACGCGCCAATCCCGCGGGCGGGGCGCCTCGGCGGCGGTGTGGGTCACGGTGGTGCCGTGGGACATGAAGACGGCCGCGTCGACCATCTCCTCGAGTTCGGCGAGCACGTGGCTGGAGACGAGGACCGCGGCACCGGCGTCGGCGAGGCGCCGGAGGAGTCGGCGCAGCGCGATCCTGGCCGCGGGGTCGAGTCCGGAGGCCGGCTCGTCGAGGAGCAGGACCCCGGGCTCGTGCACGAGCGCACGGGCGAGACCGAGGAGTTGCTTCTGCCCCCGCGACAGCACGCGTGCCGGGGCCGTCACGAGCTCGCCCAGTCCCACCTCGGCGACGAGGTGATCGGCGCGGGCCCCCCCCGCGGCCCGTGACAGGCCGTGGAGGCGGCCGGTGACGAGGAGCGTCTCGCGGACGGTGAGGCTGTCCCAGGTGCCCAGGGAGTCGGGCATCCAGCCGAGCACCTTCCGCGCGCCCGCCGCGTCGGCGACCGGGTCGACGCCGCCCACCCGGATCGAGCCCGCGTCGGGGGCGAGGAGCGAGGCGAGCATGAGGAACAGCGTCGTCTTGCCGGCACCGTTGGGACCGACGAGGCCGGTGATGCGGCCCGCGGGCGCCTCGAACGTGACGTCCCGGACGGCGTGCACCTTCCCGAAGGACCGCGCCACGCCCTGCACGGAGATGCCCTCACGCGCGGGGGCACCGTCGGCGGCGGGTGGAGCATGCAGCGGGGCGCTCATGGGGCCGACGCTAGGCCGCGTCACGCGAGCAGCGACAGGGCGCGGGACGATTCGTCATCGTTTCGCAATGCGAACGCACGACGCCGTACCGACTGGGCGGAAACCCCCGGGGGGAACGCTCCTCAGATGAGGAAGATCGCGTCGAGCAGGCCGGGGTTGTGGCCGTGCACCAGCACGAGGAACACGACGGCGTCGAACAGCAGGTGCACCGTCACGACATAGCCCAGCGACTTCGTCTTGAGGAAGATGACCGCCTGCAGGAGAGCGAACGGGATGGTGAGCACCGGTCCCCACGCGCGGTAGCCGAGTTCCCAGAGGAACGACACGAAGATGATCGTCTGGAGTGCGTTCGCGGTGATGTCGGACATGTGGCGCCGCAGCAGCGCGAAGCACGTGCAGATGAAGAACAGTTCGTCCCAGATGCCCACGGCGCCGACCCCGAGGAAGAGGCGCACCATGAGGTTCGCGTCGTCGACGACCGGCCAGTTGAGATAGACCTCGCTGGAGACGAAGTAGAAGGGCAGGATCAGCCAACCGAGGACGAGCACGGCCCCGAGCCACGTCCACTGCCAGACACTCCAGCGCGTACCGCCACGCCACGGGAAGCGGATCGCGTGGTCGCGGAACACGAACCGCGAGAGCACGTACGGCACCACGACGGCGCCGCCGAGGGCGAGCGTGAACGCGATCATCGCCACCGTGTCGAGCTTCGCCTCCAGATGGATCGAGCTCGCACAGACCAGACCGAGGGCGACGAGCGAGAGATCGCGCGTGAGGTGCGGCCCTTCCCCCGGCTTCCCGGTCTCGACCAGGTCCTTCCGGGCCAGCAGCCAGGAAAGTCCGACGCCCACGACGAGCAGCGCGTATCCCACCGGCCGGATCTGCAGCGCGAACAGGCAGAAGGCCGCGAGGCTCACGAGGAGGGACGGGAGGACGGCGAGCGGGAGCAGAGGCCGCGCAGGCGCCTCGGTGACGGCAGGCATGCCGCCCAGCCTACGGACCCCCGACCCGGAATCGGGCCCTGGAGCCTCCAGAACCGCGCGGTCCGCGCAGGATTACAGCCCCATCGCCTCCGAGACCTTCTTCGGCTTCATCTTCGACTTCTCGGCATCCTCCGGCTTGGCGCCGCCGGGCGACGCGACGCCCGAGTTCGCGGTGATGTTCGTGGCGACGGCACCCGGGAAGACCAGGCTCACCTGCACGTTCGTCCCGTCGAGCTCCGCGTACAGGGTGTCGGTGAACAGGCGGATCACACCCTTCGACGACCCGTAGGCGCCCTGTCCGGGGACCGGCAGGAGCGAACCCATCGACGCGAAGTTCATGATGAGCGCCTCCGGACGGCCCAGGAGCACCGGGAGGAACGCCTTGACCGTGTACACGGTGCCCCAGTAGTTGACGTCCATGACCTTCTCGATCTCCTCGATCGACAGGTCCTGCACCTTGGCGAACCGGTGGATGATGCCCGCGATGTTGATGAGTCCGTCCGCGGGGCGCCCATGTGCGGCCTCGACCTCGGCGGGCAGCGCCTCGACGGCGGCCCGGTCGGTGATCGACAGCGAATGCGAGCTGAACCGGCTCGCGTTCGCGCCGGCGAGCTCAGCGGTCTCCGCGAGCCCTTCCGCCGACAGGTCGACACCGGCGACACGTGCGCCCTCGTCGAGCAGCTGCAAGGTGGTCTCACGTGCCATGCCGTTCCCGGCTCCGGTGATGACGAACAGCTTTCCTGCGACCTGCATGAGGGTGTCCTCTCTCGCGCGCATGGCAGTTTCCTGCATTCAGTACCGCTCACGAGGTGCCCTGCCCTCGCAGGCCGCGCCGTTGCGCAGGCCAAGCCCGCAGGAGGTGGCAACCCTCCCGATTGTGCTGCTTGCCCCGACTCCCCGAAGGACCTCAAGACACCTTGTCGAATCACACGGTGCATTCCACAGACAACACGCACCGAACAACCCCTGGCTCCCGTCACGTCCCACAGCCGCCACAGCACCCACTCGCGGCTTTTCTCCTCGGAGTCGTGAACGTTCTCCGTTGGATCTCGTTCGTCCTGTTCTGGCCGTTCATGATCGCCGCCTCGTTGCTGCCGATCGTCGCGGTGGTCGTGTTCGTCCTCATGCTGTTCGACGTGTTCCCAGGCGGTTCCCTCCTCGCGATCGTCCTCGCCACGGTCGGCGCCTGGATCATCTCCTGGGTGCTGTTCCTGGTGTCTCCGACGCGAGCCAAGAAGCACTTCGACGGCTTCGGCGACGCGGCATCCGATGCCGGAGAACTCGTCGACGCCTTCTTCTACTACAGCTGGATGCTGCGCCTGTGGTGGAACATACTCCGGCTCCTCTGGTGGCTCGTGTCCGCACCGTTCCGGCTCATCGCATCGATCTTCGACTGACGGAGTTCAGGCAACGACCCCGACGATGGCGGTGCGCACGTCAACAGGCCGCCCGGTAACGGCGAGGAACGTGGAACGCGTGCTCGCGGGAGCGGCGACGAACGTAGGAAACTTTGGTGAACCCCCTGGTCAAACGGGTATCACGAAGGTGTGGACGAAAGTTGTCGGAGTCGGGCCGGCGAGCTGTGGTCGACTCGAAATACAGCAACCACCCGCACCGAGAAGGAGAAGCTCATGGCCAAGATCGCTCTCGTGGAGAACGCTTCGCACGATCAGGTGATGGAAACGATCCGCGCGACGTTCGAATCGCGCGACTACGGCTGGGAGGCTTCCGACGCCTCGCACGCGGTGGCGAACGAGGATGGCAAACCGATTGGAGTGGCCGTACTCCCGGTGTCGCAGCGCCTCCAGGTCGAGATCGAGGTCGACCTCGCCAAGAACCGCGTGGTGCTCACGCAGAACACCTTCGGGTCGCATACAGTGCCGCGGGTGACGGCCTGTTCCAGGTGCAACTGGGCTCGCGTTTCCGCAAGATGGTGAAGGCCGTCAAGGAGGACCTCACGGCGGCGGCGCTCACGTGAGCACAACCGATGCGCGCGACCACAGCGCGTGAAGGCAACACAGTGCATGGCAGTAAGCGGAGGCGGATCGGATGACATGGCGGGCCCGGAAAGAGCAGAAGTGGCCCCTGTGGGGGATGGCGGGGTTCGCGGCACTCGGGGTCGTCATCGGCATCACCGCGATGCCCCACGCGTGGGTCGCCGTGCTCGCCATGGCAGTCGCACAGCTTGCCTCGACCGCGTTCGGCGTCTTCTCGGACCGGCGGCCCGCGTTGTGGGCCGCCGCCATCGCTTCCGTCTCCCTCGGCACGGTCGTGTCCGATGCGCGGCTGAGAGAACTCGCGTACCTCGGTGGGATCCCGTGGATAGGCCTGGCCACTGCGATGGCAACCTTCACCCTCTACCGCCGCGCCCGATCTCGCGCCCCGATCTGCGTAGGAACCGTCGCACTCGTCATCAGTTCTGCGATTCTCGTCCTCGGAAGTGTGCAGGCCGGCGTTCCCCCGACGAGCGCGGTCCTCGCTGCGAGCGTCCCGTTCCTTCTCGGCATCATCATCGCTCTCGTGCTGCACCTCGGTGGCGCCCGACGCGACCGGATCCACCTCTCCGTCCTCGCCGAGGCGAACTCCGGCGAAACCTCCTCGGGGCCTGGCACGGCGCCCGGCCGAGGCGCCGCGACGTCCGGGGTCGACGCCGCGGTCCCGGAGAGCGCCTGCCCAGCCCCGGTGAGGGCCCGCGCGAAGGTGGATACCGCCGGAGCCTCGAACGCCGCCCGCCGCGCTCTCGCGGTCGTCGCACTCCGGAGCGACGAGTTGATCGGCGCCTCGGACGATCCGGAGGTTCGTCGATCCGCGCGCGAGGTGCGTGATGTCGCGAGCCGTGCCCTCGCCTCGGTGAGTGAGGAGCACGTGGGGGAGATCCGGATCGAGGTGCACTCGGACGGCGCTCAGCGGGCAACCGGCGCAGGAACTGGGAATGGTTCCGTCGGCATCCGTCGCCCCGCCGAGCCCATGCCGGACATGCCCGACCGCGAACGCGAGATCCTCCGACACGTCTCGACCGGGGCATCCAACGCCTCGATCGCCCGCAGTCTGTACCTGAGCGAGGCGACCGTGAAGCAGTACGTCTCGCGGCTCATGCGCCGTTTCGACCGGGGCAATCGCACCCAACTCGCCCTCATGGCCGCCCGCTGGTTCGAGGACGACTGACCAGGCCTTCCCCGGGGACCCGGTCGGTCGCGACGGCCCGGAGTGCATCGTCCCGGCAATCCGGAGCGCACCGGTGGCACGCTGGAAAAGAGCCATGGCCCCGCTCTCAGCGCGAGACGTTGCAGTTGCGCATCGTGCAACATATTGCGTTCCGTGTGGGATGAGGGCGCGCGAATCGGTATCCATCAGCGCGCATTCAAGCACCAGCTCACGCAGGAGCAGATCGTTACAGCAGTAGAGATCGGTGTCCGGTTCGCACGTATCTGCGAACCGGACACCCGCACGGAACCGCAGCGGTGGGGCGTGATCGGATTCGACCAGGCGGGCCGTCAGATCGAACTCGTCATCGTCCATGCCCCCGGAGGGGTGTTCGTCATCCACGCGAACTACCTCACCAAAGGCTTCGAGCAGGACATGAGGAACGCGCGATGAGCACATACACCGACGCCAACGGCGTCCCATTCACCGATGCCGACGTAGAGCGCTGGGCCGATGAAGCCGAGGCCGGATTCCCGGACTCGACACTGACCCGCGAGACACCCGCATGGGTGAAGACCGAGCCGATCGAGACCCATAGCGTGCGCGTGCCCGCTCGCCTCTGGCAGCTCATCAAGGACCAGGCCGAAGCCCGAGGTATGTGCACCAGCGAATACACCCGCGAAGCCCGGACCCGCAGCCTCCTCCCCCCACTGACTCACCACATGTAGAACGCCCGCCCCGACGACCGGGGCGGGCCTTCTACGTGTGGGTATGCGCTGGACCAGATCTCCTCGATAGGTGGCAACCCCACCGATGGTGTCGCTTATGTCAACCGAAAAACCCTTCATCTCAGGGAACTCTGTGCGCAGATCCTCCGCGAGCCGCTCCAGCACCTTGGTACCCCACCCCTGTTCCGCTTGCCGCTCGAGGATCGTCTTTCCGATCCGCCACCACAGAGTCAGCAACTCCCGATTCGCCTGGTGTTGGACCCGCAGCACGGGCGGCACTTCCCTTCAATCCGCCCTGTGGAAGTCGCGTAATGATCTCACCAGGGACTACTCACTCATCCACACGACCGGAACCGTAGGTGCGCCCGACATCCCCGTGAGACCCCACCGCTCACCTCCACACGCCGTACTGGCGCTTCACCACACCCGGGCGTACTCTTTTCCTATCTATCCGGTCGGATGCATCCAATTGATCGGCTGAGGCGGAAACACGGCGTCGCCGACCGCTCTCAGCCTTGCGACAGCACCACCGGCACCGAACCCGCCCGGACCGCCCAACCCTTAGGACTCCACCATGCGCACACTCGTTCTCCTCGCCCTCGTGGGCTTCGGCGCACAGCTCGTCGACGGCAGCCTCGGCATGGCGTACGGCGTCACGTCGACGACCCTGCTGCTCACGGTCGGCCTGAGCCCGGCGATGACCTCGGCGACCGTCCACCTCGCGGAGATCGGCACGACCCTCGCCTCCGGTGCCGCGCACTGGAAGTTCGGCAATGTCGATTGGAAGGTCGTCCGCCGGATCGGCATCCCGGGAGCGATCGGCGCATTCCTCGGCGCCACGGTCCTCTCGAACCTGTCCACCGAGGTCGCCGAGCCGCTCATGGCGATCATCCTCCTGTGCCTCGGCGCGTACGTCCTCACCCGCTTCACCCTCCGCGGCCTCCCCCAGCGGAAGGACACCACGCCCCTGCGTCGGCGCTTCCTCATGCCCCTCGGTGTCGTCGCCGGCTTCATGGACGCCACGGGCGGCGGCGGCTGGGGTCCGGTCGGCACTCCCGCGCTGCTGGCGAGCGGGAAGATCGAGCCCCGGAAGGTCATCGGTTCGATCGACACCTCGGAGTTCCTCGTTGCGGTGGCGGCCTCCGTCGGTTTCCTCATCGGCATCGGCACGGAGGGCATCTCGCTCACGTGGGTGCTCGCCCTGCTCGCCGGCGGCCTCGTCGCCGCTCCGATCGCGGCGTTCCTCGTCCGGGTCGTCCCGCCGCGACTCCTCGGCTCGATCGTCGGCGGTTTCATCATCCTCACGAACGCCCGCACCCTGCTCACGAGCGACCTCATCGGCCTCGCCGGCACTCCGTTGTACGTGGTCTACGGTTTCATCATCGCCGTGTGGGCTGCCGCAGTGGTTTGGTCCGTCCGGGCAGTTCTCCGGGAGAAGCACACCGACGCCGAGGCGCCCCACACACCCGACACCGCGCCGGGTGACGAGCCGGAGCGCGAGCAGGCAGCGGCCCGCGGCTGAACGACCGATATGAGAAAGCCCGCCCAGAGCGCCAGGGGTCTGATCGGACATTCAGAACACACGGATAGGGTCACCTCGAGCCGGAACACAATTCCGGGAATCACATGTCCCGCTGAAGCAGACGCAAAGGTAAGAACACTGCACACCTCTCCCACCACAGTCGCCGGGAACTCTCACTGCCTCTCACTCGAGAATGCGATGAGAACCGGACAGATCGACGCTCCTGCGGTAGAGGTGACCTGGCACAGCAACAGTGGCGAGGCGGTCTTCGCACCCACATACCTCGAGCACCGTTTCGCACGAACCGACACGAAGGCGGTCTTCGTCGTCCCGGACCCGCGGATCGGAAACCGTTCGGTACACGCCCCGGACCATCCGCTCGCGTTCAAGGGCATCGATCAGAGCGTCATCGATCCGCAGACCGACAGCGCCGTGTACGGCCGTGGCGTGTCTGCCCTGCATGCGATCCGCCGTGCGAATCCGTCATGCCGGTTCATCTTCTGGAGCCTCGCCGGCAGAGAGATGCACAACCGTCGCGAGGGACGTTACGTCGTCGACGGAACCTATCGGCACCCCACATGGAACCTCGCCGAGACCGAGGCCGAGTGCGGCGACGCGACCATCAGCCTGCAGGGGCTCCTGCACGACCGTTGGTCGAGTGCCCTCCACGTCGATGCCGGAGGCCACCCGTCCTGGTACGGTCTCCGTCTTCTCATGTCGCTCATCGAGAATCCTGCGGCCGACGCGCTCGAGGTGTTCCACGACATTCTGGCGACCTCGGGACGGCCTGTCTTCGACGCGCCGGAACCGACTGTCTATTCGGGAACGTCCCACTGGCTGCGCACAGTGCAGGAGTACGCGCAGAGGGGGATCGTCTCACTCGGGCCGAACATCCATCTGTGTACGAGCAAGGACATCGTCGCGGGTCGCATCCCGTCTTCCATCACCCGCGCGTGCTACATCACGCGGACCGGCAGTAATGCGCCCGCCGACGCGCATATCGTGGAGGCCCTCATCAACGTTGTGAATCACCTGCACGCGCAATGCCCCGACTCCCGGGTCGTCTTGTGGGACCGCGCCGCGGTCATGGCAGCGGACACGAGTTTCCCATGGAGCCGGAGCGAGATCACCGAGGACGATCAGGGCCCGTACGCGGCACTTCGTCCATTCGCCCCTGAATTCCCCACGATCGAGAGCCGTGACATCGAAAAGGTCTCGCCCTGGATACAACCGACCCTCGACGGCCTCATCGCCCTCCACCGGTCGCTGGGTGGATCGGTCGAGTGGGAGCCATTTCCCGACCTTCGCTGAGCGGCAGAACAGCAGGACTCGCAGCGTTACCGGTCCCACAACCGAACGAGCCGAGGCGCCCTCGCGGCCGCCCCGGCTCGTGCAATGCCGTCAACTTTCTCATGTCACCGAAGACGTTGCCTGACCACTGCGGGATCAAGCTATCCGCCCGGGTGAGACCGGCCCACGACGACCGCCCCCGCGGTCACAATGGTTCCCAGCGGTTGTTCCCTCCGAGCAACTTCACGACATTCATCAGCCCGTGCACCGTCGGCATCATGCCCTTCGGGTGCGACACTTCGACGTCGCTCGGCCGTACGAAGTTCGGTACCCCCGGGCCTTCGGTGATGACCCGGCCGACACCGGTGGCGCTCTGGAAAGCCCGGTCGAGAGCTCGGTGCGAGCGCGGGTGGGCAGGAGGGTGCCGGCGTGCCGGATTCAGGATGGGCGCGACCCGCGACTCCCACACGAAGATTCGCGTGTTGTACCCCTTCTGCGCCAGCCGCGTGACGATGTCCGCGGTGTGCGCGATCAACCCCTCCGCCTTGGGCCCGACTGCGGACTGTTGTCCCGAGATGAAGAAGACACCGTTCACCCCTGGCTCGCGGGAGTTGTCCAACAGATCCCGGGCACTGCGGATCTCAGTCCCCGGAGCCAGCGCCACCAACCCCTTGGTCACGTACTCCCGCAGTGCCTTCAGCCAGGAAGAATCACCGGTGAGCACGAACCCGCGTGGAAGCATGAGTACAGGACGCCACATGACCTCACGGATCCCGTCGAGGTGGTCCTGCACGGAAACGTCGGGGCGGTCCGTCATCCTGCGGAAGAGTTCTAGCCCGATGTACGGTGGCAACCCCACCGATAGTGTCGCTTATGTCAACTGGTGGGAGTACTCCGAGGTTGTGCAGCGGATCGAGGCACTGTGGTTGTCCTGGGAGAAGATGCGGCTGGAGGGAGGGCCGGGCCTGGTCGCGTTCTTCCGCGACTACCTCGATCCGATGATGAACGTGATCCTGTCGAAGGACGGACCGTTCGCACGGTACTCTCCCGGCAGGGTGCAGCAGGATCGGCTTCCGCAGCTGCCGTCGGCTCCGCCCCCACCGGGCTTGTTCGACTTCCCCCAGTGACAGAGGATCTGCCACAAGAATTGGAGTGTCATAAAGACAGAAGATGACGTTAACGACCAGAGGGAGCTGACCTTTGAAATACAATGGATAAATCAAAATAATCTCATTCGACTCTACGACCAGTGGGGATTTGAAGTAGATCTATACCAGTGGAACTACAATCTTTCCAAGTCAATCTTGCGTCCAGCATGTCCGAGCGACACGGACGATAAATACTGGGCGCAAGCTTCCATGAAAGGAGCCACTGGCCTGTATATCTTCAATGAAGGATTGACTTCGACACAGAACAGCAAGATCGAGCCCTATCTCGACACGAATCACCTCAGCGACCCTTGCCGAAAGGGCGCTATTGGTTTCGGGCTTGGAAAGCCAAAGCTCATTCCGAAGTATGGCGGGGGCGAAGCGGGTCAGGTTCAGAATCAACGGATGTTCGTTCGAATTAGGACTCCGAAAGGGAACAATTCGTGGAGTCACATTTCAGCAGCCTCATCATTTGTTGGAAACAACTGTATTGGGCGCGCCAACACGAACTGCATGGGTCTGACTGAGCCCATTGGAAACGTGTGGGATAATAGCGCTATGGGAGGGGGGACGAATATGCTCTTGCTTAACCCAGATCGCCGATGGGAGACTCCCACCTATTTTTCATGGGATCAGTTTGCAGATAAGCAGCCGAAGGCTTTGCAAGATATCCTCGGATAATATTGGAGGTGGGAAGTGAGGATGATGCAAGGGCGTCAAATCTGGCGCACCGTCACAATAATATCGGGCGTCGTCATCGTCATGTCTTCATGGGCCTTGCAGTTTTTGTATGCAGCCTCGGTAAGAGACGGATTTCTTTCTACGGACTTTTGCCCCAAACCACCCAAGGGAATGCAGTTGGATCAAGGAGGCGGCGGATCGTTAGACTCGGGATACATTCCACCTTCCATCACTTGTGATATCAATATCAAAGGACGATGGGAATCTACGCATACAACGTATGACATTATCCCTGCCTATCCTTTCTGGGCAGGAATTTCTCTCATACTCGTCGGCGTGATCGGTGGAATGATCGTTTCTCATCGAAGAAGAAAGGCCGACAACGCTTACCTACAAAATCTGGATCAACCACATTCCTAATCAAAGGCGTCATTGAGGAATCTGTCGTATCGGTAATGCGAGTTTTTGAAAGCCATCCTCGCACCTGTTGTGTCGACGCTTTACCAGGTCCGTTCCATCTCCCGTCCGGCTTTCTGTTGACGGTTCACGCCCTTCTTCGGCTGGGTCTTGGCATTCAAGGAGTCCTTGAACGATCCCTTTGCGTTCTCGGGCACGTTGAGCAATGCAGTCCTGCGTGCGTCGATCGCGTTCTGGGCCTCTGGAGACGTCGCGGCGACCGTCTCCAGGTGTCGGTTCATCTCCGCGGAGTGGGCCGCGGAGACCGCAGGAGTCTCGCTGCTGTGACCGCGGTCCATCTCCGCTTCGACCCGAGCGTCTGCCGCGGCATCGCGTTCCAGATCGGCGCGGTGTTCAAAGGTCTCGGCTCGATCTTCGGCGGCCGCGGCCGTCGAAACCTTCTCGATGCGTTCGTCACGGTCCATCGAGTCCTCGATCCCGCGTCGGGATTCGTCAAGCAGTGACTCCCGTTCCGCTTCGTCGAGGTGGTCGAGGTAATCCTCTGGCTGCATCCCCGCTTCCTCAGCCTCGGCAGCCGCGGCCTCTCGGATTTCCTGGGAGTATCCGCGTTCCTGATCGGCCGCGTTTTGCAGGAGGTCCGCCTCCGCGTCGTGCGCGGTGGCTGCGTCGAGGTTCACGACCTGCTCGGGTTCACGTACGTGTACACCGTGCGCGGAATGCTGCGACGCTGCCTCCTGGGCGTAACCCTTCCGGTTCTCGACTGCGTGCGTGATCGCGTCCTGGTAACCGTTGAAGGCCGTTCCTGCACCGTGGTCGGCCAGGTGGTGGGTGGCAACCCCACCGATAGTGTCGCTTATGTCAACGTGTCTTGACCTGGGGTTTTGCTCGTCACATAATGACACGAAGCAACTCAGGCCGCTCTGGGAGCGGAGCGGGCTCGCCCGCGCTGCGCACCCCAGCCCTCCCGAAAGCTGCATCTCCCAGCGTGTTCACATAAATCGTACCTTTGTCTGGGAACTCCTCGTGTAGCCGACGCACCTCCGTGGTCGCTCTCGTTCGTGAACGTGCGTACCGCACTGCCAACGTCGAGTGGACGAGGTGATACCCACTGTCGCGGAGCAACCTCACCCACCGCCTCTGTTCCGACCGATCCGACTTGCTCCTGGTCGGCAGCTCGAAGCTCACCAGGAGCCAACGTCCGTCACTCATCGCCACCCTCCAAAGGTGCCCAGTGGTCGACGTGGAATCCTTGCCGCTCCCCCTCGATGAACCTCGCGTACCGCAGGGCGAGCGCCAGTAATTCGTCGGCCACAGTTCTTCCCTCGGAACCGAAGGGAATCTCCAGAACCCCCGCCAGCGCCTTCTTGGTCTCCACCTGAGTCACTTTCGCAGTACCCGGAAGATTCCGCACCACATGGTCCAGAACCGGTCGGAACGGCTCCATCAGATCGGAGACCAAATTGAATGCATTGGCCCGATGCCGATGCCAGATCCCCAAGGAGGGAACGAGGCCGGCCGCGTTGACCGCTCGAATTCCCGAGGACCGGAGGATTGCGTATCCATAGTTCAACAGGGCATTCACGCGGTCTCCCCCGTCGTGGTCCCGCACGAACTTCTTTCCCCACAGACCGTCGAAATACTCTCGTGCAGCGCGCCCCTCGACATTGGTCATGTCACCGTGCCCGACTTCCGCTACCAAGGCACCGACGGATTTCCCCAGACGCGGCTTCCGTACCGAGAGCGTTGCCGCTTGTCCGCGAACCTTCGCGCGGACGATCTCCTGCCACACCTGAGCGTGGACTCCCCGGTCCACGGCTGCCTGGATCATCTGCCTGTGCGCCAACCGGGAGTTCTCCGCCCACGGCGACGCGACGACCGCGTGGAGAACCGGGACGCCCAACTTTCAGTCGTCACCACCGGACGACTCGCGCCACCGAGCGAAACGGACGGACATGTCCGGCCAGGTCGACTCACCTGCGGCTGCCGGGACTGCGAGGTCGATGCATTTCGACGGGGCTCTTGTCTCGTAGTCGTGCATGACGGCGAGACATATGCCCTGTGAAACGACGAAAAGGTCGTCCACCTCGACCCACGAACGCAGGGATCGAGAGCCATCGAGTGGTCGAAGCCGGATCCTGTGTTCACAGAACACAGGTCGGACGGCCCGATTTCGGGATTCCGCGACGACTCGATCGGGCTACGAACACTCAGTGCTCCCCCGCTGTCCACACCCCCGAAACAACGCCGAGGCGCCCGCACCGTTCCATGCGAACGGTGCGGGCGCCTCGGCGTCGGGGAGGGCGGCGGGGAGCCACCCGGGAGTACCGGAACTCAGATGTGGCGGCCGCCGGCGATCTCCAGGACGGTGCCGGACATGTAGGAGGACATGTCGGAGGCGAGGAAGAGGACGACCGAGGCGACCTCCTCCGGCTCGCCGGCGCGGCCCATCGGGATCTCGGCGAGCTTGGCGTCGATGACGTCCTGACGCATGGCGGCGGTCATCGCGGTGTTGATGAAGCCGGGCTGGACGGCGTTGACGCGGACACCCTTGAAGCCGACCTCCTTGGTGGCGGCCTTCGTCATGCCGACGATGCCGGCCTTGGCGGCCGAGTAGTTGGTCTGGCCGAGCATGCCGACCTTGCCGGAGATCGACGACACGTTGATGATCGAGCCGCCCTTCTCCTGGTCGCGCATGATGCCCGAGGCGGTGCGCAGGCCGTTCCACGTGCCCTTGAGGTGCACGGCGATGACCTGGTCGAACTGCTCCTCGGTCATCTTGCGCATGGTGGCGTCGCGGGTGATGCCGGCGTTGTTCACCATGACGTCGAGCGAACCGTAGGTGTCGACGGCCGTCCGGCAGAGTGCCTCCACCTGGCCGAGGTCGACGACGTTGCAGGCCTGGCCGACGGCGCGGTCGCCGACGTCCAGCGAGGCCGCGGCCTCCTTGACGGCGTCCTCGTTGAGGTCACCGAGGACGACATTGGCGCCCTCGGCGACGAAGGCCTTGGCGATGGCGAGACCCAGACCCTGTGCGGCTCCGGTGATGACGGCGGTACGGCCTTCGAGAAGCTGACCCATGAGCGTGACTCCTGTTCCTTCAGTCCTGTGGGGAGGTGATGTGCGGAGGCTGGTCCGAGTGCGGGTAACCCGCGTCGGATCAGCGCATCTCCCTGAGTGCGGCACCCGCGCCCTTGTTGAGCTGACGTGCGACGACGATCTTCTGGATCTCCGAGGTGCCCTCGTAGATCCGGAACAGGCGTGCGTGCCGGTAGAAGCGTTCGATGGTGGTCTCGCGCATGTAGCCCATGCCGCCGAACACCTGGACGCCACGGTCGGCGACGCGGCCGAGCATCTCCGAGGCGAAGAGCTTGCAGGAGGACGGGCCGATCTTCTTGTCGGAGCCGTCGTCCCAACGCTGCGCGGCCTCGAGGACCATGGCGCGGGCCGCACGCAGTTCGGTGTAGGACTCGGCGATGTGGGCCTGGACGAGCTGGAAGTCACCGATCGGGCGACCGCCCTGCTTGGCGACCTTCGAGTGCTCGATCATCTCGTCGAGCACCCGGGTGGCCTGACCGACGCAGATCGAGGCGATGTGCAGACGGCCCTTGTTGAGCGAGGCCATCGCGGCGTAGAAGCCCTTCTCCTCCTCGCCACCGATGAGGGCGGACGCCGCGACGCGGACGTCGTCGAAGAAGATCTCCGAGGTCCAGGCACCGGCCTGGCCCATCTTCTTGTCGTGCGGGCCCACGGTGACACCCTCGGCCGCGGTCGGCACGAGGAACACGGAGATGCCCTTGGAGCCCGTGGCGTTCGGGTCCGTCCGGGCGAAGGTGATGAGGACGTCGGACATGGCGGCGTTCGTGATGAAGCGCTTGGCGCCGTTGATCACGTAGTCGTCGCCGTCCTTGACGGCCTTGGTGGTGAGGCCGGACGGGTCGGAGCCGGCGTCGGGCTCGGTGAGCGCAAAGGACGCGACGACCTCACCGGAGGCGATCTTGGGCAGCCACTCGGCCTTCTGCTCGTCGGTGCCGTAGTTGACGAGGACCTGACCGGCGATGCCGTTGTTCGTGCCGAACAGCGACCGGAAGGAGGGCGTGGTGTAGCCGAGCTCCATGGCCAGCAGTGCGTCCTGGTAGGCGTTCATCCCCAGGCCGCCGAACTCCTCCGGGATGGCCCAGCCGTACAGGCCCATCTCCTTCGAGGCCTCGATGATGTCCTCCGGGAACGCGTCGTTGTCCTCGATCTCCAGCTCGCGCGGGATCACCTGCTCGGCGACGAACTCGCGGACGGCGGAGAGGATTTCTGTGAGGTCGGAATCGTCCATTGTTCTCTTTCTGCTGGCCGGAGGATGTGCCCGGCATGGGTGTGCACCTGCGGTGGCGGGGCCGGTTCTCACCGGCGCGCGGCGTTCACCGACCCCGCCACCATGAGTGTGGGCTCAGGCCTCGACCATGAGGGTGACGGCCTCGGCCACGCAGGCCGGGCGGTCCTTGCCCTCGACCTCGATGACGTTCGTCTGGACGACCTGGATGCCGGACTCCTTGCGGACGACCTCCTTGAGGGTCGAGACGACGCGCACCTTGGAACCGGCGGGCACGGGGGTGGCGAACCGCACCTTGTTGAGGCCGTAGTTGATCTTCATCTTCATGCCCTGGATGTCGGTGATCTGGGCACCGAGGGCGGGCAGGAGCGACAGCGTGAGGAAGCCGTGGGCGATCGTCGTGCCGAAGGGACCCGCCTTCGCCTTCTCCTCGTCGATGTGGATCCACTGGTGGTCGCCCGTGGCATCGGCGAACAGGTTGATCTGCTCCTGGGTGATCTGGGTCCATTCGCTGGCGCCCAGCTCCTGGCCGACGAGGGTCTCGAGTTCTGCTGCTCCGTTGATGACGCGCACCATTGCGTGTACTCCTTCTCGTGTCGCGGTGTCCCGGGGGACTGTCCTGGTCTCGGGCGTCCGTTCACCGAACGATCGAGACAGGCAATTCATACCATTAATGACAGTAATGACCCGAGGACTATTCGTGATTTCGGCATTAGTCTAGCCGCAGTACGGTTGAGGCGGTAGTGGGGACCACACCGCCACCGCATACTCTGCCACCGAACGACCCGCCACCGGCCTCCGCCCGACGGTTCCCCGACGGCCCACCGGTGGTCCCTCGGCGGCCCACCCACAGTTCCCCGACGACGAGGACGACCCCGCGATGACCCTCTCCACCGCACTCGACTCCGCCCGCACCCTGCTCTTCGTGCCCGCGGCCCGCCCCGACCGGTTCGACAAGGCCCTCACCTCCGGTGCCGACGCGATCGTCATCGACCTCGAGGACGCCGTCGCCCCGGCGGACAAGGACACCGCCCGGACGGCCATCGTCGACTGGCTGCGGACCCGCGACCGGACCACCGACACCGACACCCTCGCCCGGGATTCTGACGCCGAGGCGCCCGCCGCGGTCCTCGTGCGCACCAACCAGTCCGACTCCCCCTGGTTCGCCCAGGACGTCGCGGCCCTGGCCGCGGTGGCGAAGGAGACGGCGGGCACGGGTGGGCAGGGCACCTCGCCCGCGGAGGACGACCATGCCCCCTTCGGTGTCATGCTGCCGAAGACCGCCGAGGACGCTCCGCTCGTCGCCATCCGCTCCGCATTCCGCGAGGCGGGTGCCGGCACCCCGTACCTCGTCGGGCTACTGGAGACCCCCGTGGGGATCGTGCGCGCCGAGGCGCTCGCACAGGGCGGCCTGGTCGACCGTCTGGCCTTCGGCAACTACGACCTCGCGCTCGAACTCGACGCCCGCGTCACGGCCGAGGAGATCGAGCTCCTCCACGCCCGGTCCCGCGTGGTGCTCGCCGCCAGGGCCTTCGGGATGCCCGGTCCGATCGACGGCCCCTGCGCGGACTTCTCCACCCCGGGCGCCACCGAGTCCTCCGCCACCCGCGGCCGGGACCTGGGCTTCGCCGGGAAGCTCGCCATCCACCCGCGGCAAGTGCCCGTCATCGAGGAGAAGTTCGCCGACTCCGCGGAGGACGTCGACTGGGCCCGCCGGGTCGTCGAGGCCGCGGGTGACGCGGACGGTGCGGCGGTGAGCGTGGACGGCAAGATGGTCGACGCACCGGTGCTCAAGAGGGCCGAGCGGATCCTCGCCCGTGCCTGAACCGTCCACTGGGCGCTTCCTACCCGTCCACTGGGCGCTCCAGAACCGTCGACCGGGCACTCGTTGCCGACCCGTCCGGCGCCCACCCCTCCCACTGAACGATTGTTCGGTCTAGGGTGGAGGCCACAGCCGGTGCGCGGACAAGGGCGTGCGCGCACCCACGGACACAGGAGTGGACACATGCGTGAAGTGAAGGACGACGGCACGGACCCCTCGGACCGCCTGGGCAGCGACGTGGCGCGCAACATCGTGCCGGAAGGTCAGGAGGTCCCGGTCCGGCCGGCGGTGAGCGTCATCGTCCTGCGCGACGGCGCGGACTCCGCCTCGGGCCGTCTGGAGGTCTTCGTCCAGCACCGTGTGTCGACCATGGACTTCGCCGCCGGCGTCGTCGTCTATCCCGGTGGGCGCGTCGACCCGCAGGACCACGAGGCCGGAGCGGCCCTCGGACTCACCACGGAGGTCGCGGCGGCACATGCGAAGGCCTGGGAGCTCAGCTCCGTGGCGGAGAACCCGGGCTTCGAGTCCGTCATCCTCGCCTGCGCCCAGCGGGAGGTCCAGGAGGAGACCGGCGCGGTCCTCGCCCCGGAGAAGCTCAAGCCCTGGGCCAACTGGATCACGCCCCCGGGCCGCACCAAGCGGTTCGACACCTTCTTCTTCGTCGCCCGCGGCGCCGAGATCGGCGACATGAAACACCAGACGACCGAGGCGCACACCTCCGAGTGGCTGTCCACGGAGTACGTCCTCGCCGAGGAGGAGGCCGGGAACCTCAAGCTCATGCGCCCCACCCTCGTCCTCATGAACGAGATCCACGCGCTCGGGTCGGTCGACGCGATCATGGCCGCCGAGCGGACCATCGAACCCGTCCGCCCCAAGGTTCCCGGCAAGGTCGGCTGACCTCGCCGGGCTAGAAATCAATACGTTCCCAGCCACGCTTGGTGGGCTGGCGGACCTCGTCCTTCGAGCGGTAGACGATGTAGGGCCGGAACACGTAGCCCAGCGGGGCCGCGAACACGTGCACCAGGCGGGTGAAGGGCCACAACGCGAAGAGCAGGATCGCGCCGAACACGTGGACCTGGAACCCGGGTGGGGCCGCGGCCATGAGGGACACGTCCGGCTGGAACGCCCAGAACTGGCGGAACCAGATGCTGATCCCCTCGCGGTAGTCGTAGTGGCCGATCGCGCTCTCGACGATCGTCGAGTACGTCCCGGCCAGGATCACGAGCGCGAGCATGAAATACATGATCTTGTCGGACACCGTCGTCGACCCGAACACCCGTCGGTTGAGGCGACGGCGGTAGACCAGGATCGCCAGGCCCGCGATCGTCGCGACGGCCGCTCCCAGCCCGATCGTGATCGCCATGAAGTGGTAGACACCGTCCGTGATCCCCACGGCGGCCGTCCACGTCTTCGGGATGCCCAGACCCACCACGTGTCCCAGGAACACGGCGAGCACGCCGTAGTGGAACAGGGGGCTGGCGATCCGCAACAGCTTGGACTCGTAGATCTGGCTCGACCGGGTGGTCCAGCCGAACTTGTCGTACCGCCAGCGCCACACGTGTCCGAGCACGAACACCGCCAGGCACAGGTAGGGGACGATCAACCACATGACGACCTGCAGGGTCGTGGGTTCCATGGCCTCGTTCATCGTCTCGGTCCGTTCATCGTCGCAGTCCATTCATCGTCGGAGTACTCCGACTTCCTCCAGCGGCACGAAGGCCGTGCCCGCTCCACCGGGCCCACCGGACGCCGTACCGCCACCGTCCATGCCCGGCACGCCACACCCGGAGCCGTCGACGGCATAGGGCGTGAGATCGGCCGGTGGCATGTCGAGCACCCCGTCGGCCAGGCCCACGGACTCCTCCGCCGGTCCCTCCGAGGCCAGCCGGGCGATGGCCGTCCGGTCGTCCCCGTCGAGGGCCGGCAGGGTGAGGCACACGGCCTGCACGACAGGTGCCCAGGGCGAGTCGATGTCGTCCAGGTGCATGCGCAGCAGTTCGAGCCCCGCGCGGTTCTTCAGCACGAGCCCCACCCCGGCGGCCAGGTCGTGCCCGGCGCCGAACTCCAGGACGGTGACGAGGTGGTCCGGCAGTTCGTCCTCCGAGACCTCCAGTCCACCGGCCCGGTAGGTCTCCTTGAAGTCGAGCAGCGCCATGCCCCGCCGGCGGGTCTCCCCGTTCGCGAAGTACGTGAGGTACAGGCACCCCTTCTTCCGGGTGTCGAAGGTGTCGACGTACTCGCTGCGCAGGTCGTAGCGGTCCCGCGAGTCGATGGCGGACAGGGTCACCTCGAACAAGGTCCGCACCGGTCCCGGCAGCCCGGACACCAGGCGGCGCACCGCGGGCAACGCGTCGTCCAGACCCTCGTCCGGATAGGTGATGAGCCAGGACGCGGCGGTCCACACCCCGCGGACCTGCATGTCGTCGAGCGGCACCTGTGTGGACAGGGTGCCGCCGGTGAGGTCCTCGGCGCGCAGACCGGCGGCCTGCTTCTTCCACTTGGAGAAGAACGCGATCGGGTTGAAGGCCATGACGTCCCCGGTCCTCAGGCCCCGGCCGGTCCGGGTGTGGGGAACAGTCCGTCCGGTCGCCCGGCGCCGTTCCAGTTGAGCAGGTTCACGCGGCCCTTGAGCGCCCCGCGGTCCTGCGCGCCACCGGGTTCCACCGGTGCCCCGTCGAACCCGGGGACGTCCTGCATGCCCGGGCCGCCGTCGGAGTTGAGCGGGCAGTCGACGCCGATCCCCTCGAGGCTGTGGGCCGACTCCGAGTGTCCCGCCGGGATGACGTAGCGCTCGTCGTACTTGGCCAGCGCCAGGAGGCGGTACATCTCGTACATCTCCTCCGGGTCCATGCCCACCGACAACGGGATCGATTCGTCGGGGTCCTTGCCCAGGTTGATGTCCCGCATGTACGAGCGCATGGCCGCCATCCGCTTGAGCACGTCGGAGACCACGTCCACGTCCCCGGCGGTGAAGAGGTTGGCCAGGTATTCCAGCGGGATCCGCAGCTCGTCGATCGCGGCGAACAGGTTGACGTGGTCCTCCGCGTCGTAGCCGGTGTCCTTGACGACGTCGACGACCGGCGACATGGGCGGCACGTACCAGACCATCGGCATCGTCCGGTACTCCGGATGGAGCGGGAGCGCGATCTCGTACTCCTTGATCATCTTGTACACCGGCGACTTCTGCGCGCCCATGATCCAGTCGTGCGGGATCCCGGCCGCCTCGGCGGCATCCATGACCTCCGGGTCGTGCGGGTCGAGGATCAGGTCCTTCTGCGCCTCGTAGAGGTCGTGTTCGTCCTCGACGCTCGCCGCGGCCGTCACCCGGTCCGCGTCGTAGAGCACCAGACCGATGTACCGCAGGCGGCCCACGCAGGTCTCCGCACAGACCGTCGGCTCACCGTTCTCGATCCGGGGGTAGTAGAAGGTGCACTTCTCGGCCTTGCCCGTCTTGTGGTTGAAGTAGATCTTCTTGTACGGGCAGCCGGAGACGCACATGCGCCAGCCCCGGCAGGACTCCTGGTCGACGAGGACGATCCCGTCCTCCTCGCGCTTGTAGATCGCACCCGAGGGACAGGAGGCCGCACAGGACGGGTTGAGACAGTGCTCGCAGATGCGCGGCAGGTAGAACATGAAGGTCTCCTCGAACTCCATCTTCACCTTGTCCTCGATGCCCTTGATCATCGGGTCGTCGGCCTTGTGCGCGTAGGTGCCGCCCAGGTCGTCGTCCCAGTTGCCCGACCACTCGATCTTCACCTCCTCGCCGGTGAGCAGGCTCTTGGGCTTCGCGGTGGGGATGTGCTTCTGCTCCGGCGCTCCGAGCAGGTTGTCGTAGTCGTAGGACCACGGCTCGTAGTAGTCCTCGATGCCTGGCAACCGCGGATTCGAGAAGATCTTGGCGAGCTTGGACAGCTTGCCGCCGTCCCGCAGCTTGAGCTTGCCGCCCTTGGACAGCGCCCAGCCACCGCGCCACTTCTCCTGGTCCTCGTAACCGCGCGGGTAGCCCTGTCCGGGGCGGGTCTCCACGTTGTTGAACCACACGTACTCGGTGCCCTTGCGGTTCGTCCACGCCTGCTTGCAGGTGACCGAACACGTGTGGCAGCCGATGCACTTGTCGAGGTTCATCACCATCGCCATCTGTGCCATGACGCGCATGTCGTTCTCCTTTCCTCCCCGTCGCCGAGGCGCCCTGCCCGTCCGAAGGGCCGGGTCGGTTCCCCGTTCCGCCGGCGGAACGGGGGTCGGGGTCCTCAGTAGGTGACGTCCTGGTCGCGGCGCCGTCGGATGACGGTCACCTCGTCGCGTTGGTTGCCGGTGGGTCCGTAGTAGTTGAAGGCGAAGCTCAACTGCCCGTAGCCGCCGACCAACTGGGTCGGTTTGATCATGATCCGGGTGAGCGAGTTGTGGATGCCGCCGCGTTTGCCGCTCGTCTCCGAGATCGGCACGTTCGCGGTCCGCTCCTGCGCGTGGTACATGAACGCGGTGCCTTTGGGCATGCGGTGGGAGACGATCGCGCGGGCCGCGACGACACCGTTGCGGTTGACCGCCTCGATCCAGTCGTTGTCCGCGATGCCGACGGCCTCGGCGTCCTCGACACTCATCCAGATGGTCTGGCCACCGCGGCCGAGCGCCATCATGAAGAAGTTCTCCTGGTACATCGAGTGGATGGACCACTTGCTGTGCGGCGTGAGGTACCGGACGGTGATCGACTCCCCGTCGGTGGTCCCCGGCTTCGGCTCGCCGAACAGCGCATTCATGTCCAGCGGTGGTCGGAAGGCCGGGAGCATGTCCCCCATCTCCAGGAACCAGTCGTGGTCGAGATAGAAGTGGTAGCGCCCGGTGAGCGTGTGCCAGGGCTTGAGCCGCTCGACGTTGATGGTGAACGGCGAGTACCGCCGACCGCCGGTCTCCGAACCGGACCACTCCGGCGAGGTGATGACCGGCACCGGTGCGGCCGTGCCGTCGGCGAAGGAGATCTGCTTGCCCTCGTGCTCGCTCGACAGGTCGGCCAGCTGCTGACCCGTGCGCTTCTCGAGGTGGCGGAAGCCCTCCGTCGCCATCATCCCGTTCGTCGTGCCCGACAGTCCGAGGATGAACTCCGCGGCCTGCCGGTCCGTCTCCAAGCGCGGCTGCCCGGCACCCGCCCCCTTCGTCGTCACCCCGTTGAGGTTCCGCAGCCGGTCGACGTGGTGCTTCACGTCGTAGGTGATGCCCCGGGTCGTCATGCCCTTCGACTCCAGCAGCGGGCCGATGGACGTGAACTTCTCGTGGATCGCCGTGTAGTCGCGCTCGACCTCCACGAGATTGGGCATCGTCTTACCCGGGATCGGTTCGCACTCCCCGTACTTCCAGTCGAGCACCCTCCCGTGCGGGGTGTTCACCTCGTCGGGGGTGTCGTGCTGGAGCGGGAAGGCGACGATGTCCTTGCGCGTCCCCAGGTGGTCCCGCGCCAACTCCGAGAACTTCTGCGCGATCGTCTTCCACGTGTCCCAGTCCGTCCGCGACTGCCACGGGGTGGAGATCGCGGGGTTGAACACGTTGACGAAGGGGTGCATGTCCGTCGTCGACAGGTCGTGCTTCTCGTACCAGGTGGCCGCCGGCAACACGACGTCCGAGTGCAGGGTCGAGGAGGTCATGCGGAAGTCGAGGACGAGCAACAGGTCGATCTTGCCGGTCGGGGCCTTGTCCCGCCAGGCCACGTCCCGCGGGCGGTACTCCTCCGGGGTCTCCTCGGCGGTGACGGTGTTGTCGACGCCGAGCAGGTGTTTGAGGAAGTACTGCTCACCCTTGGCCGAGGAGCCGAGCGTGTTCGCCCGCCACATGGACCAGATGCGCGGATAGTTGTTCTCCGCGTCCGGGTCCTCGACGGCGAACTTCAGGTCCCCGGACTTCAGGCTGTCGACCACGTGGTCGGATCCGGACTTGCCCGCCGCCTCGGCCTCGTCCATGAGGTCGAGGGGGTTGCGGTCGAAGGACGGGTAGAAGGGCTGCCAGCCCAGCCGTGCCGAGAGCGCGACGGCGTCGGCACTCGCCATCCCGGCGAACTTGCCCTTGCCGGCACGCGCCGAGAGCCGGTCGACCCCGAACTGGTCGTACCGCCACTGGTCCGTGTGGATGTACCAGTAGGAGGTCTGTGTCTGCTGCCGTGGCGGCCGGGACCAGTCGAGCGCGTTGGCCATGTTGATCCACCCGGTGAAGGGCCGGATCTTCTCCTGCCCGACGTAGTGCGCCCAGCCGCCGCCGTTGACCCCCTGCGTACCGCACAGGGTCGTGAGGGTGAGGAACGACCGGTAGGTCTGGTCGGAGTGGAACCAGTGGTTGGTCCCCGCGCCCATGATGATCATCGACCGGCCCTGCGAGTCCCGCGCGTTCTCGGCGAACTCGCGGGCGATCCGCCCGGCCGCCTGCCCCGGCACACCGGTGATCCGCTCCTGCCAGGCCGGGGTGTAGGGCACCGTGGCGTCGTCGTTGCCCGCCGCCCAGACACCGGGCAGGCCGGGCCGACCCACCCCGTACTCGGCGAGCATGAGGTCGAAGACCGTCGTGACCCTGCGCCCGTCGAGCACCCGGTAGGGCACCCCGCGCCGGATCGTGTCGATCTCACCCTGTGCACCGGTGTCGAAGCGCGGCAGCTCGATCTCCTGTACCCCGTCGGCGGACTCCAGGAAGCTGAGCGTGGGCCGGATGTCGCCGAGGTCGAGGTTCCACTTGCCCTCGCCGTCCTCGGCGTACCGGTGCCCGAGCGTGCCGTTCGGCACGGCCGGGGCGTCGGTCACCGAGTCCCACATGACCGGCTTCCACAGGGCGTGCTCGGTGTCCGTCTCCGGCGACATGCCCGCCGGCAGTTCCGCCGCGACGACGAACTTGCCCGGGGACAACAGGTCCGGATCCGCGTCCGCCCGGGCCCCCGCCACCGAGGCGCCCTGTCCTCCGGCAGCCCCCGCGGCGTCGTCCTCCGCTACCTCGACTGGGAAGGTGTCCGGCGTCGAGGCGGAGACCCCGCCCGTCTCGGAGGCCGGGGCGAGCTCCACGAGGAACGGCAGGTCCGTGTAGTGCTTGACGTAGTGGTCGAAGTACTCCGTCGTGTTCTCGACGAAGAACTCCTTGAGGATCACGTGGCCCATGGCCATCGCGAGTGCGGCGTCCGAGCCGGGGTGCGGCGCCAGCCACTCGTCGGCGAACTTGACGTTCTCCGCGTAGTCCGGGGAGACGGCGATGACCTTCTGGCCCTTGTAGCGGGCCTCCGTCATCCAGTGGGCGTCCGGGGTGCGGGTGAGCGGGATGTTCGAACCCCACATCATGAGGTACCCGGCGTTGAACCAGTCGCCGGACTCCGGGACGTCGGTCTGGTCGCCGAAGGCCTGCGGCGAGCTGGGCGGCAGGTCCGCGTACCAGTCGTAGAAGGACAGCATCGAGCCGCCGATGAGCTGGTGGAACCGGGCACCGGAGCTGAAGGACACCGGGCTCATGGCCGGGATCGGCGAGAAGCCGGTGGTCCGGTCCGGTCCGTAGGTCTTCACGGTGTACACGTAGGCGGCGGCCACGATCTCGACCGCCTCGTTCCAGGTCGCGCGGACGAGCCCACCTTTGCCGCGGGAGGCCTTGTACCGGAAGGCGCGCCGGGGGTCCTCGACGACGGCCTCCCAGGCGCGGACGGGGTCTCCCCCGACCTCCTGCTTGGCCTGCCGGAACAGACGCAGCAGGGCACCGCGGACATAGGGGTAGCGCACGCGCGTGGGCGAGTAGGTGTACCAGCTGAAGCTCGCGCCACGCGGGCACCCGCGGGGTTCGTACTCCGGCATGTCGGGGCCGGCGCTCGGGTAGTCGGTGGCCTGGGACTCCCAGGTGATGAGTCCGTCCTTCACGTAGACGTGCCACGAGCACGAGCCCGTGCAGTTGACGCCGTGGGTGGAACGGACCACCTTGTCGTGCGACCAGCGGTTGCGATAGAACTCGTCGGCCTGGCGCCCACCCTTGTGGTGGACCTCGCGCTTGTCGGCGGAGACCTGCGCCTTCGAAAAGATCCGGCGCACACCGATGAGGGCGTCCATCGCGGCGTTGTCGACACCCGCCTTGGCGCCGGCGGGTGCGGCCGTGTGTTCGTCGATGCTCATGCTGCTGCTCGCTTCCGTGCGGAGTGGCCGACGTACCAGGCGATCGCCAGGGCGGCGGCGGTGAAGACTGCGAGGAACGTGATACCCCAGGAGTAGGAGCCCTGTTCACGCCACAACCAGCCGAGGAGGAGGGGTGGGACGAACCCGCCCAGGCCACCGGCGGCGCCGACGAAGCCGGTGATCGACCCCACCTGGCCCGGATCCGAGGTCTGGGCGATGAGGGCGAAGGTGGCGCCGGAGCCACAGCCGAGTCCGACGGACATGGCGAGGAACAGGACGGTCGCCCACGGGACGAGGGGTGGGTCGAGGATCAGACCGAGCGCGCAGACGAGGACGAGTGCGTGGCTGGCCATGAGCGTCCGGGCGGCACCGATCCGGTCGGAGAGGATGCCGCCGATGGGCCGCATGACGACGGCGGCGATGACGAACCCGGCCATGCGCAGCGCCGCGTCGGCCCGGTCGAGCTCGTAGGCGTTCACGAGATAGGTGGGGATGTAGACCGAGAAGGCCACGTATCCCCCGAAGGTCAGGGCGTAGAGGTAGCAGGCCTGCCAGGTGAGCGGGATGCCCGCGACCGTGAGCAGCTGCTGACCGATGTTCTTCCGCACCGGCTGCCACCCCGGGGCATTGCGCATGAGCAGGTACGCGAGGCCCGCGTACACCGCGAGCGCGACGGCCGCGAGGATGAAGGGCAGTGTGTCCCCGACCTCGAACAACGGCACCGTCGTGAAGGCGGCGATCGCGGTCCCACCCATGCCGACGCCGTAGATGCCGACGGCGGAACCCCGCGACTCCGGTGGGAACCAGGAGTTCACGTAGGGCACACCGATCGCGAAGGTCGTCCCGGCGACCCCGAGGAAGAAGCCACCGATGATGAGGGTGGTGAAGGTGTATTGCCCCACGAGCCCGACGAACAGGACCGGGATGATGGTGATGAGCGAGACCGTCGGCATCATGAGGCGGCCACCGAACCGGTCGGTGAGCGCCCCGACGACCACGCGCCCGACCGAGCCGACGAGCACGGGGATGGGATACATCTCACACGGTAGGGGCAGGGACGGACACACTTCAGTCGAGCACGCACCCGTGATGAGAACTTCACCTCACCGACTGGAACCTACCGGTGAATACTCACGTCTTCGCAGGTCAGAGGTTCATTTCGAGTCCTGCACGACCAGTGATGGAACCTGGTACCGGATCGATCATCAATGGCCCACGGAAATGTGTGCGAAAGACCGGACCCCGGCCCGCTCGGTGGGAGCGGGCCGGGGTCCGGCGGTGCGCCTCGGGAGCGCGGCCCTGGTGCCAGGGGTCCGACTGCGTCGGAGATCCCATCCGGGCGCCTCTGGAGCACGGCCCGGATGCCGAGGATCCGACTGCGTCGGAGATCCCATCTGGGCGCCTCGTCAGGCGGTGACGATCGGCTTGCCCTGGGAGCGCTTCATGGCGAACAGTGCGGCGGCGAGACCGAGGACGATGATCGCGAGGACGATCGTGCCCGGGTTGGCGCCGAGACCGTAGATGCCGATGTAGGCGAGGGAACCGGCGAGCAGCGCGTACCCGAGCATCGGGAGAGCGGTGCGGCGGATGACATCGCCCTCGCGGCCGAGCAGACCGACGGTCGCGGCGGCCGCGGCGACGTTGTGGACGGAGACCATGTTGCCGGCGGCACCGCCGACGGCCTGGGCGGCGACGACGGTCTCCGGCGAGGACGCCCCGATGTTCACACCGGTGGAGAACTGGAACTGGGAGAACATAATGTTCGACACCGTGTTCGAGCCCGCGACGAAGGCCCCGAGCGCACCGACGAAGGGCGCGACGATCGGCCAGGAGTCACCGAGGGACGAGGCGGCCGCCTCGGCGAGGACGATGGGCATCGAATCGAGACCGGCATCGTTGTAGTCCGACCCGGAGTTGATGAACACGCGGACCAGCGGGAGCGTGCACATGAGGGTCACGCCCGCACCGAGGATCTGCGAACCTGCGATCTTCCACGAGGAACCGATCTGCTCCTTCGTCATCCGGTGGAGCAGGTACGCACTGCCACAGGCGAGGATGAACAGCGCACCCGGCGAGTACAGGAAATTGACGTCCTGCGAGATCGGGGTGCCGAAGATGTTCTGCACCTTGATGACGACCGGTCCGTTGAGGAAGTCCTTGACCGCCGGGATGTTGCGGGTGAGCAGGAGCAGGACGACGACGACCGCATAGGGCGCCCAGGCCCGCACGAGGGACATCTTCTTGGTGAGGTGGGCCGCCTCCTCCACGGGGTCGACGGTGCCCATCCAGGCCTTCGGCCATGATTCCCGCGGCGCGAAGTCCCAGGACTCCTTGGGCATGAGGAAGCCCGCCTTCGACGCGGACACGACGATCGCCAGACCGATGATGCCGCCGAGGAGCGAGGGGAACTCGGGGCCGAGGAACCGGGCGACGAGGTAGTAGGGCACGACCATGGCGAGCGCGGAGAAGAGCGCGAAGGGCCAGATGGCCAGACCGTCGGCCAGGCGGCGACGTTCGCCGAAGACGCCCGTCATGAGGCAGGACAGCACGAGCGGGATGAGGAGACCGCAGACCCCGTGGATGAGTGCCACCTGGGCGGCCGTGTGGGCGACGAAACCGGCCTGGTCGAGACCGAGTTCGGCGGCGCGGGCGGCGACGTCCGGGGACATCGAGCCGTCATCCTGGGCCAGACCCGTGCCGATGCCCGTGAGCATCGGGGTACCGACGGCACCGAAGCTCACGGGGGTCGACTGGATGATGAGGCCCGCGATCACGGCGGCGAGCGCGGGGAACCCGAGGGCCAGGAGGAGCGGTGCCACGACCGCGGCGGGCGCACCGAAACCGGCGGCACCCTCGATGAAGGAGCCGAACAGCCAGGCGATGATGATGACCTGGACGCGGCGGTCCGGGGAGATCGAGATGAACCCGGCGCGGATCGTCTCGATCGCGCCGGAACGGGTGACGGTGGCCAGGAGCAGGAGAGCACCGAAGACGATCCACAACAGACCGATGGCGACGAGCAGACCCTGCACGACCGAGGCGCCGATGGTCACCCAGCCGATCTGCCAGAAGACGTTCGCCGTGAGGGCGGCGACGACGAGACCGATGGGCATGGCGTACTTGGCCGGCATCCGGAACCCGATGAGGAGGGTGCCCGCCACGAGAATGGGGAATATGGCGACGAATGCCGCCACCGCGAGGTTGTCCATGAGAATCCGATCCGCGGCATCGTTGCCGCATCGCTCCGGGGGCGCCGTCGCCTCCGGGTTTCCGCATCGCAGAAGTTTTTCCGCATGACAGAACGGGATTTCTTGCCTGCGGAAGTCTATACCGCACTCAGCAGCCCTACAACAGGATCGACACGATCCCAGGCAAGGGCCTTGACCAGGACTTTCTCTCGTCATCACGGGTCATTTCCGCGATATGGAAACACAATTCCATTCACGGTATCCGTGGTGCTAGTCTCATCCCACCCAGTTCTCTGCGCCCCGGAGCGCTCCACACCCCGGAGCACTCCGTTCCCGCGGCCACGGAAGGACCACTCCCACGCATGACACGCAATGACGCGCGCACCCTCGAGGAGCTCACCGCAGCTCTCCCCGCCGACGTGCTCACCACCAATCCCGACACCATGGAGGCCTACCGCCGGGACCGGGCGAACGACCCGAACCCCGGTATGCCACTGGTCGTCGTCCGGCCCACGACGACCGAACAGGTCCAGACCGTCGTGCGGATCGCCGCAGCGAACGGGACCTCGATCGTCCCTCGTGGGGCCGGCTCCAGCCTGTCCGGCGGCAGCACCGCCGTCGACGGCGCGATCACCCTGTCCGTCGACCGGATGAACACCATCACCGTCGACACCTCGACCCGCACCCTCACCACCGGTCCCGGCGCCATCAACAACGAGGTGAAGCAGGCCGCGGCCGCCCACGGCCTGTGGTACCCGCCGGACCCGGCCTCCTTCGAGTTCTGCTCGATCGGCGGCAACATCGCCACGAACGCGGGCGGCCTGTGCTGCGTGAAGTACGGCGTCACCACCGACTACGTGCTCGGCATGAAGGTCGTGCTGGCCGACGGCCGCCTGGTGTCGCTCGGCGGACCGAAGCTCAAGGACGTCGCCGGGCTCTCCCTCACCAAACTGTTCGTCGGCAGCGAGGGCACGCTCGGCATCATCACCGAGGTGACCCTCCGCCTGGTCCCCGCCCAGAAGCAGCCGACCACCCTCGTCGCCACCTTCCCCACCCTGGAGGCCGCCACCTCCACCGTCATCGACGTCTCACGCACCATGCGCCCCTCCATGGCCGAGTTCATGGACCGGCCGACCATCAACGCCGTCGAGGACGAGACCCGGATGGGCCTGGACCGATCGGCCGCGGCCATGCTCATCTTCCAGTGCGACGAGGCCGGCGAGGCCGCCCACTCCGAGATCCGCGAGATCGAACGGGTGTGCAACGAGCACGGCGCCACGGAGTGCTACGCGACGACCGACCCGGACGAGGGCGCGGCCTTCATCCAGGCCCGCCGCATGGCCATCCCCGCCGTCGAGAAGACCGGCACCATCCTCCTGGAGGACGTGGGCGTGCCGGTGCCCCGCCTGGGTGACCTGGTGAGCGGCATCGCGGAGATCAGTGCCCGACGCGAGGTGCCGGTGCCCGTCCTCGCCCACGCCGGCGACGGCAACACCCACCCCCTCGTCGTGTTCGACCCGACCGACGCGGACATGCAGGCCCGCGCGGAACAGGCCTACGGCGAGATCATCGACCTGGCGATCACGCTGGGCGGCACCATCACCGGTGAGCACGGCATCGGCCGCATGAAGCGGCCCTGGCTGCTCGACCAGCTCGGCGAGGACGTCATGGACCTCAACCAGCGGATCAAGGACGCCCTCGATCCGCAGGGCATCCTCAATCCCGGGTCCGTCTTCGCCGCCCGCCCCGAGTTCGCATCCCCTGCACCCACAGCCACAGGAGACCCGCAGTGACCGACACCCCCACCCACGTCAGCACCCCGCAGATCGCCTACGCCAAGGCCGCCGAGGCAGTCGCCCTCGCCGTCGAGGAGGGCGCCAAGGTCGGTGTCCCGGTCTCCGTGACCGTCGTCGACACCGCGCTCGGCATGGTCGCCTACGGCCGTGCCGACGGGACGACCCCGCACTCCGTCGAGACCTCCCGCCGCAAGGCCCAGACCGCGGCCTCGACCCGCAAGCCCAGCGCCGCCGTGGTCCCGGAACTCGCCGAGGCGCTCGAGCACGGTTCGGGCTTCACTCTCACCCGCATCGCCGGCGGCCTGCCCCTGCAGTTCGACGGCGTGCACGTGGGCGGACTGGGGGTCGCCGGTGGTCCGCCGCCGGTCGACGCCGAGATCGCCGCCGCCGTCCTCACCCGCCTGGGTGCGGACCCGATCGCCTGATCCCGACCACCTACTACCGACACCCCACGGAGCAGTCATGACAGCCACGTCCACGCAGCCCACCGAGGAGCGCGCCGGCCTGCAGGTCGCCGCCCCGCTCCTGTCCTACGTCGAGTCCGAGGCGCTCCCGGCCGCCGGCATCGACGCGGACACCTTCTGGTCCGGCCTCGCCTCGATCCTCGCCGACCTCGCCCCGCGCAACCGCGAACTCCTGGCGGTCCGCGACGACATCCAGGCGAAGATCGACGAGTACCACCGGGCGAACCCGGGCCAGCCCGACCCGGAGGCCTACAAGGCCTTCCTCACGGAGATCGGCTACCTCGTGCCGGAGCCCGAGGACTTCACGATCACCACCTCCGGCGTCGACGAGGAGATCACCTCGCAGGCGGGCCCCCAGCTCGTCGTGCCGGTGACGAACGCCCGATTCGCCATCAACGCCGCCAACGCCCGCTGGGGTTCCCTCTACGACGCCCTCTACGGCACCGACGCGATCTCCTCCGAGGGCGACCTGGCCCCGGGTGAGGGCTACAACCCGGTCCGCGGCGCGGCCGTCATCGCGAAGGCCCGGGAGGTCCTCGACGAGGCCGCTCCGCTCGCCACCGGCTCGCACGTCGACGCCGCCGCCTACCGCGTCGTCGACGGCGCTCTCGCCGTCGAGCTCACCGACGGCACCGTCACCGCCCCGGCCGACCCGGCCGTGTTCCGTGGTCACGCGGGCGACGCCGAGGCGCCCACCGACGTCCTCCTGCGCCACAACGGCCTCCACCTCGACATCGTCATCGATCGCGCGGGAAACATCGGCTCGACCGATGCCGCCGGTGTTCAGGACCTCGTCATCGAGTCGGCCGTCACGACGATCGTCGACCTCGAGGACTCCGTGGCCGCCGTCGACGCCGAGGACAAGGCGCTGTGCTACCACAACTGGGCGGGCCTCGCCTGCGGTGAGCTCTCGGAGGAGGTGACGAAGGGCGGGAAGACCTTCACCCGCAGCCTCGCCGCCGACCGTGAGTACACGGCCGCCGACGGCTCCGCGCTCACGCTGTCGGGCCGCTCGCTCCTGTTCGTCCGCAACGTCGGTCACCTCATGACCACCGACGCCGTGCTCGACGCCGAGGGCAACGAGGTGCCCGAGGGCATCCTCGACGCCGTCCTCACGACGCTCGGCGCACTGCCGGGTCTGCGCGACGCCTCGGGCAACTCCCGCACCGGCTCCATGTACATCGTGAAGCCCAAGATGCACGGCCCCGACGAGGTCGCCTTCGCCGTCGAGACGCTGGCCCGCGTCGAGGACCTGCTCGGTCTGGGTGCCGGCACCCTGAAGATCGGCATCATGGACGAGGAGCGCCGCACGACGGTCAACCTCAAGGCCTGCATCGCCGCCGCCTCCGACCGCGTCGTGTTCATCAACACCGGCTTCCTCGACCGCACCGGCGACGAGATCCACACCTCCATGCAGGCGGGGCCGATGGTCCGCAAGGCCACCATGAAGTCCCAGGGCTGGCTGGCCGCATACGAGGACGCCAACGTCGACACGGGTCTGGCCACCGGGTTCACCGGGACCGCCCAGATCGGCAAGGGCATGTGGGCCATGCCGGACCTCATGGCGGACATGCTGGTGGCGAAGATCGGCCACGTGAAGGCCGGCGCCACCGCCGCCTGGGTGCCCTCGCCCACCGCCGCGACGCTCCATGCCCTCCACTACCACCAGGTCGACGCCTTCGCCGTGCAGCAGGAGATCTCCTCCCGCACGCCGCGGTCGGTCGACGCGGTCCTGGTGCCGCCGCTCGGCGACGCCTCGACGCTCACGCCCGAGGAGAAGCAGTCGGAGATCGACGAGAACGTCCAGTCGATCCTCGGCTACGTGGTCCGCTGGATCGACCAGGGTGTCGGCTGCTCGAAGGTGCCGGACATCCACGACGTCGCCCTCATGGAGGACCGCGCGACCCTGCGCATCTCCAGCCAGCTGCTCGCCAACTGGCTGGCCCACGAGGTCATCACGATCGAGCAGGTCGACGAGGCGCTCCTGCGTCTGTCCGCCGTCGTCGATGCGCAGAACGCCGGTGACGCCGCCTACGAGACGCTCGCACCCGAGGGTGTCGGCGGTCTGGCCTACCAGGCGGCCCGCGAGCTCATCGTCGAGGGCACCACGCAGCCCAGCGGCTACACGGAGCCGATCCTTCACCGCATCCGCCGGGAGAAGAAGGCCGCACAGCGCGGTTGATGTCGCTGCGCGGTCGATCGGTCCCGGTCCGCCGGTGCCGGCCACCCCTCACGGGCGTGGTCGGCACCGGCGGCGGAATCCGACACCTGCTGTCCGTACCGTCGACTGGGCGCTCCCTACCGTCGACCGGGCAGTCCGTACCGCACGGTCCTGTCGCTGTCCGACACAGTCAAGTCCGAGAATCGAAACCGAGGAGAACACGGGTGGTCGCGAACAACACCGGTGGTGTGAAGTCCGTCGACCGTGCCTTCCTCCTCCTCGAACGGATCGCCGTCGCCGGTGGGGAGACGACGATCTCGCACCTCGCCGAGGAGGTGTCCCTCCCCCTGCCGACCATCCACCGACTCCTGCGGACCCTCGTGGCCTCCGGCTACCTCCGGCAGCTGCCGAACAAGCACTACAGCCTGGGCCCGGGCCTCGTCCGACTCGGGGAGAGCGCCGGACAGCAGTTGGGGGCCTGGGCGCGCCCGCACCTCGCCGGCCTCGTCGAGGAACTCGGGGAGACGGCCAACATGGCGATCCTCGACGACGACCGGGTCACCTATGTTGCCCAGGTCCCCTCCGCCCACTCGATGCGAATGTTCACCGAGGTGGGACGACGCGTCCACGCGCACACCTCCGGTGTCGGCAAGGCGATCCTCGCCCAGCTCACCGACCGCCACGTCGAGGAGATCGTCACCTCCGCCGGCATGCCGGTCGCCACCGAGCACAGCATCGGCACCCTCGGCACGCTGCGCGAGGAACTCACCCGGATCCGCGCCCGCGGATTCGCCGTCGACGACAACGAGCAGGAGATCGGGGTCCGCTGCTTCGCCGTCCCCGTCCCGGGCATGCCCACCCCCACCGCCATCTCCGTGTCCGGCCCCGAGACCCGTGTGGACGACCGCTTCCGCGACCGGGCCGTCCCTCTCCTGCGCGACACCGCCCGCCGTATCGCCCAGCGCCCGCTGGACTGATTGCCCCAACCCCGGCATCCCACCGCCTATACAGTTCCACCCCGATATCGTGCACGGCCCTCGAGATGTGCCGACATATCGAGGGCCGTGCACGATATCGGGGCGGGGTGCCGGGATTGGGGCGGCGTTGAACACTGCCGGGGTGGTTCCATGGTGGATCAGGGCGGTTCCATGCCGGGTCCGCGCCCGAGGTGCCCTGCAGGGCGCCTCGGCAGCGGCGGTGAGGTGCCGCAGTCGGGGTGCCGGGGTCCGGGCCGTGGTCCGCTCAGCGGCGGGCGCGGGTGGGATAGGCGACGAGGACGATGACGGTCGCGACGGCCACGAGCAGCAAGGACAGGGCGACGGCACCGGCCGGATCCGTCTCGCGTTGCAGGTAGATCTCCAGTGGCAGCGTGCGGGTGACGCCCTGCAGGGACCCCGCGAAGGCGATGGTCGCGCCGAACTCCCCGAGCGCACGGGCGAAGCACAGGACCGTCCCGGAGACGAGAGCCGGGCGCAGCATCGGCAGGGTCACCGAGAGGAACACGGTCGTGGGGCCCGCGCCCAGCCCGGTGGCCATCCGTTCGGGGTCGTCCGAGCGCCCGCGCAGTGCCCCTTCGACGGTGAGCACCATGAAAGGCAGTGCGACGAAGGTCTGGGCGATGACGACCGCGACCGTCGAGAAGGCGATCGTGAGTCCGCCCGCTTCCAGCATCGGCCCCACCAGGCCCACCCGACCGAAGGTGTGGAGCAGCGCGATGCCGCCGACGACCGGCGGGAGGACGAGCGGGAGGAGCACCGCGGTCCGCGCGATCCGGCGACCCGGGAACCGACCGCGGGCGAGGACGAGCCCCAGCGGCACACCGAGGAGCAGGCAGAGAGCCGTCGTCGCGAGTGCCGTGACGACGGAGAGACGGAGCGCCACGAGCGCGGATTCGCTGGTGAGCAGGCCGGGCACACGCGCGAGGTCGAGCTGCGAGACCAGACCGACGACCGGCAGGACGAGGAAGACGAAGCCCAGGACCCCGATGGCCAGGACCCACCAGGGAAGACGTCCGGTGGTGAACCTCATGCGAGGAGCAGGACGTCGAGGACGTCCCCGGCGTGCACCTCGGTGACGTCCGCGGGGACCAGGGCGAGCGCGTTCGAGGCCGCATAGGCGCCGAGCAGGTGGGAGCTCGGGCCGGAGACCAGGCGGACGACGTCGGCGTGCGTGCCGTCGGGTCGTGGTTCGACGGTATGGACGGCCCGCCTCACCTGCAGTTTCCCGGCAGGGGAGGTGGCGAGCGGCGTCCGGAGCCCGGTAGTGGTGCCGGCAGGGGTGTCGTCGGGCTGCAGGACGGCGCGGATACGGGGACGGGAGGGCGCCTCGGGAGCGGTGTTCGCCGGCAGGAGTACCGGGCGGAGGAACATCTCGATGCTCACCAGGGACGACACCGGATTACCGGGCAGACCGATCCACGGGAGGCCGGCGAGGGTGCCGAGCGCCTGGGGCCCGCCGGGCTGCAGGGCGACCTTCGTGAAGGTCATCGCGGAAGCGGGGTCAGCGGCGGCCGCGAGCTTCACGACCTCGCGCTCCCCCATCGAGACGCCGCCCATGGAGACGACGAGGTCGACGGCGCCGGCGCGCAGACCCACAGCGTCGAGGAGAGCCTGCGGGTCGTCGGGGACGTGGAGGAGGTCGACGACCTCGGCGCCGGCCGCGGCGAGCGCGGCGGAGACGGCGGGGCCGTTGGCATCGTGGATGCGGGCGTCAGTAGGCGTGGGTGCGGCGGGTGTCGGGTGGGTGCTCACAGCGGAGAGGGGGACGACCTCGTCGCCGGTCGTGAGGACGAGGACGCGCAGGGGTGCGCGCACCTCGACCTCGGGGATGCCGCAGGAGGCGAGAAGTCCCAGGTGAGCCGGGAAAAGCGCATCCCCGGCGCGGACAAGGCGGTCGCCGGGTGCGGTGTCGGAGCCCGTGGCGCGGACGTTCAACGCGGAGCGGAGTTCTGCGAGGACGGCCGCGGGGTCGAAGAGCACGGGCGCCTCGGCGGGTGGGAAGGTCGTGGGGGTGCCGGGGCCGGTGACCCGTTCGACGGGGATGACCGCGTCGGCGCCGGCGGGCAGCGGGGCACCCGTCATGACGGGAGCGACGTGGCCTGGGGCCAGCGTGGTCGCACTCTGGCCGGCGGCGATCATCGGGGCCTGTGGGAGTCCCGTGGTGAGGAGGGTGTGGCGGTCGTCCGCGGGGAGGGAGAGCAGCGCGGCCGCATCGATCGCGAATCCGTCCATCTGGGAGTTGTCGAAGGGCGGGACTGCGACGGCACTGTGGACATCGGCGGCGGCGATCCGGGGGACGGGCTCTGTCGCGAGGGCGAGGACGGTGGCCGTCTCCGTGCTGAACAGGGGTTCGACCAGGGCCGCCACACGACGCCGGTACTCGTCGACGGGAACAGGCGCGGAGGCGGGTGCGGCCTGTGCCCGGGCGGGGTCCGTGTGCGGGGTGTCGCCTGCTGCCGTCATGGCCGGAAGTCTAGTGCCGCCGTCCCGGCCCCGTCCCGAACCCTCGAGTGGGCGCTCCCTACCATCGACTGGGCGCTCCCGTACCGGTTCCGATCGTCGACCGGGCAGTAGCTCCCGCTACTTCAGCTTGCGATCGGGCGAGTAGGACGAGAGGTCAGCCGCAATCGTCCTCGAGCTGGGACTGGACCTGCGGCAGGAGAGGTGTGAGGACCGCGATCCCGTCCCGTACACCGCCGTTCGAACCGGGCAGATTCACGAGGAGAGTGGCACCGCGAACCCCTGCGATCCCACGCCCGAGTGCGGCATGGGGAGTGTTGCGCAGACCGTGGTCGAGGAGCGCCTGCTGGATTCCGGGGACCTCGAACTCGACGAGGTCGCGGGTGATCTCCGGGATGCGGTTACGGGGCGCGATCCCGGTGCCACCGGTGGTGACGACGAGGCGCGGTGCACGGAGTTCGGGATCGACACGGGACTCCCCCGTGTCCCCGACGCCCCGGGGCGCGAGGAGCCTTTCGAGGACGGGGCGCGCGGCCTGCCCGTCGGCTCCTTCGGCGACGATCGTGGGGCCACCGCAGTCGTATCCGAGACCGCGGAGCCACTCGACGAGCAGACGTCCGCCGGACGGTTCCCGGTCCCCACGGGCCACCCGGTCGGAGACGACGACCACCTCGGCGGACCGACCGGCACCCAGGAGCGGGTGTACCGGGACGCGGTCCGTGGCGGTCGCCTCGGCACGTGCCTCGGCTCGTGTCTCAGCGATACGGAGCCGAGTGGATTCGGAGGTCGGGACGGCGGGCATGTCACTCCCTCAGGGTGATATGGGTGCGCGGCACAGAACGTGTCCTGGATCACGGTCGGCGTGGTGCTGCCACGGTATCCCCGCCGCGTCACCCCCGCACCCGCCCAGGTGAGGTCGCCGTCATCTTCCCAGCTCACAGGCACCGCGGTTCATGAGTACGACCCGCATTCCAGTGTGGAACGTTTGGCGTTTCACCCCCGCGTCGACGCCAATCCGTCCACACTGGAACTCGTCTTCGCTCCTCAGGCCTCCAGCTCGGCGCGGACGATCGCGGCGCCGGCGACGAGAGCACGGAGCTTTTCCTCGGCGACGTAGCGTGGGAGGGGAGCCATCCCGCAGTTGGTGCTCGCCACCAGCTTGTCCGCGTCGACGAAGGGCAGAGCCGTCCGCAGGGTGGCGGCGACCTCCTCGGGTGTCTCGACCGCGCTGTTCGCGACATCGATGGCGCCGAGCCACACCTTCTTGCCCCGCAGCAGTTCCACGAGGTCGACAGGGACGTGCGAGTTGTGGCACTCCAACGAGACCCCGTCGATCGAGGACCGCTGCAACAGCGGGAACGATTCCTCGTACTGTCGCCACTCGTCGCCCAGACCGGCCTTCCAGTCGGTGTTCGCCTTGATCCCGTAGCCGTAGCAGATGTGCACGAGCGTCTCGCAGCGCAGACCCTCGGCCGCGCGCTCGAGCGTCTCCACGCCCCAGTCCTTCACGTCGTCGAAGAAGACGTTGAAGGCCGGTTCGTCGAACTGGATGATGTCGACCCCGGCGGCCTCCAGCTCCTCCGCCTCCTCGTTGAGGATCGCGGCGAACTCCCGGGCGAGCTCCTCCCGACTGCCGTAGTACGTGTCGGCGAGCGTGTCGATCATCGTCATCGGACCGGGCAGCGCCCACTTGATCGGCCGGTCGGTCCGCGCACGCAGGGCCTTGGCGTCCTCGACGAAGACCGGACGCTCCCGGCGCACCGGACCGACGACGGTCGGCACACTCGCGTCGTACCGATCACGGATCCGCACGGTCTTACGATTCTCGAAATCCACGCCGTCGAGGTGCTCGATGAACGTCGTGACGAAGTGCTGGCGGGTCTGTTCCCCGTCGGTCACGATGTCGATGCCGGCGGCACGCTGCTCGTCGGCGGAGAGGAACAGCGCGTCACGCCGCCCTTCCGCCAGGGCGTCGCCCTCGAGCTTCCAGGGCGACCAGAGCTGCTCCGGCTCCGCGAGCCAGACGGGCTTGGGCAGACTGCCCGGGGCGGCAGTGGGCAGAAGTGCATTCATCGGGAGTTCTCCTTGTTCTTCACGAGCGCGGCTCTTCACGCGAGCAGTTCGGACGGTCGCGGTTCGGTCGGTCGCTGTATCAGACGGTCGTTCCGGCCATCCACCGGTCGAGGAACTCCCGGTGCGGACGGATGAAGTGCTCCGCGGCGAACCGACCCTGCTCCATGCCCAGTCGGCTGCGCTCCTCACGGTCGTAGACGATGCCGGTCGGCGCATGGTCGGGATTGTCGAGGCGCGGGCGGAAGACCTCGCCTGCCGGAACGGTCGAGTTGTAGATCTCCGGCCGGTAGATCCGCTGGAACGCCTCCATCGTGCTGATCGTGCCGATGAGGGCCAGGTCGGAGTGGCCGGTGAGCAGGTCACCGCAGTGATAGAACGCCAAGGGGGCGGCGGACCCGCGGGGCATGAAATACCGGACCTCCATCCCCATCCGCCCGAAGTAGTCGTCGGTGAGGGAGGAGTCGTCCTGCCGGTACTCGACACCGAGGACCGGGTGGACGAACCCGGTGCGGCGATAGGTCCGAGACGTCGACACGCTGATGCAGACCACCGGGGAATCCGAGAACCGTTCCCGGTAGGCACCGGACCGCAGGAAGGCGCGGAACAGACGTCCGTGCAGGTCCCCGAAATCCTCCGGGACACCACCACCGGACCCGCCGGGGCCTCCCGACCCACCGGAGAGGGAGGCCTTGAACGCCGGCAGGACCACGCTGAAGTCGTAGTCGCGGACGTACGAGGAGAAGTTGTTCCCCGTGATCCCGGGGGTCCGTACACCGGTGTGCCGATCGAGAACGTGCACGTCGAGCATCTCGATGAGGGGGAAGCCGGACCCCTCGCCGTCCCCGGCGTCGTCATCACCGAGGTGGATGTCCACCGAGACGATGTCGAGCTCGACGGAGTACCGATCCGGGTGCTCACCATCCGCATCGTCCACGTCGGTGAGCGCACCGGCCAGCGCGTTGAAACGTTCGTCGATCATCCGCTGGACCGCACGCAGGTTCTCCTGCCTACGCTCACCGCGCGCGAGATTCGCGAAGTTCGTCGTGTACCGGGACGTGGACGAGGGGGTGTAGTCCTCGTCGAACCGGGTGGTGCGGACACTGAACCTGAAATATTCCTCCATGACCCCCACGCTAGGCCACGGCGGGCGTCACGGACCCACCGTCGTCATCCACTCGTCACGGATGCTCGCAAAACGTCATGTCCGCTCACCAGGGAAGATCGAGGAACCCGACCCGTTCTCCCCGGGCCGCACCCTCCTTCGGCAGGACGAGCAGGCCATCGGCCTCGGCAAGCCCGCGGAGCATGTTCGACCCTGCCGCGCCCACCGGCTCCCACGCCCCGTCCGGGAGGCGACGTCCCGGCACGATCTTGTCCACCTTCCACGCCGGGTGGTCGGTGGCGAGCGGAACGGCGGGCACCTCGGCCGCGGGCAGCCCCCGCAGGGACCGCAGCACGGGCACGAGCACCAGCCGGAGCGCCACCATCGCCGCGAGCGGGTTCCCCGGGAGGCCCACGTGCACGGGGCCGCCCAGGAACCCGATCATCGTCGGATGGCCCGGGCGCACGTCGATCTCGGGGAACACCGGGCGGAACCCCTCCCATGCCTCGACGACGCGACGGACGTGGTCGGCGTCCGACCGCCCGGTCGCCCCCGTCGTCACGACGACGTCGACGCCGAGCGCCCCGAACCGCTCCAGCGCTGCCCGGGTCGCCTCTGCGGTATCGCCGATCCGTTCCTCCGCGACCACCGCGCCGCCGAGGCGCCCCACCGTCCACGACATCTGTGGCCCGAAGGCGTCCCGGACCTGCCCGGCCTCCGGCACACCGGAGGTGAGCAC
The DNA here is from genome assembly GCF_040212315.1 of Brevibacterium litoralis. NCBI lineage: Bacteria > Bacillati > Actinomycetota > Actinomycetes > Micrococcales > Brevibacteriaceae > Brevibacterium > Brevibacterium litoralis. The sequence continues at coordinate 24,505 of NZ_JBDIUY010000035.1, read as the reverse complement.
CTCATCGCCGGTGTAGAGGAGTGCCACGCGTGGCGTCCGCACGACCGGCAGCGTGTCGAACCCGTTGACCGCGGCATATGCGACATGGGCCGGCGTCACGACCGTTTCACGTGGAACGACCAGGTCGCCGGGCTGTGCCTCACGCCCGGCCCGCCGGATGTGCCGGCCGGGCTCCATTTCGGAATCGGGGCAGTCGGGCCTCGGACGAACGAGCGGGTCGGCGCCGTCGACACCCGCCTCCACCAGGGCGAACTCCGATCGCACGACGCCCGTGGCGCAGCCCGGCATCGCTCCCCCGGTGAGGATGCGACGGGCCGAACCTGGCGCCAAGGACGCTCCGGCCCCGTGTGCGGTGTCGGCCGGACGGTCGTCGAGGACCCACGGGCCCGGACCGGACACCGCGAAGCCGTCCATCGCCGAGGAGTCGTAGTGCGGCACGGCCCGCACGGCCAGGACTTCCTCCCCGGTCACGCGCCCGACGGCCTCCCGCAGGGAGACGTGCTCGACCGGGAGCGCCCCGACGCACGAGGCGGCCACGTGCATGGCCTGTGACCAGGTCGGATGTGTCGCGGACAGGCCGAACCCGGCCGCCGCGCTCCACGTGTCCACGTCGTCACCGACAGCCGGCTCGACGTCGACGTGGGCGACGTCCAGTCCGCGGTAGAGCGCCTTGGCCGGGGCGTTCACGAAGTCGTCGGTGGCCGCCCGGGCCGCAAGTACCTCCGCGCGCACGAGACCGAGGAGGAACTGGACGAAACCCGGCTCTCGCTCCCCCACACGACCGTCCTGGTCAACGGTGCGGGCGAGCAGGACGTCGGCAGCGGAATCCGCCGCCGCCTCACGCAGTGCACGCAAGGCCGCATCCACCTGCGGCATGTCGCAGGCGAGGACGTAGACGTGGTCGAGGCCGACGCCCGACAGCTCCCGTGCCCCTGCGGCGACCGCAGCGGCGGGTCCGGCGAAGGGCGGGGATTCCCGGACCACGCGGACGGCCTCCGGCAGGTGGTCACGCAGGGAGTCGGGGCCGACGACGACGATGTGCGCCGGGTCCACACCCTGCCCGGCCACTTGCGCGACGGCGTGGGCGACGAGGGTGCGGGGCGCTTCGACGGCGGCAGGAACCGCCCGGTCAGCGGGAGGAACTGCCCGGTCGACGGGGAGAGCGAGCGTCGCCTTGTCGACGCCACCGAGCCGGGAGGAGCGGCCACCGGCGAGGATCACCGCGCCGAACCTCCGCGCGCCACCCACCGGCTCAGCCACCGGAGAAGGGCGGGAGCACGTCGACCGTCACGCCCGTCGGCACGGGGTCGCCGTCGAGCAGGGTCACGCCGTCGACCAGGAACGAGCACTGCGGCAGGACCGTCTCCAGGGGCGGTTCGCCGGCGGGCGGGTCCGGATGTGCCGCGACGAGCAGAGCCCGGAAGTCCGCCTGGGGGAGGTCCGCGCCGGCCTCGGACGCGCCCGAGGCGCCCGGCACCTCGAGCGTCTCCTGCGCGGCCCCGGCCGCGGCCTTGGCAGCGGCGAAGTACCGCACCGTCACCGTCGTCATCCCCGTCATCCTCCGATCGCGCTCATCGAACGTTCCGGCTGTACGTAGTCCTCACTGTCGAGGCCCACGTGGTCCATGCCGTGGGCCCGTGGCTTGAGCCAGGTGGCGCGGCGCCACACCTCCTCGACGGCGGCGTCGGAGTGTCCGGCCCGCATGACGGCAGCGAGATCGAACTCCTCGTGGGAGAACAGGCAGGAGCGCACCTTGCCCTCGGCGGTGATGCGGGTGCGTGTGCAGGCCGAGCAGAAGGGTTCGGTCACCGAGGCGATGATGCCCACACGTCCCAGCCGTTCGCCGGTCTCCCGGTCGTGGACGGTCCACCGTTCCGCCGGGGCACCGCCGCGCGGTTCCTCATCGGGACGCAGGTCGTAGTGGGGTTCGAGCGAGTCCCGGATCTCCTCGGCGGTCACCATGTTCTCGCGGGTCCATCCGTGCTCGCCGTCGAGCGGCATCTGCTCGATGAACCGCAGTTCGAGGTCCCGCTGCAGGCAGAAGCGCAGGAGTTCCGGTGCCTGGTCGTCGTTCTCGCCCTTCATGAGGACGGCGTTGATCTTGAGCGGTCGGAGTCCGGCACGGTAGGCGGCGTCGATCCCGTCGAGCACGTCCTGCAGACGATTGCGCCGGGTCATGTGCGCGAAGGTGTCCGCGTCGATGGAGTCGAGGGAGACGTTGATCCGGGAGAGGCCCGCGTCGCGCAGCTTCTCCGCGCGTCTGGTCAGGCCGATGGCGTTCGTCGTGATGGAGATCGGCAGGTCGGGGTGCTCCGCGCGGACCCGCCCGATGATCCCTTCGAGGTCCGGGCGCACGAGCGGCTCACCGCCGGTGAGTCGCAGCTCCCGGATGCCCAGGTCCCGGACACCGATGCGGACCAGCCGGGCCACCTCGTCGACGGTGAGGAGGGTGTCCTTCGGCAGCCAGTCCATGCCCTCGGCGGGCATGCAGTAACTGCAGCGCAGATTGCACTTGTCGGTCAGCGAGATCCGCAGGTCCTGTCCGGCCCGGCCGAACCGGTCGAGCAGGGCTCCTGCTTCCGGGGCGTCCCCGGCGCGTTCCTCCAGGCCCACGCGGACGCGTTCGGCCGCACCCGCCGGGTCGTCGGGCATCCTGCGGGTCGGGATTCCCAGCTGTACGGACATGCCGGGGAGTCTAACAACGCAGGTGGAACGGTAGCTGGGCGTTCCACCACATCGCGACCGATCTCATGGGGTGTGACGTCACCCGCCGGTTCAGGCCCTACCGCCGGTCGAGAAGTGAGATGTCGGAATCGCCTCGGGACGCACGCCGCGCGGACGTCATCTCGAGGCGTTTCCCGCATCTCACTTTCACGGGTCCGTTCAGGGTTCCTGGAACCCGGCATCCTCCAGGACCGTCTGGCCCGCGGGACCCCGGACGAAATCGACGAAGGCCTGCGCGAGCGGGTCGACCTCCTGGGCGTCGTCATCCTCCGAGCCGTCGGCACCCGCCGGACCCGCGCCCGCGACGTACGGGAGGAGGGTCGCGATGGGATAGGTGTTGACCGCCTCGGCGGCGGAGGGGAATTCCACCGTCTCCACGGTGTCGCCGGCGGAGAGCGCGTCGGTCACGTAGACCAGTCCGGCGTCCGCCTGGCCGCTCGTCACCTTCCCGAGCACATCGGTCACATTGTTCTCCTCGCTCACCGGGGAGAACGCGTCCTCGTAGGGTTCCATGACGGTCGTGGTCGCAGCCCCACAGGGCACCTGCGGTGCGCACACGACCACCTGGGTCTCCTCCCGTGTCAGGTCCTCCGGACCCGCGATCCCCAGGGGGTTGCCCGGCGCGGAGACGATCGTGAGGGTGTTCGTCGCGAAGGGCACCGACTCCGCGACGAGACCGGCCGCGGCCACCTGCTCCATCGTCCGTTCGTCCGCCGTCGCGAGCACGTCCGCGGGAGCCCCGGAGCGCAGTTGCTCCGCCAGGGCCGACGACCCCGCGAAGTTGAAGGAGACCTCCACGGGGCCCGCTTCCTCTCTTGTGGCGCCACCGGCCCCGTACTCCTCCTCGAACTGCCGCCCGATCTCCTCGAAGGACTCCGCGAGCGAGGCGGCCGCGAACACCGTGATCGACCGGTCGCCCCGTTCCGTGGATGCCGCACACCCGGACAGCCCCCCGGTGAGGACCGCACCGAGACCGAGCGCGCACAGCGCCGCACCCGGACGCCGCACCCGTGACCGCGCCCGTGCGCTCACCCGGGCCCGGGCCCGACTCCGCACCCGTGACCACAGGGCACGGATCACACGGGGAAGGATCACATGTGCAGATGGCTTCATCACGGACCCACCCTAGCCACCGCGACCTAGACTGGTCGGAAGTCGCATCCCCGCACCCCGGCACCCACCGACAAGGAGCTCGATGACCCCCGACCCGACCTCGTCCGCGCACGTCGCGCCGGTCGACGGGCACACCGATGCCCGGGCCTCCGGCCGCCTCACCCACGTCCGCGAGGACGGCTCGGCCCACATGGTCGACGTGAGCGACAAGCCGGTCTCGACCCGCACCGCCGAGGCCGTGGCCGTCGTCCGCACCCGGCCCGAGGTCGTCGCGCAGGTCTTCGACGGGGACCTGCCCAAGGGTGACGCCGTCGCCGTCGCCCGCATCGCCGGCATCATGGCCGCCAAGCGCACCCCCGAGCTCGTGCCCCTCTGCCACCCCCTGCCGCTGTCGAAGGTCACGGTGGACATCACCCCGGGCGGGCGCCTCGGCGACGCTCCCGACACCGCGGAGACCCCCGCTCCCGAGGTGCCGGCCACCGGGGAGATCCACATCCGTTCCCTCGTCCGGACCCGCGGCGTCACCGGGGTCGAGATGGAGGCGCTCACGGCCGCCTCGGTCGCGGCGCTCACCGTGTTCGACATGATCAAGGCGCTCGACAAGGCCGCCGTCGTCGCGGAGACCCGCGTGCTCACGAAGACCGGGGGGACGAGCGGCGACTGGGCGGCCCCGGGTCACGGTTCCGAGCCTGCCCCGAGCACCCCCACCCCGAGCACCTCCGAGGAGGCCGAGGCGTGACCTACACCCCCGGCGCCACTCCCCCGCGGCGCGATCCCCGGTTCGGGGCCGGTCGCAGTGCGATCGTGCTCGTCGCCTCGACCTCGGCGGCCCGCGGCGACAACCCCGACACCGCCGGTCCTCTGGCCGTCGACTGGCTGCGTGGCCTCGGGTACGAGGTGCCCGCCCCCGTCGTCGTCCCCGACGGGGAACCGGTGGGTGCCGCACTCGACCACTACCTGCAGGAACTGGGCTGGGACGACCGCCCGCGGATCATCGTGACGAGCGGTGGGACCGGGCTCAACCCGGACGACCGCACCCCGCAGCTCACCGCGGCCCGCCTCGACTACCAGGTGCCCGGCATCATGCACGCGATCTGGGAGTACGGGTTGCAGAAGGTCGACTTCGCCGTCATGTCCCGCGGGGTCGCCGGGGTCCGGGACCGCACCTTCGTCGTCAACCTGTCCGGGTCCCGCGGTGGGGTGAAGGACGGCATCACCGTCCTCGACACGATCGTCCACCACATCCAGGCGCAGATCGAGGACCTGCGCGACCACCGCGAGAACCGCACCGGCCCCGACCGTGGGCCGGAACTCGTCATGGCGCCGACGGCACCGGGGGTCGCCTCCCCCGGTATCGCCTCCGCCTCCGGCGCGGCCCCGAACCAGGGCTCCGCGGACGCCACCCGTGACCCGGAGGAGGCCCGTGTCGGCGCGGTCGTCCACACCTCCGTCGGGACCGAGCCCCTCGACCACGTCGCCGCCGAGGCGTCCGTCACCACCGCGCACACCGGCGCCTCCGTCGTGTTCCGGGGGACGATCCGCGACCACGACGAGGGCCGCACCGGCGTCACCGGGCTCGACTACAGCGCCCACCCGGACGCCGGGCGGATCCTGGAGAGGACGGTCTCGACGGTGGCCGCGGCCCACCCCTCCGTGCGGATCCACGCCGCCCACCGGATCGGGCACCTGGACATCGGGGAGGACGCGCTCGTCGTCGCGTGTGCGAGCGCCCACCGGCAGGCCGCCTTCGCCTGCTGCAGCGACCTCGTCGACGCGATCAAGGCCGAGGTGCCGATCTGGAAGCAGCAGTACTTCGCCGAGGGCGACCACACCTGGGTGGGCCTGCAGTGAACATGGGTGCTGCAGTGACCCCCGATCCCGCCCGGTACGCGCGGCAGGTCGCCACCCCCGGCGTCGGGCCGGAGGGGCAGCGGAAGCTCGCCGGGGCGCGGGTGCTCCTCGTCGGGGCCGGCGGCCTGGGGTCACCGGCCGCCTTGTTCCTCGCCGGGGCCGGCGTCGGCACGCTCACCCTCGTCGACGACGACCGCGTGGAGGTCTCGAACCTCCACCGGCAGGTCGTGCACACGACGTCCCGGACCGGGGAGTACAAGGTCGACTCCGCCCGTGCCGCACTGGACGACCTCAACCCGGAGGTCGAGGTCCGCACCGTCCGTGACCGTGTGACCAGGGACAACGCCCTCGATCTCCTGTCCGGCCACGACCTCGTGCTCGACGGTTGCGACGACTTCGCCACCCGGTACGTCGTCTCCGACGCGACGACCGTGCTCGGGATCCCGCACGTGTGGGCCTCGGTGCTCGCCACCGGTGGGCAGCTGAGCGTCTTCGACCCCGACCGCGGCCCCGTCTACCGCGACGTCTTCCCGTCCGCTCCCCCGGCGGGGTCCGTGCCCTCCTGTGCACAGGCCGGGGTCATCGGGACGGTGCCCGGGATCCTCGGCACAGCGATGGCCGCCGAGGCGCTCAAGATCATCCTCGGCATCGGCCACCCACTCGTCGGCACGCTCGCCGTCTACGACATGCTCACGGCCGAGTGGGACCGGGTGCCCGTCGCCCGGAACCCGCGGGTCGCCCGGCCCACGACGCCCGACGACATCGGCCGCGACATCCACCAGCCCGACCCCGTCGAGGCGCTGGCCGCCGCGCTCGGGACCGCCCTCGTCGTCGACGTCCGGGAGCCGGAGGAGTTCGCCGCCGGTGCCGTGCCGGGGTCCGTCAACGTCCCCGTCGCCACCGTCGAGGCGGACCCAGCGGCGGTCCACGCCGCCGCCGGGTCCCGGCCCGTCTGGGTCTACTGCCGGACGGGGGTCCGGTCGGCCCGCGCCGCCGAGGCGCTCCGCACGGTGGCACCCGCCCTGTCCGGTCCCGAGACCCACGACTCCACCATTCATGACACCGCCGGGGGCTGGGAGGCCTGGGTCCGGCGGATCGGAAGGGAGTACTGATGGTCCGTCTCACGACCCGCACCCGCGTCCGCCGGTTCGACGCGACCGGCCTGGTCGACGCGCGCGCCGACAAACTCGCCGGCGAGGAGCCGCTGGAGGTCCAGCTCGACGGGGAACAGTTCTCCGTGAGCATGCGCACCCCCGGCCACGACACGGAGATGGTGCTCGGGTTCCTGCTGTCCGAGGGGGTGCTCACCGACATCGACCAGGTGCACGAGGTCGATTTCTCCTCCGGGCTCGACCCCGACGGCAGCCGCAACCTCAACGTCGCGAACGTGCAGTTGAAGCCCGGCGTCTTCAACCCCGTGCTCTACCGGGCACGCCAGGTCTACACGTCGAGTGCCTGCGGGATCTGTGGGACGGCCTCGATCGAAGCGGTCCGCAAGCAGTCGGCCTTCCCGTTCGTCCGTGGGACGGACGCGGACGGAGTCGGCGCCTCGGACGGAGTCGGCGCCTCGGACGGTTCCTTCGGCACGATCGACGAGGACGGCGACTGGGTCCCACATCCCTTCGTCTCCCCCGCCGCGCTCCTGGAAATGCCGGATCGGCTCCGCGCCGAACAGGCCGTCTTCGACTCGACCGGCGGAGTACACGCAGCGGCCCTCTTCCGGGTCGAGGAGGACGGGAACGCCGGGGACCTGCTCGTCGTCCGGGAGGACGTGGGGCGGCACAACGCCGTCGACAAGGTGCTCGGCTGGGCTCTGCGCGAGGGTGCCCTGCCGCTGCGTGACACGGTCCTCCAGGTGTCCGGTCGGGCGAGCTTCGAACTCGTCCAGAAGGCCGCCATGGCGGGCATCCCCGTGCTGTCGGCCGTGAGTGCGCCGAGTTCACTCGCCGTCGACCTGGGCAAGGAACTGGGCCTCACCGTCCTCGGGTTCAACCGCGGCAGGACCTTCAACGCCTACAGCCACCCGGAACGCATCAGCCATCCCGAGCGCATCAGCCACCCCGGACACGACCATGGAGCGGAGTGATCACCCGGTGACGGAGACGAACACGGAAACCTCGAACACCGAGCCGTCGAACACCCCGCTGCGGCCCCGGCTCGCGCTGGGCCTCGGTGTCCTCGCCGTCCTCGCCTTCGCGGTGATGGGCGTCTTCATGGAGAACTCCGGCGGCACCGAGGGCGAGGTGCTCACGAGTACCGACTCCATGCGGATCATGATCGCCTTCGTCCCCGGAGTGCTCGTCACCGTCGCAGCGCTCCTCGCCGCCGTGCAGCCGATCATCGAGAACGTGGGGCGCAGGCTCTCGCTCATCGCCTCCGTCATCGCCCTCACCGCCCCGATCACCGGCACCGCGATCGCCCGCGTCATCGGCCTCCTCCTCGGCTGAATCGATTGCCGCCCGATCCCCGGCACCCCACCAGCTGACCCCGGTAAACCGCCCCGATATCCTTCACGGCCCTCGATATGTGGTGACATTCCGAGGGCCGCCGACGATATCGGGGCGGTAGGACGCCGAGGCCAGGACTGCGTCAGGCACAGGCCCGGCGGTGTCAGGACACCGGATAGCGCTCGTCGCCGATGGCGATCTCCACGTGGAGTTCGCCCCCGAGAGCTTCCGCGTACCGCTGCAGGGTGGACAACCGGGCACGGTCGATCCGCGCGGACTCGATCTGGGAGACCCGGTTCTGGCCCACGTGCATCTCCCGTGCCATCTGCGCCTGGGTCTTTCGCCGGCGCCTGCGGAGTTCCTTGAGCTGCCACGCGCGCAGATACCGCTCCTGTCGCGCCTTTTCCTTGGCGAATGCGACAGGATCAACCGGCCGCAGCTTCTGGAGGTCTTCAAGTGTCCTCACCATCGTCGATTCCCTTCTTGAGCTGTGCCAGATGTCGTTCGAACAGCTCGTCCATGGCGGAACATCACTTACATCTGATATTACGCTCACCGAGTTCACTGCGCACTCCTCCCGCGAAATCCACTCCGTCACCATGTAGACGTTCGGGAAGCGGAATTCGTGAGGTCTCCGTTGACGACCGGTTCAGGATCAGGCCGTCGGGAGTGACTGCACCTTCCGGATCACGTCGTCGAGCACCGTCGCTGCCGAGGTGGGGAACGACGCGGCCCCCGGCACGTGACGTGCCGGGGGCCGGGGCGCCTCGGGGGCGCGGGCGGAGGTGGACGCAGCGAGCTCAGTTCACCGCGTGGAGCGCCGCCTCGACGTCGGTGAGGGGTTCCTGGATCTCCGAGCGTTCGACGCGGACGACGACCGACTTGGAGGTCGGCGTGCCGGACTCGCGAGCCTGGGAGTCGAGCGGCACGAGCACGTTCGTCTCCGGGTAGTAGGCGGCGGCGGAGCCGGCGGTCGTGTCGTACTCGACGACGCGGAAGCGCGGGGCGACCCGGGAGACGTCGTCGTCCCACTCGGCGTGGAGGTCGACGTAGTCGCCCTCGGCGACCCCGGCCTTCTGCGCGTCGAGCGGGTTGAGGAACACGACGCGACGGCCACCGTGGATGCCGCGGTAGCGGTCGTCCTTGCCGTAGATCGTCGTGTTGAACTGGTCGTGCGAGCGCAGGGTCTGGAGCATGACCCGGCCCTCGGGGACCGGCAGCCACTCGAGCGGGGCGTCGGTGAAGACGGCCTTGCCCGAGGGAGTCGTGAAGGTCCGGGAGTCCTGCGGGCCGTGCGGCAGCTTGAACCCGCCGGGCTCCTGGATCCGCCGCTCGAAGTCCTCGAAACCGGGGATGACGGCCTCGATGTGCTCGCGGATCACCGCGTAGTCGTCCACACAGGCCGTCCAGTCGATGTCCGGGGTGCCCGGCAGGCGGTTCCCGTCCCCGTCGGTGAAGAGTTCGGCGGCGATGTGCGCGATGATCGCCGGCTCCGAGTGGAGGTCCTTGGCAGGCGGCTGCAACTTGCCGGTCGAGGCGTGGACCATGCTCATCGAGTCCTCGACGGTCACCTTCTGCAGGCCCGAACGCTGGTAGTCCAGGTCGGTCCGGCCGAGGGTGGGCAGGATGAGCGCGCGCTTGCCGGTGGCGAAGTGCGAGTGGTTGAGCTTCGTCGAGATGTGGACGGTCATGTCCGTGTTGCGCAGGGCCGCCTCGGTGACGAGGGTGTCCGGCGCGGCCTTGACGAAGTTGCCGGCCAGGCCGAGGAAGAACCGGATCTTCCCGTCGCGCATGCGGCGGATCGTCTCGACGGAGTCCGTGCCGTGCTCACGCGGGCTGACGAAGTCGAAGTGGGAGTCGAGGGCGTCGTGGAAGGCCGGGGGCATCTTCTCGAAGATCCCCATCGTCCGGTCGCCCTGCACGTTCGAGTGGCCGCGGACCGGCACCAGGCCGGCGCCGGGGCGACCGATGTTGCCCTGGGCGAGGACGACGTTGACGACCTCCTTGATCGTCGGCACCGAGTGCACGTGCTGTGTGAGCCCCATGGCCCAGCACACGCAGGTGCGGTCGGAGTCGAGGAGCAGGCGGCCGATCTCGCGGATGCGCGCCTCGGGGAGACCGGTCGCCTCCTCGATGTCGGCCCAGCTCGTGGCGTCGAGGGAGGAGGTCCAGTCCTCGAAGCCCTCGGCGTAGCGCTCGATGAACGCGTGGTCGAAGACGGACTTCATGCCGATGGTGTGCTCGCCGGCCCGTTCGGCTTCGAGCAGCACCTTGCCGAAGCCGCGGAACAGTGCCATGTCGCCGCCCAGGCGGACCTGCAGGAAGTGATCGGAGATCTCGGTACCCTTGCCCGCCACACCCTTGGGGGTCTGCGGGTTCCGGTACTTGATGAGACCGGCCTCCGGCAGAGGGTTGACCGCGACGATCGTCCCGCCGCTCTCCTTGACCTTCTCCAGGGCGGAGAGCATGCGCGGGTGGTTGGTGCCGGGGTTCTGGCCGACGACGAAGACGAGCTTCGCGTCCTCCAGATCCCGCAGCGACACCGAACCCTTGCCGATCCCGATCGTGTCGGTGAGCGCCGTGCCGGAGGACTCGTGGCACATGTTCGAGCAGTCCGGCAGGTTGTTGGTCCCGAACCCGCGGGAGAGCAGCTGCAGCAGGAAGGCCGCCTCGTTGCTCGCCCGGCCGGAGGTGTAGAAGGCCGCCTGGTCGGGATCGTCGAGGGACTTCAGCTCGTCGGCGACGAGGCGGAAGGCCTCCTTCCAGCTCACCGGCACGTAGTGGTCCGACCCCTCGTCCTTGAACATCGGGGTGGTGAGGCGGCCCTGGCGGTTGAGCCAGTAGTCGTCGTGCATGGCCAGGTCGGAGATCGAGTGCTGCCGGAAGAAGTCGGCACCGACCTTCTTGCGGGTCGCCTCGGCGGCCACGGCCTTCGCGCCGTTCTCACAGAACTCGAAGGGGCTGCGCTCGGCGGCATCCGGGTCGGCCCAGGCGCAGCTCATGCAGTCGAAGCCCTTGGACTGGTTGAGTCCCAGGAGGATTGGCACCGTCCGGGCGGGGCCCATCTCCCGCACCGCGTGTTCCATGGCGTGGGCGACGGCCGGCACGCCCACGGCCTGCCGCTCGGGCTCCGAGACCCGCAGCTGCGACTCGTCGATGTCGGGGACGTCCGGGCTGCCCAGGAAGTCCTTGGCCTTGTTGATGAAACCTGAGAGAGACATGACCGCTCTTCCGTTCGGGGGATGGTTCCAGGGTACGTTCGCCGGGCCGTGCCCGACAGGGTCCGAAGCGGGCCGAACACGCGCACGAGCCGCCCGTGTCGGGCCCGACTCCCCGCCGGGATCCACCCGGCGAGGGGTGGATCAGGCGAAGATCTGCACGGCCTTCACGATCGTCTGGATGAGGCCGTAGGCCAGTCCGATCGTCACGGCGGCGAGCAGGACCCAGGCCACCGTGCGGTGGATCGGGCCGGAGTTGGCCGGACGGGCGGAGGCCGCCTCCGCGATGACGGCCTTGGCCTCGGCGATCTCGTCGGCCGACGCGTAGTGCTTCTTCGCGACCGGACGCATGAGGATGTTCGCGACGAAACCGACGGCGAGGACACCGACCATGATCGACAGGCCGAGCGTGTAGACGGCCGCACCCTCCTTGCCGGCGTGGGTCTGGGACTCGACGACGGTGTTGACGATGAGGGGTCCGGCGACACCGGCGGCGGCCCAGGCCGTGAGGACACGGCCGTGGATGGCGCCGACGTTGTGCACACCGAAGTAGTCACGCAGATAGGACGGCATCGTCGCGAAGCCACCGCCGTAGAACGACAGGATGACGAGGGTCGCGAGGATGAACAGCACGAGGTTCGAGCCACCGAGCAGCGCGACGAACAGGTACAACAGCAGGCCGACGCCCAGGTAGACGATGTAGACGTTCTTGCGCCCGATGTAGTCCGAGGCCGAGGACCACACGAACCGACCGGCCATGTTCGCCAGCGACAGCAGACCCACGTACCCGGCGGCGGCACCGGCGGTGATCTCCGGGAAGTAGTCCTGGACCATCGGCGAGGCGTTCTCCAGGATTCCGATGCCCGCGGTCACGTTGGTGAAGAGGACGATCCACAGCATCCAGAACTGCGGGGTCTTCATCGCCTGGTTGACGGAGACGTTGATGTGGCTGACGTCCTTGACGGTGCCGCCCCCGGCCGGGTCGTAACCGGCGGGCTTCCACTCCGGGTGCGGCAGACGGATGACATAGGCACCCGCAGCGATCGCGATCGCGTACGCGACGGCGAGCGTCATGAAGGTCGGGGTCAGACCGGCGGTGAGGTCCGCGAGCTCCGAACCGCCACCGTAGGCGGCCATGAGGGCGTTCGACACCGGCGAGGCGATGAGCGCGCCACCACCGAAGCCCATGATGGCCAGGCCCGAGGCGAGCCCCGGCTTGTCCGGGAACCACTTCATGAGGGTCGACACCGGGGAGATGTAGCCGATGCCCAGGCCGATACCGCCGATGACGCCGTAGCCGACATAGAGCAGCCACAGCTGCCCGGTGGCGATACCGAGGGTGGACACGAAGAACCCGACGACCCAGAAGAGGCCGGCGACGACCATGGACTTCCGAGGTCCTGCCTTCTCGACCCAGGAGCCGGCGACGGCGGCGGAGAGGCCGAGCATGAGGATCGCCAGGGAGAAGATCCACCCGATGGCGACCTCTCCGGCGGCGAACTTCTCCATGAACGGGGACTTGAACACGCTGAGTGCGTAGACCTGGCCGATGCACAGGTGGATGGCGAGCGCGGCGGCGGGCATCAACCAGCGGTTGAAGTCCTTGGGCGCGACGATGGCTTCACGATCGAGTACGGACACGGTTTCCTTCACGCGGAGGGCGAGAGCGTACAGAACCCGCACAGGGTATCCCCTGAATGATCACAGGATACGAATTTGGTGATCACCATCTCGCTGCGTGGTGTGTGTACCGGCTCACGTATGAGGGAATAAGGTGTCCTGAGTCCCCCCGGCCACCCGCCCGACCTGTGAGGAGCCTTCCGTGGTGCAACGCCAGTTCCCCAAACCTTCCGAGTTGCTCGAACTCATGCAGTTCAAGAAGCCGGAGCTCGACGCGAAGAAGCGTCGCCTCTCCCAGGCGCTCACGATCGCCGACCTGCGGGCGATCGCCAAACGCCGCACCCCCGCCGCCGCCTTCGACTACACCGACGGCGCCGCCGAGGGCGAGATCGGACTCGCCCGTGCGCGCCAGGCGTTCAAGGACGTCGAGTTCCACCCCTCGATCCTCAAGGACGTGTCCCACGTCGACACGACCACGCGGATCCTGGGCGGCGAGTCGGCCCTGCCCTTCGGTATCGCTCCCACCGGCTTCACCCGTCTCATGCAGACCGAGGGTGAGGTGGCCGGTGCGGGTGCGGCCGGTGCGGCAGGCATCCCGTTCACCCTCTCGACACTCGGCACGACCTCGATCGAGGGTGTGAAGGCCGCGAACCCGCACGGCCGCAACTGGTTCCAGCTCTACGTGATGAACGACCGGGACGTGTCCTACGGGCTCGCCCAGCGCGCCTGGGAGAACGGCTTCGACACCCTCCACTTCACGGTCGACACCCCGGTGGCGGGCGCCCGTCTGCGCGACAAGCGCAACGGATTCGCCATCCCGCCGCAGCTCACCGTGGGGACGGTGCTCGACGCCATCCCCCGTCCCTGGTGGTGGTGGGACTTCCTCACCACGCCGACCCTGGAGTTCGCATCCCTGTCCTCGACCGGCGGCACGGTCGGCGAACTCCTCAACGCCGCGATGGACCCGTCCATCGATTACGAGGCGCTCGCGGAGATCCGCGACATCTGGCCGGGCAAGATCGCCATCAAGGGTGTCCAGAACGTCGAGGACTCCAAGCGCCTGACCGACCTGGGCGTCGACGCGATCGTGCTGTCCAACCACGGTGGCCGCCAGCTCGACCGCGCGCCCGTGCCGTTCCACCTGCTGCCGGAGGTCCTCCGGGAGGTCGGGGACGACGTCGAGGTCATGGTCGACACCGGCATCATGAACGGTGCGGACATCGTCGCCTCGATCGCGATGGGGGCGAAGTTCACCCTCATCGGCCGCGCCTACCTGTACGGACTCATGGCCGGCGGCCGCGAGGGAGTGGACCGCACGATCGAGATCCTCACGGAGGAGATCGTCCGCACCATGAAGCTCCTGCAGGTGAACTCCATCGAGGAGCTGGAGCCGGGCCACGTCACTCAGCTCAAGCGCTTCACCCGCGGCTGACCCCCGGCCCCGCCGCCGGCCCATCAGCTGCTGGAATCCCGCCGGCCAGTGAAATCAACTGCTGGGTGGGGTGAGGGTTTCCCTCGGAAACCCTCACCCCATCCAACAACTGATTCGCTCCGCCTCGGAATCAGAAGGGGGCGGCGGACCTCTCCTTCTCCAGCTGGGTGGACTCGAAGGTGAGGATCCACTGCTTGCGGTCGTGCCCGCCGCGGTAGTTGCCGAAGCTGCCGTCCGTCCGGACCACGCGGTGGCACGGCAGGACGATGGGCAGGGGGTTCTGTGCGCAGGCCGTCCCGACCGCTCGGGTGGCCTTCGGGTTGTCCACGTGCAGGGCCATCTGCGTGTAGCTGTAGGTCTCCCCGTACGGGATGTCCGGCAGTGCCAACTGCACCTTCGACCGGAATCCCCCGGTCTTCATGAGCCGCATGTCGAGCGGCAGGTCGAAGGTCCGGCGCTCCCCGGCGAAGTACTGCTCAAGTTCGTCCAGGTGGTGCCGGATGCCGACCGGGTCCTCGACGACCGCCGGACCGACGACCGCAGCGACCTCGTCGAGCACCGTCGTGAAGTGCTCGGTGTCGAAACCGATCCGCAACAGCCCGAAGGGCGTGGCGACGACGAGGAGGTTTCCCATCGGGCTCTGGAGGAACGCATACCGCGCGTCCACCAGACCTTCCGACCCGGCCTGCTCGACCAGCCGCAAGTTCAGCTTCCGCAGGATCTGGTGCTCCACCGTCGACCCGCCGAGCAGCAACGACCGCTCGATCTCGCCCAGGAACTCCCTGTCGTCGACAGGTGTGATCTCGGTGTCCTCGGCTACCTCCGCGCCCACGGCTGCTCGTTCTCGCGCAGCTTCGTCTGCGTATGCCAGTTCCTCTGCATACGCGAGATCCGTGGCGCTCCACGGGTCCGTGTACCGCTGCTCCGTATTCATCAGAACGGTGCCTTTCCCCAGCTCTCGGCCGACAGCGCCGGCTCGTCCTCGTACTCCGACCATCGTGCGCGCAACCGGGCGATCCCGTCCGCCGCGGCGCGCCTGGCCGCGGCCTCCGTCCCGCCCAGTTCCGCGGCGATCTCCTTGAACGACAGCGCCCACACGTACCGATGGGCGATGACGGAGCGTTGCCGTTCGGTGAGGTCCCGCAGGAGCTCGACGACGCGGACCAGGGGCTCGTCCGAGGGACCCCCGACGGACCCCCACTCGTTCTCCACGAGGTCGGCGAGTGTGGCGTCCTCCGTGGGAACGGGCAGCCGCCCACGTCTCCGCATCGCGTCCGTACACGTGTTCCGGGCGATCGTGATGAGCCACGCCTCGATGTTCGTGTCCGGATCCAGGCTGCTATAGGCACGGAGCGCGCGCAGCATCGTCTCCGAGTAGGAGTCCTCCGCGTCCGCCCACACCGTGTGCAGCGCCAGGCAGAAGCGCAACACCGATGGACCGTGGACCCGCACGACGGCGTCGAAGGGGTCTCCGGGTACGACGACAGGGGTGTCGTCCTCCGGTCCGTGGTCGGGTGCGCTCCGGCCGTCGGGATCGACGGCCTCCTGGGAGGTGCTCACGGTGTTCTCCTGTGCTCAGGGCGTCCGATGGTCACCGGGGTCGGTTCCGACCCCTTCACCCCGTAGACGTTCGAGGAGGCCGATTCGTGAGGTCCACCGGCGAACTTTTTTCAGCCGGGCATCGGTGGGATGCCGGTGCGGCAGGGTGGCATCGAGGTCAGTCGCCGGAGAGCAGCACCCGCTCGACGGCGTCGGAGATCGCCGGGTTCGTGGCCAGGCCGGAACCCCCGTCGACCACGAACTGCGAGCCGGTGACGAAGGCCCCGAGCGGTCCGGACAGCACCGCGGCCATCGCGCCGAGCTCCTCCTTGTCCGCCCAGCGACCCAACGGGACGGCGCGACGCCATTCCTCCGCACCGGTCGGACCGGCCAGCCGGGCCATCCCCTCGGTACCGTTGACCGGGCCGGGCACGAGCGAGTTCGACCGGATGCCCTTGGGTCCCCACTCCAGGGCGAGGTCCTTCATGAGCATCTCGATCCCGGCCTTCGCCGCACCCACGTGCGCCTGGAACTTGTTGGCCTTGTACGCCTGGCCTGCGGAGATGAAGAGGATCGACCCCTTCGTCCGTTCCAGGTACGGGAAGGCGGCACGGGCCGTGTGGTAGGCGCCGAGCAGGTCGATGTTCACGACCGTCGCGAAGGCGTTCGCGCTCATCTTCTCCGCCTGCGCGAAGAAGTTGCCGGCCGCACCGGCGACGGCGATGCTCACGTCGCCCAACTGTTCGGCGGCGTGGTCGACGGCGGCGGCGAGCGCCTCGGGGTCGCGGACGTCCGCGGCCTTGTACGCGACCTTCGCGCCGAGAGCCTCGATCTCCGCGGCCGCGGCGGCGAGCTTCGACTCGGTCCGGCCGCAGATCGCCACGTCGGCGCCGCAGCGGGCGAAAGCCTTGGCGATACCCAGGTTGATACCGGACCCGCCGCCGGTGATGAAGGCGACCTGCCCCGTGAGCATGTCCGGGGAAAGGTGACCGATCGGATCATGGGTCGTCCCGTCGCCGACGGAGTCGAGGTCGCTGCGGACCTTGTTCCGCGGATCGGTGTTGAACTCCTGTGCACTCATTCCTTCGCTGCCTTCCCGCTCTCGGCCTTGGCGGCCCGCTGTGCCGCGAGGAGCGCCTGGCGCTTCTCGACCGCGGCGATCTGTTCGGGGCTGCCCATGAGCTCCCCGATGTACTCCTGCTCACGGGCGAACCCGTCGGCCAGGGACGCACCGTCCGCGGCGAGGTCGACGAGCGTCTTCGACCGCACGAGGGCCGACCGGGACTTCCCTGCGAGGTCCCGCCCGATCTCGAGGGCACGGGCGACGGGATCGGCGACCACCTCGTCGGCGAGACCGATCCGGCCGGCGTGCGCCCCGTCGATGACCTCGGCGGTGAAGATCAGGAGCTTGGCCTGCGAGGGGCCGACGAGGCGCGGCAGCAGTTGGGTGCCGCACATGTCGGGGACCAGGCCCCAGTTCGCCTCCATCATCGACAGACGCGCGTCCTCGCCGACGATCCGCACGTCGGCGCCGAGCGCGACCTGCAGACCTCCGCCGTACGCGACCCCGGCGACGCCCGCGATGACGGGGACCGGGACGAGGGACCACACGTGGACGGCTTTCTGCGCGACGGCTTTCGCCGCTCCGAGGGGCTCACCCTGACCGGCCGGGTTCTTGGTCCCGCCGACCCGTTCGCCGGACTTCATGCGCTGGAACTCGCCGAGGTCGAGGCCGGCACAGAAGGCCCGCCCCTCGCCGGTGAGGACGACGGCGTTCACGTCCCCGGCGTCGACGAGCGAGGTGCCGATCTCGACGAGGTCGGCGAAGACCTCGCGGGTGAGGGAGTTGAGTTTCTCCGGTCGGGAGAGCCGTACGTGGGCCAGGCCGTCGTCGATGTCGACGACGACCGTGCCGTTCGTGGCGGTGCGTGTGGTCATCATGCTCCTTTGCAGGACGGATCGCTTCTCCCCCACCCTAACCGGACACCGAACGATCGTTCAGGGCGATTCAGGACGCCGAGGCACCGGATCCGAATCCCGACGCGACCGGACCGTCCTCACCGGGACCCGTGGAACGAGGCGCCCCGCCCCTTGTCTTCCCGCGACCGATCCGTCGAGAATGGACCATGGCCCCGCGACTGACCTTCCTCCTCGGCAAACCACCGAAGCCGGGCACGCTGCTCGCCGAGGTGCGGGATTCGCTCGCAGCCCGAGGCGCCTCGGCGCCGGTCCTCCTACCGCACCAGGAGCCCCTCGACCTCGACTCCCTCACCGGGGAGGACCTGGTCGTCCACCGTGGCCTGCACGCCTCCGTGGCGCCGACACTCACCGCCGCCCACGAGCGCGGCATCCCGCTGTGCAACCCGTGGTCGGCCGATGCCCTTCTGCGGGACCGACGCTCCTGGCACGCGGCCCTGGACCGCGCCGGAGTCACGGTGCCGGAAGCGGTCACGGTCGACGGCTGGCCGGAGGTTCTCGCACACGCGGGCGGCGAGGAGGCCGTCGTCAAGGCACTGGCGGGCCCGGGCCGTGGAGCGAGCGTCATGGCCGGGACCGGCGCGACCTTGCCTGCGCAGGCACCGTTCCCCGGCCCCTACCAGGTCGAGGCCCGGCTGCCGGCCGAGGACACCGACCACAAGCTCTACGTCGCGGGCGAGGCGGTCCGTGGCCTGCGCAAGCCGTCGACCCTCACGCATGCCCACGTCACGACCGGCACCCCGTTCGCACCGGACACCGAGCTCACGGACCTGGCCCTGGAGGTCGGCCGCGTGCTGGGCGCGCACCTCCTGGGTGTCGACGTCGTGAGGACGCCGACAGGGCCGGTGGTCGTCGACGTCAACGCATTTCCCGGCTTCCGGGGCGTGGCCGATGCTCCCGCCCTCGTGACCGCCCACCTCCTCGACCACGCCCGGCACGGGTAGACGAGATCAGGACACCACCCGATCAGGTCAATGCTCGATCAGTGCCGTACTCGATCACGGCGGTGCCCGATCAGGGAAGGGGCGCAGATTCCGTGATGCGCTGGTTGCCCGGGGTCGTGTCGATGCCGAGATCCGCGGCGAACACGGCGCGGGACCCGACGTACACACCCTCGACGTTCTCGTCGAGTTCGAACACGCGGGCGCCGCGGAGGCGGTGCTGGTCGGCTCCACCGAGCCTGTAGGTGCCGTAGCCGGTACCCGGTCCGTAGCCGAGCTCGACACCGAAGTAGTTGCCGACCTCGACACCGAAGTAGTTGCCGACATAGGTGTTGATGTGGTCGTGGCCGACGAAGACGCCGCGCACGTCACCACACTCCTGGAGGGGATCTTCCGACCGAACCGGTCCTCGGTGGCGATCGACGTCTCCCGGTACCACTGGACCTGATCGGTGTGGATCCAGTCGTAATTCATGAGCCCGTCACGGCTCTGGCCACCGATGGTGCCGTCGGCGTAACGGTTGGAGTCGAGCAGCCAGACACCGACGGCCGGGTCGTTCGACGTCGAGGAATTGAACAGCAGCTGCCCGTCGGAGTGGCCGTAGAGCTTCGGGGCGTCGGTGCGAGCACGTTGTTGTAGGCCTGCTTCACCTGCGTCGCGGTCGAGGGAACCCCGTTGATGACGTCGCCGTTGAGGACCACGAAACCGGGCTCCTCCGTGTCGAGCGTCTTTTCGATGAGCTCGATGGTGCGCTTGTCGGTGAGGTGGGTGTCCTGGGTGTCGTTGAACTGGACGATACGCAGCTTGCCGTCGGCGCCGAACTGCACGGGCATCGCGGTGTTCGGCTTCGCCTTCTTCGCCGAGGCGCCTGCCGGGGTGGCGGCCATCGTCGCGCCGAGAAGGCCGGCCACGGTGGCCGCGCCGGCGCCCGCGAGCACGCCGCGGCGACCGAGTCCGGTGGTGGGAGTGGTGTCGGGATGGGTCTCATTGTTCGTCATGGCGCCGAGGCCAGGCACCCGAGGTGACGCGGACGTGGCCTGAATCGCCCCCGTTCGTCACCGAACCTTCCCACAGGGGAACCCGACGTGAACTCCACCGACGACGCGTGAATTCCCGCTGTCGCCGCCACCGCGGGCCCCGGCCCGGCACCCGGGTCCGGCGGCCCGCGGCGGGGCGCCTCCGGCGCGGTGACCGGGCCGTGAGGGTCCGGTCGGATCCGGGTTCGGGCCGGGGCGCCTCGGGGGCGGGTCAGCCCACCTGCTCCTCGGTCACGAGGGGGTAGACGCCGTTCTCGTCGTGCACCTCGCGGCCGGTGATCGGCGGGTTGAAGACACACACGCAGTGGATCTCCTCGCGCACGCGCACCTTGTGCTTGTCGTTCTCGTTCAGCAGGTACATGGAGCCGGGGCGCAGCTGGTGCACCTCACCGGTCGCGAGGTCCTCGATCTCCCCCTCGCCCTCCGTGATGAACACGGCCTCGATGTGGTTGGCGTACCAGAAGTAGCTCTCGGTACCGGTGTAGAGCGTCGTCTCGTGGAGGGAGAAACCGACGCCCTCCTTCGCGAGCACGATGCGCCGGGAGCGCCAGTTCTCCGACCGGATGTCGGACTCGGTGTCGTTGATCTCGTCCAGGGTGCGCACGATCATGCGGGTCTCCTCGGTTCGTCGGGTGGTGCGTGGGACAGGTGGGGTCAGCCGGCGAGTGCCGCGGCGGTCGCCTCGGCGACGAGGTCCATCCCGCGGCCCAGTTCCTCGTCGGTGACGGTCAGTGGCGGGAGCAGTTTGAGGACCTCGTCCTCCGGCCCGGAGGTCTCCGCGAGCAGACCCCGCTCGAACGCCGCCGCGGCGGCCCGGCCGGCCGTCTCCCCGTCGGCGAACTGCAGACCGCGGGCCAGACCACGGCCCTTCGGGACCAGGTCCGCGTCCGGGTGTTCGGCGGCCAGCGCGTTGAGCCGACTCTCGACGTAGGCGCCCTTCTCCCGGGTCGAGGTCGCCAGGGAATCGTCCGCCCAGAAGGTGCGGAGCGCCTCGGCGGCGGTGACGAAGGCCGGGGCCACCCCGCGGAAGGTCCCGTTGTGCTCGCCGGGCTCCCACACGTCGTACTCGGGCTTCACGAGGGTGATGGCCATGGGCAGGCCGTAGCCGGAGAGCGACTTGGACAGGCACACGAAGTCCGGGGTGATGCCCGCTTCCTCGAAACTGAAGAACTCGCCGGTGCGCCCGCAGCCCATCTGCACGTCGTCGAGGATGAGGAGGATGTCGTGGGCGCGGCACAGCTTCTCCAGGCCGCGCAGCCACTCCGCGCGGGCGGTGTTGATGCCGCCCTCGCCCTGCACCGTCTCGACGATCACGGCCGCCGGCTTGTTGAGCCCGCTGCCCGCGTCGGTGAGCAGTTTCTCGAAGTAGAAGAAGTCCGGGTAGTCCCGGTCGAAGTAGTCGTCGTAGGGCATGGGTGTCGCGTGGACGAGCGGCACGCCCGCGCCCCCGCGCTTGAGGGAGTTGCCCGTGACCGACAGCGCCCCGAGCGTCATGCCGTGGAAGGCGTTCGTGAAGTTCACGACCGATTCCCGGCCGGTGACCTTGCGGGCGAGCTTGAGGGCCGCCTCGACCGCGTTCGCCCCGCCGGGACCGGGGAAGATCACGCGGTAGTCGAGGTCCCGGGGATCGAGGATCCGCTCGCCGAAGGTGTCGAGGAAGTCGCGGCGGGCCTCGGTGAACATGTCGAGCGAGTGGATGATGTGGTCGCCCGCCACGTAGTCCATGAGGACCTTCTTCAAGGCCGGGTGGTTGTGCCCGTAGTTGAGCACCCCGGCCCCGGCGAAGAAGTCGAGGTATGCGTTGCCGTCCGTGTCGTACAGGTGCGCGCCCTGCGCGCGGTCGAACACGACGGGCCAGGAACGCGAGTAGCTGCGTACGCCGGATTCCTGGGAGTCGAAGGTGGAGATGGACGTTTCGTCGGTGACTGACATCGGTGTCTCCTCGTGGTCTCGCCCCTGGTGGGGCATGTCGCGCGGTGCGTCCGCGCGGCCGGAGCTCTCGGCTCCGGACTCGGGCACGCTCGGGTCCGCCCGATCGGGACTCAGGTCGTCCTCAGCGGACCGATCACGTGCAGGGGTTCGGGATCGTGGCCGTCCGGGAAGTGGTCCGCAGCGAACAGTGGCTCGATCCTCTCGGTCGCGTGCCGGCGCCGGGCGAAGGACGCGAACAGACGCCGGGAAGCCGCGTTGTCGTCGGTGATCGTCGTCTCCAACCACTCCACGGGCGAGGCGCCCTGTCGCAGTCCGTCGACGAGATCGTCGAGCAGCCGCCCGGACAGGCCACGGCCGCGCTGGTCCGCGTCGACGGCGACCTGCCAGACGAACACACGGTCCGGTGCGTCCGGGCGGAGGTAGCCGAGCACGAACCCGACGACCTGTTCGCCCTCGACGGCGACCCGGCAGGTGTCCGCGAAGTCACGGGCGAAGAGGACGTAGGCATAGGACGAGTTGAGGTCGAGGACCCGGGAGTCCCGGGCCACCCGCCACATCCCGCCGCCATCGGACATCCGCGGGGCGCGGATCTCCACGTGTTCCTCCACCGGGTCCTCCTTGGCCGACATGCCCCGGACGATAGCGATCTGAGCGAGGAGGACAACCCTTCCGATCAGGCACGTGATGTGTTATCGACAACCGGCTGATTCCAACCGCATTCACGGATTCGGGGTCGGACTCACAGGTTCCACTCGGGTCCGTACCACGATTCGGTGTCCGAGGCCCGGCGTAGCGTGGGCGCATGGTCACCGGAATCGTTCCCCCGCATCTGCTCGACCGCATCGCCCGTCTCGACGACAGCCGTTACGCACGGGCTGCCACCGCCGCACGGCGCACCCTCCTGCAGGACCCCGACTTCCGCGCGGGGCGTGTGGGGCGTACCGGACGGCGGGGCGCCTCGGCGGGTGTGTCCGCTCCACGCACCGGGCTGCACCGCACGATCGGCGATGCACGACAGGACGAGACCCTGCCCGGCACCACCGTGCGCACGGAGGGTGAACCGGCCACCGGCGACGCCGCCGTCGACGAGGCCTACGACGGTCTCGGTGCCACGTACACATTGTTCTCCGAAGTCCACGGGCGGAACTCGATCGACGGCGCGGGCATGCCGCTACTGGCGACCGTGCACTACGGCCGGGACTACGAGAACGCGTTCTGGAACGGCGAGCGCATGGTGTTCGGCGACGGGGACGGCGAGATCTTCCGCCGCTTCACGGCGTCGCTGTCGGTCATCGGGCACGAACTGGCACACGGCATCACCGAGCACACGGCCGAGCTCGTCTACCGCGATCAGCCGGGAGCCCTCAACGAGTCGGTCTCGGACGTGTTCGGCGTCCTCGTCGAGCAGTACCTGCTCCGGCAGGACGTGGAGAGCGCGAGCTGGCTCGTGGGCGAGGGGCTGTTCACCGACCGGGTCGACGGTGTCGCCCTGCGATCCATGTCCGCGCCCGGAACCGCCTATGACGACCCGGTGCTCGGCACCGACCCCCAGCCCGGGTACATGGACGACTTCATCGAGACGACCCAGGACAACGGCGGCGTGCACCTCAACTCGGGCATCCCGAACCGGGCATTCCACCTGACCGCCACGGCTCTCGGTGGGTACGCCTGGGAACGGGCCGGCCGCATCTGGTACGCCGCGCTGGTGTCGGGGCTCGCCCCGGACACGGATTTCGCGGGGTTCGCTGCCGCGACGATCGCCGCCGCCGAGGCGGCCCACGGTCCCGACTCCCCAGAAGTGGCCGCGGTCCGGGACGGTTGGACGGGAGTGGGGGTGGACGTCGATGCCACCGCATGAGGAGGACCCTCCACGGAAGGACGGACACGACTCCGCGCTCATCGAGGTGGTCCGCTCCGGCGGGTTCGCGGGGCTCCGGCGCGTCTGGACGGCGGCGGTCGACCACGAGGAGGACCGTTGGCTCCCCCTCGTCGAGGCATGCCCCTGGGACGACTGCCCGGAGGACACCGCCGGTCGTGATCGGTTCGTCTGGCACATCGTGGTGCGGATCGCGACGATCCGGCGGGAGGCGGAACTGCCCGAGACCGCGCTCACCGGCGCCTGGAAAGAACTCGTCACCCGCGTCCAGGAGGAGTCCGGGGACTGACACCGGTCGAGCATCATGCCGACCGCCCTTGACCCCCGCACGCCTTGAATGGTTACCAAGTTGAGTAACTAACCGATACAGCAGCACCGATCCGGCAGCCGGGAGAGCACGCATGTTCGACGAGGGCAAACCGCTGTTCGTGCAGATCGCCGAACAGGTGGAGGACCAGATCGTCGACGGCACGCTGGCCGAGGAGTCGAAAGCACCCTCGACCAACGAACTCGCGGCCTTCTACCGGATCAACCCCGCGACCGCCGCGAAGGGAGTGAACCTGCTCGTGGACAGGTCCGTCCTGTACAAGCGCCGCGGGATCGGCATGTTCGTCGCACCCGGCGCCCGTGAGCGGGTCCTGGCCGGACGTCGCGAGGCCTTCGCCGAGCGCTACGTCGCCCCCGTTACCTTTTTCGTGGCCCGTTGATCAGCGATGATCAGGGGTAGGAGCCAGCCGGCTCCGGCATGATGTCTGCCCCCAGTCATTCATGATCCGGGGGGTGTTGTCACCGGAGCCG